>VEOY01000136.1 GCA_012026685.1 Nitrospirota bacterium
CAACCGCTCGGCCACCTCTCCGGGGAAATTATTATAACAGAAACATTTTCTTTTAATGATGGTTATATTTGATGAAAAAGAGTTAAAATTTGTTAATTTGACTTTTGGCTGCTGATTCATTAAATTCTTTTAGAACACAAGGGGTATACATGAATAATTCCGTGATACAACTGATCCTGAACGCAGGATACATCGTCAAGGCAGTGCTTCTCATCCTCATGACATTCTCGGTCATCTCCTGGGCCATCATATTCTTCAAACAGAAATATTTTTCAAAGGCAAACAAGGAATCAGACCAGTTCCAGCGCGCATACCGTACGAACCGGGACCCCAAGTCCCTGTTCCAGGCGACGCGGAGCCTGACACTCAGTCCCATTGCAAACGTCTTCAAAGCTGTCTATATCGATGAGGCAAAACGCGATAAGAACGAGGTGAAGCGGGTTCTCAGAAGATATGAGACCCTTGAATCGGTCAAGCTCGAAAAATATCTGAATTTTCTTGCCACGACGGGATCTACCGCACCCTTCATCGGCCTGTTCGGCACGGTCTGGGGCATTATGAACGCATTCCACGGCATCGGGGCCGCGGGTTCTGCGTCGCTTGCCGTCGTGGCGCCGGGCATTGCCGAAGCGCTGATTGCCACGGCAGTCGGACTTGCTGCTGCGATACCCGCGGTCATCGCATATAATTATTATCTCAGCATGTCCCGGAAGATGATCATCGAAATGGAGGACTTCTCCGAAGACCTTCTTGAGCTTTTCACCAAAACGGCAGAATGAAGACAACGAGAAACAGGACCGTTCTTTCAGAGATCAACGTGACGCCCTTTGTCGACGTTATGCTCGTGCTTCTTGTCATCTTCATGGTCACGGCCCCCCTCCTTCAGCAGGGTGTCGACGTAAACCTTCCAAAGGCAAAAGGCAAAGACCTCCCTACTGATGAACGGATATCCCTGGTCATAAAGCGGGACAGAACTATATATATGAACGATACACCGATCAGCATGCAGGAGATGAGACGGAAGCTCGAGGCGATCAGCAGGCTGAATCCGAATGTTTTCCTCAAGGCTGACAAGGACGTTCCATACGGGCTTGTTGTCGAGGTGATGGGCGAGATCAAGGAGGCAGGAATAGAAAAGCTTGGGATGGTCACTGAGCCCAAGCTCGACCTGAGATGAAGGGACCGAGCCTTCAGAAGACAACTGCCCTTTCCGCAGCCCTTCACCTGACCTTTTTTTTCGTGGCCGCACTGGTTCTGAGGCAGTCCAACTCGATCGTCATACCGTCTCCGTATGTTGTCAGTCTTGTCGGTCCGGCGATCTCGTCCAAAGGGAGCGTAACAGAGAACACCACAGCCAAGGACACTTCAGAGAAGAAGGCAGTGGAACCAATAAAACAGCCAACAGAACAGAAAGAGGCGACAGTTAAAGATACCCGGGCGGACCAGAAACGCGTAGAAGACCGCCTCTCTGAGCTGAAGGCAAAGAAGAACGTCGAACGCATTGTCGGGTTGAGGACAAAGGTCCTCTCGATAAAGGGCAGCGAGGGAAAGCTGCAGAGCAGCCCTGCCGCACAGAAAGCCGGAGGCGGTCGATCTCAGGGGACGCTCTTCGACAGCTACTACGCAAAAATAACCCAGCAGATCTGGCAGGAGTGGGTTTATCCGGATACAGGAGACAAGAACCTTGAGGCGGTCGTCGCCGTGAAGATAGCAAAAGACGGCTCCCTGTCCGTACAGGGAATCGAAAAAAAATCCGGGAACACCCTGTTTGACAGATCAGCCTTGCGTGCCATCGCCAAGGCATCGCCTGTTGCCCCTCCGCCGTATGAGATGGAGATCGGCATGAGGTTCTACCCATGAAAAGAATACGTGCCGGACAAGAAACAATCGACAATAGACAAAGGGGACGGCGTCCAACATCTGCTGCATTGGGCAAAGCGATTCTTCTCGTTCTTCTCGTGGTTCCGCTGCACGCATCACTTCTCACAAATGCGTTCGCCAAGGTCTATATCGACATATCCTCCCCCTCCGCAAAAAAACTCCCGATAGCAATTTATGACCTGCAGGGGCCTTCAGGAAAAGAAATCGCTGAGATCATACGCGATGATCTGACCTTCACCGGTCTTTTCATGTGCATTGACAAGGCATCATATATTGAGCCGGCAGCGGGGAAATTCAGCCCGCAGAACTGGAGACCTCTGGGGATCGAGGCTGTGATAAAAGGGACTGCTCAGGAAAAAAATAACGGTCTTGCCGTGGAAGTCGTGCTGTATGATGTGCTCGAGGGCAGGGAGATCCTGAGCCGGCAGTATCAGTCAACACGCGAACTTGTGCGCCAGCTCGCGCATACGATCTCGAACGATATATACCAGGCGTTTACCAATATGCCCGGAATCTTCCGCACCAGAATCGCCTTTGTTGCGGAAGATGATGGAGAAAAAGGCATCTACATCATGGACTGGGATGGGCATCGGACAAGAAAACTCGGACTGAAAGGCACGCTTGTCTTAACGCCGCGATGGGCTGCTGACGGATCAAAGATGATCTACTCATCAGAGCGGAGTAGACAATGGGGGGTCTATTTGCTAGACTTTGGAAAAATGTCCGAAAAAAAGATATTTGCGTCAAAAGGCACTAACATGGCCGGAGATTTTTTTCCGAGAGGCGACGCGATCACCTTTTCTTCGACACAGGATGGGACCCCTGACATATACGTCATGTCCCTCAAGGACCGTTCAACCCGCAAACTGACCCGCACGCAGGGAATCGAAGTCTCTCCCTCTGTCTCGCCAGACGGCACCCGCATAGCATTTGTGTCTGATCGCGGGGGGTCCCCCCAGATCTACATCATGCGCTCAGACGGAAATGATATCAGACGTGTGACCTTTGAAGGCTCGTACAACACGTCTCCCAGCTGGTCGCCTTCCGGTGACAGAATCGTATTCTCCTGCAGGAAGGGGAAGAATCAGATATGCATCATCAAGCCTGACGGGAATGACCTTGTTCAGCTGACCGATACCGGCAACAATGAGGACCCGTCGTTCTCTCCTGACGGCAGATTCATCACATTCTCGTCAGACAGAGAAAGAACACGAGGGGTCTATATTATGCGGGCAAATGGTGAAGCACAGAAAAGGATCAGCCCCCAGGGACTACGTTCCTATGGCCCTCGATGGTCACCAAACTAACCACAATCATAAGGAGGACGTAATGAAATCAGGGAAGCATGTAATCGCATTGACCTTGGCACTGCTGTTTGCATTTGGCCTTGCCGCCTGCCAGAAAAAGGCAGCTGTCCAGCCCGAGACAACACAGCCAACACAACCGCAAACCATGGAAAAGAAGGACAAGGACATGGAGAAGGTCACCGAAAAAAAGATCGACTCCAAGATCGAGTCTGTTGATGTGAAAGACAAGGGTGCTCAATACGTGGAAAGCAAAGAAAGCATGTTTGCCGACATTCTGTTCGACTACGACAAATATGCCGTTGCAGACAGTTATAAATCGGTTCTGCAGTCAGTATCGGCTTGGATGGCAAAGAATCTGTCGGCCCGTCTTTCCATCGAAGGACACTGCGATGAGCGCGGCACGAACGAATACAACCTCGCACTCGGTGACCGCAGGGCAAAGTCCGTAAAGGACTATCTGGTGAGCCTCGGTGTATCGTCCGAGAGAATCGATATAATCAGTTACGGTGAAGAACGGCCTGTCTGCACTGAACAGACTGAGGAGTGCTGGGCAAAGAACAGGCGGGCACATTTCGTTATTCTCACCAAGGTGGGCAAATAAGTCGTGAGGAGGACCGCACTCTTCATTATCGCCCTGCTTCTGCCGGCCTGCGTTTCGACAAATGACTTCGACCGCCTCAGAAGCGATGTCCGGGAACTTCAGCGCTCCTCAAGCGAAACCAGGAAGGACGTCGACACGGTCAAGGAAAAAACGACCGGTGTGGTAAAAGAAGACACCCTTATGTCGATCCGTGAAAGCCAGACGGATATCCTTGCAAGAGTAAACGAAAATTCGCGCGGTCTTCAGGAACTGAGGGGCCGATTCGATGAAAGCAGGTATTTCACGGAAAAGACGTTCAAGGAAACGGCTTCCGAACGTGACCTGCTGAAGTCCCAGATAGCGGCGCTGGAAGCGCAGGTAAAATCACTGAAGGACAGGCTTGCAGTCCTTGAAGGACAGACCACGTCCAAAGGGCAGCCTTCTGAGACCCCCGGAGCAGCCGAGCAGGCAACGGAAACTGCGAAGGTCGGGGCCGCTTCCAAGGATGCCAGGGCTGAAACTCCTGCAGACAGCATGACCGCGGCGTACGATACGGCGTATCAACTCTTTAAGGATAAAAAATATAAGGAATCCAGAACGAAGTTCGAGGCATTTATCAAGGAATATCCGAAATCGGATCTCGCTGACAACGCACAATTCTGGGTCGCAGAGTCGTATTACGCAGACAAGGATTTCGAGAGTGCCATACTGTCCTATGAAACTCTGCTCAAGAAATACCCGAACAGCGACAAGGCAAGCGGCGGCATGCTCAAGCAAGGGTTTGCCTTTATTGAAATAGGCGATCTCAAAACCGGCAGGATCATTCTGCATAAGCTTATCGAGAAGTATGCCGGCTCCAAGGATGCCGAACTAGCCAAGAAAAAAATAGCTGAGCTGGAGAAGAAGTCTCCGAAGAAGAAATGAGTCCCTTGCAGGACAGCTACGCGCGCGTAATTGATTACCTGCGCATATCAGTCACCGATAAGTGCAACTTGAGGTGCATCTACTGCATGCCTTCTGACGGAATTGCTCCGGTGCGGCATTCTGATATCCTCAGTTATGAGGAGATTATCAGGGTCGCCGCGGTTGCCGTTCGACTCGGGGTAAGAAAGATACGTCTGACAGGGGGGGAACCCCTGGTCAGAAAAAATCTTGCATTCCTCATTTCATCGCTCAGGGCCATTCCGGGGATCGATGATCTCAGCCTCACAACAAACGGGATTCTGCTCGGGCAGCATGCCAGGACCCTTGCCGACGCGGGACTCGACAGAGTGAATGTCAGCATTGATTCACTCAGGCCCGATCGGTACAGGGAAATAACACGCGGCGGCGATCTCGAGGCTGTTTTACGAGGGGTTCAGGCAGCTGAAAAGGCCGGGCTCAAACCCCTCAAGATCAACATGGTGCCGATGCGCGGGCTGAATGAAGACGAGATCCTCGACTTTGCGAGAATCACGATCGATACAGATCGCCACGTGCGTTTCATCGAATGCATGCCGGTCGGTTCGATCAACTTTTGGGATGCGGGGAAATATGTGAACACCGACGAGATACGGCGCATCATCGAGACACTGGGCTCCTTGTCACCGGTCCGGATGAGAAAGAACGGGCCTTCAAAATATTACCGCATCCATAGAGCAAAAGGCGTCTTGGGGTTTATCAGCGCTCTTTCGCATCACTACTGCGGGGACTGCAACCGCCTGAGGCTGACAGCCGACGGAAAACTCCGCCCTTGCCTCTTTTCCGAGACAGAAATCGATATCCGCTCGGCGATCCGAGCAGGTGCGGCGGACGATGAAATTGAACGGCTTCTCAGACTTTCGATCGAGGTCAAACCAAAAGGACATACACTGGGCAATTCGCTCCCTTTGTCCGGCTCTGAACAACTCGCATCTCACGCGGTCAAGAGATACATGTCACGGATCGGCGGATGAAAAAACTCAGTCATCTGGACAAAAGCGGCAAGGCACGCATGGTGGATGTTTCGGGAAAGACCGCGACGCGACGTGAAGCTGTTGCACGCGGCTCCATCTCCATGAAAAAGACCACTCTTGCACTCATCCGGGCTAATCAGATCGCCAAGGGAGACGTACTCGGCACTGCCCGTATCGCTGCTATCATGGCTGCGAAAAGAACTCCCGAACTGATACCTCTTTGCCATCCCCTGCCGATCGCATCCGTCAGTATCGACTTTGTCATCGATGAGGTCAGCGAGAGTATCTCTATAGAGTCGCGTGTCAAGGTCACTGGCCAGACCGGGGTCGAAATGGAAGCCTTAACCGCGGTCTCGGCTGCTGCATTAACGATCTACGACATGTGCAAGGCTGTTGACAAGGGAATGGTCATCTCGGATGTAATGCTTATTGAAAAGACCGGAGGGAAAAGCGGGCCGTTCAGGCGTTCCGGTGCCTCATGATGCCAGCCGTTATTGTGTCTGCATCAGCCCTTTTTTGGCCTTCTCATTTTCCGGGTCAATCTTGAGCGCTTTCTGAAAAGACGTGTGCGCCCTCTTCTTAAGACCGGCCTTCATGTAGACAAGCCCGAGATGGGAATGGAACTCTGCATTGAACGGCTCGATCTTTAGTGCTGCCAGGAGGGCTTCTTCAGCCTCCTTGACACGCCCCGGGACCTTTGAATAGGCGAGAGACAAGTAGTTAAGATATACGGCATTTTTCGGGGCAAGTTTTGCCGCCCACTTGAACTTCTCGATTGAACCCCAGAAGTCCCCTTTCTTGAATTCAGCGATGCCTGCACGGTATTGTTCCGCAGCACGCGCCTCCGAATCCTCTGCCTCCTGCTGTTTCGGCGCACGGAGCGATGCAACATATTGCGTACGGCTCTTTTCGTCCTTCAGAGTATTGTAGGCCTTGGTAAGTGCATCAAAAATTGCCGTCAGCTTCGTTTTGATCGAACTGTCATCGGAACTGAAATACCGGTCAGGATGAAATTCCTTTGCAAGACGGTAGTAACTCTTCTTGATGGTTTCACTGTCAGACTTCTCATTCACCTCAAGCAGTTCCATCGCGGTCATGCTGTTGAGCCGCGTGAAGATATCGTCGACTTTTTTAAGCAACATCTCCTCCTCCGCGGTATAGGGCGTAAGAATGTCGCTGAGGGAAACGGTACCTTCTTCCTTGACCTTATCGTCCGCCGGGGAAAAAAGATTCTTCCCGTGATTCATCTCTTCGACCATACCGATGGCCCAGAGCACATATAAGACTTTCAGTGCCTCGAACGAGCCCATCCACGAGCTGTCGACGATCTGCTTGATGGTCCTTGTCCCGTCTACGAGGGAAAGTATCTTCTTGTCCTGCTGGCTCAGTTCGATGTCTTGGAACAGGCTCAGGGGATCCTCGCCCAGTCTGAGCACGGAATCAGTATGCGGCATCTCGTTCCTGATGCGGGTCCAATTCACGATCTTGTTCACCCCTGCATAGATCAGGTTGCCGATGCTGTTTTTGAGGGTAATGACCTCCTGGGTAGGAAGCTCCCCTTCGAGAAAAGCGTACTCCCCCTCCTCAACGAGGAACATACTGTGGATGATCTCCCTTACCTGATACTTGACGCCCCAAAAGAGATCTTTCGGTGTGAGATATCCGAGCTCGACGAGTATGGCTCCCAGCCGTTTGTCCTTGGATGCCTTCAATATCTCGACGGATTTATCGTATTGTTCGACCGAAATCTTCCCCGCCTTGAGAAGCATTTCTCCGAGCCGGTCGTCTTCGAAGGTTGAAGATGCAAAGATGACATCCCCTACGTCAAAATATATTTTTTTGGTAAGCGCCGCTGTCGTGAGCGATAGAGTGCCGGTCTTCCTGCCCCTGTTCAGGTACACCAGGAGTTTCACGAGCGTAGTGTCTTTGATATTACCGCTTAACGGTATCTCCATGCCCCTCCCCTTCTGCTCGGTTCCTTACCGATGAGATCTCTTCATTGAGGCTATCCCGCTCACTCTTGAGAAGCTGCAGTTGAACCGATATATTTCTGAGATCCTCCGTCTGCCTCTGTATCGTGCCCCTGAGCACCATGATATAGTAACCCTCAAGACAGACTACTGCAAGCAGCGCAACAATCGCCAGATATCTTCCAACAACCTGCAAATCCCCCGGCTTCACGCCCTACTCCCCTGGTGAGCCGTCATTATCGATATCGCGTCACGACAAATCTGAACATCTCCAGTTGATCGTCCGACCAGATGCCTGCCTTTGTCTTTGCTATCCTGAGCTGCTCCTCAGCAGTATCAACCCCTTCCAGATCAGGCAAAAGCAGCCCCTTTTTCATGCCCTGGACAACAATTATCCCGTATTTCTTCGGATCGAGGTCGCGTATCGACGATATTCTTTCAGGCGACGAAAGAACATCAACGGAATATGAGATGGCGTCGAGTTCGTCTTCGGTCACTGCATTAAACCGCGGGTCCTGCGTTGCTGCAGCGATAGCATTCTGGATGGTCTCTTCGGCAACAGAGGGGGTGCAGGGCTGAAACGTCCCGATGCACCCCCTCAGGTTGCCGTGCTTTTTAATGCTTACAAAAACGCCTGCCCTTGCTGTAAGTTCCGGGGAGAGTTCCTTTGGCGGAGAGATCTTTTTCCCGCTCCTGAGAAACTCCTCAATGCTCTTTTTCGCGAGATCCACGATCGGATGCATTATTTCTCCCGGCGCAGGGAATAGTCCGCGATGGCCAGAAGCGCATCTTTTGCGCGCCCCTGGGGAAATGACGCCAGGTCGGCCCTCGCCTCTTCCGTCATTTTTTTTGCTTTGGCGACCGAAGCGTCAATCGAACGATACTTCTTCAGAAGACCCATTATCCGCTCAAGCCCGCTTTCCGAAAAATCCCTGATGATGCTTCGAACCTCTGCTTTGTCATTTTCATCCGCCTCAGAGAGGAGCAGAAGAAGCGGAAGCGTTATCTTCCCCTCTTCGAGGTCCTTGCAGAGCTTTTTGCCAAGCTCATGTTCTTCTGCCATATAGTCCAGGATGTCGTCCGCCATCTGAAACACGATGCCGATCTTCATGCCGAAGTCGGCCAGTGCCTGTTCCTTTTCCTCAGGCAGTCCGCCGAGGACAGCGCCTGTCCTGCACGCTGCAGATATAAGAGCTCCCGTTTTCGCGGAAATAATATCGATATATTCAGCCTCGGAAATATCCGGATCCCCAACTTTGTTCAGCTGGAGCAACTCCCCTTCTGTCATGCGTGTGGTCGCTGCAGAGAGCGCTTCCATGATCTTCTGGTTCTTCAGGAGAACCGCTTCACGAAGTGCGTTGGAATACAGAAAGTCCCCGACCAGCACCACGACCTGGTTTCCCCAGAGTGCATTCGCTGAGGCCTTTCCCCTCCTCACCTCTGCCATGTCTACAACATCGTCATGAAGCAGAGATGCCGTATGGATCGACTCAATAATGCTTGCGATATTGATGCTGGCGTCGCCCTCATACCCTGCCAAATCGGCAGATATGAGGTGGAATAGGGGCCGAAGCCTCTTGCCACCGCTCGAAATGATATAATCGCCTATCAGGGGAATAAAAGGGACCTTGTTCCTGAAGAGTTCTTTGATCCTGAGTTCCACGCGGTGGAGCCTGTCCTCATAGGAGGCGAGCACTTCCTGGAGATTCATTGTCTGATGATAGGGCAGCGTCTCTTTTGGTGTCAAGTCAAGTCCTTATCGCCCTGCGGTGATCCTGATCGCATCAAGATCAGTATCACTGCTGGCGAGCCTCGTTAGGTCCCCGGGTCTGAAGGCCCCTTTTTCGGTGATGATCGCGGTTACATATGCAGCAGGAGTCACATCAAACGCCAGGTTTCGAACCTTCACGCCCTCTGGCGCTATCCTGCAGGTACCGATATGTGTGACCTCCTCGGCAGAACGCTCCTCAATGGGAATAAGGTCGCCGGAAGGGATAGAAAAATCGATGCTGCTCATCGGAGCGGCCACATAAAAAGGAATGCCGTGTTCCTTGCAAAGCACGGCAACTGTGTACGTCCCTATCTTGTTCGCGACGTCTCCGTTCATGACCGTTCTGTCCGTGCCGACAACCGCGAGCGTTATCTCTCCTCTTTTCATCAGCGCTCCAGCTGTATTGTCCGTAATGAGCGTGACCGGGATGCCCGCCTGCATGAGCTCCCATGAGGTAAGCCGTGCACCCTGGAGCACAGGCCTGGTCTCATCGGCAATGACCTGGAATTTCTTTCCCTCCTCTTGTGCGATAAGCATCGGGGCCGTGGCAGTGCCATACCCGCCTGTTGCAAGCGAACCCGCATTGCAATGGGTCAGGATGGTATCACCGTCCCGGATGAACTGCGCGCCCCATCTTCCAATCGCTTTGTTAGCTTCAATGTCTTCTGCAAGGATCTTCTGCGCCTCTTCAATGAGCATCGCCTTGAGCGCCGGCACCGTCTCGTCTTTCCACTTCCGCAGCAGGCCCCGGATCCTGTCGACCGCCCATTGTATATTGACCGCGGTAGGACGGGATGCAATGAACGAACCGAACACCGGCTCAAGCTTCTGCCCGAATTTAAGGGGATCTCCTGCCGATATCTCCTGAGCGGCGAGAGCTATGCCCATTGCAGTTGCAATGCCGATTGCCGGCGCACCGCGTATCCAGAGCTTTTTGATGCCCTCTGCCACCTTCAGGTAATCCCGGCATTCGACGTAGACCACGTCGATCGGCAGCCTGCTCTGGTCAAGCATGAAAACCCTATTATCTTTCCACTCTATGGTCGGTATCACGATTTCTCCGGTGAGATTGTATTATAAACCAAAAATGCGACTCGATGCTGAATCTGCTATCCTTTAAGCGGCATAAGCGTCGAGACGACCAGGAACGATGTCAGGACAATAATCGTGACGACTGTGGCCCATGAGATGTAGTTGTACGTTCTCGAATTCGTATATTCTCCCATGAGCTTCCTATTGTTGACTAGGAGAAGGGCATAAATAAGCACAAAGGGAAGCAGCAGGCCGTTGACCACTGCAGACAGTACCATCAGCAGGACCAGCGGCGCACCGGGGATCATGATAACAAACGAAGCAAGCACGATCGTCATCGTATAGATCCACATGAATTGCGGCGCCTCCTTGAAGGTCTTGTTGATGCCCGCCTCCCATCCCATCGCTTCGCAGACATAATAGGCGGTTGCCAGCGGGACAATGATGGCTCCGAGCAGGGACGCATTCGCAAGGCTCAGAGAAAAGATGAGATATGCATAGTCCCCAGCAAGTGGCTTGAGAGCAAGAGCCGCCTCCGACGCCTCATTCACCCGTATACCGTGAGGAAACAGCAGTGCGCCGCAGGTAACGATAATGAAAAAGCTGATGATGTCCGTGATCGAACACCCGATGATCACGTCAAGGCGTGACGCCTTGTACTGATCTTTCTTGATGCCTTTTTCCACGATCGATGACTGAAGATAGAACTGCATCCAGGGTGTTATCGTCGTCCCTATGATCGCAATGCTCAGCATGATATATTCGGAATCCCATTGCATCTGGGGAACAACTGCAGCTTTCAATACCGGACCCCATTCAGGCTTGGCCATAAGGCCGGAGATAACATATCCGAAATAAAGAAGACATGCGAAAAGAAGGATCTTTTCGACAGAGCGATAGCTCCCCTTCGTGACAAGGATCCAGATGGAGATCGCCCCTATCGGTACCATGACAAACTTGCTGAGCCCGAGGATCTCCATGCTCGCTGCCCAGCCGGCGAGGTTCGCGACCGTATTGCCGAAATTGGCGACAAAAAGTCCGAGCATCATAAAAAACGCGGTCTTGACACCGAAATGTTCACGAATAAGATCAGAAAGTCCTTTCCCCGTTATGACACCCATGCGCGCAATCATTTCCTGGATGACCACCAGCGCTATGGTCGTTGGAATCAGCGTCCACAGAAGCGTATAACCAAACCTCGCTCCGGCCACTGAATAGGTGGTAATGCCGCTTGCGTCATTGTCGATGTTAGCAGTAATGATGCCCGGCCCCATAACACTGAGGAAAAAAAGGATATTCTTCCCGTACTTCACACCCTTCTCCTCTTCCTCTTTGCCTCGGGCGGCAAGAGAATGTCTATGATGTCGTCAACGGTAATGATGCCGTGCATATACCCGTTCTCATCCACAACCGGCAGCGCAAGCAGATTGTACTTTGAAATGATCTCTGCAGCTTCCATCTCGTCCTCGCCCGGGGCTACTGTTTTGAGGTTCGTCTCCATGATGTCGGCGAGATGGCAGTCGTGCTCAGCTATGAGCAGCTCCCGAAGGGATACGACACCCCGCAGCTTCTCCTCCTTGTCCACAACATAAATGTAATAGACATTCTCGGCCTCTTTTGCCTCTGTCTTAAAAAGATCGGCTGCCTGTTCCACTGTCGTGTCAGGAAGATAGCTCAGGAACTCCGTTGTCATGATGCCGCCGGCCGTATCTTCTTCATGACCGAGCAGTTCCTGAATGTCCTCGGCCTCTTCCTTCTCAATATGCTCAAGGATCTCTTTTGCCCGTTCGGTCGGCAGATCACTCAGGACATCGGCAGCCTCGTCCGGCTCCATCTCCTCGATGATATCTGCCGCCTTCTCAGTATCCATGGCACTGATGATGTCCGCCTGCATCTCGGGCTTCAGCTCTGAAAGAGCCTCCGCAGCGGTCTCGATATCTAGATTGTTGAAGAAGCTCGCACCATCTTTTTGTGAAACGCTGCTAATAATGTCCGCTATGTCAGCAGGATGGAGTTCTGAGAGCATCTGCCGGGGGATTGTGAGCGATATTTCGGTCAGCTTCGGCTCAAGAGGCTGCAGATAATCCCAGCTGATGAGTGTAAAGGGGAGACTCTTTTTGAAGAGCTTCGCAATGTCCTCGCCCCCTCGTTCGATGCCGAGCCTTCTAAGGATGCCCCTCATGCCGACATCAACCGCAATGAGCACCGCATCGTCATTGTACCCTTCCAGCTTAATGTCATTCACCCTGACGACCTTGGCGCCGTTGGCGTCAACGATCTGCTTGTCGAGGATGTCCCTGAGAATGAGGAGATCATCCTCTTTTGTCTCGTAGGTCCGCAGGCTTTCTGCGTAGATCCGTGATGATATGATCTTCTTATTGAAGAGATTGAGATCCTGCCAGGCGAGATAAAAAGGCTTCTTCCTGCGTTCAATGATCAGTGCGGTGACCTTCGGAAGCGGATCCCCTTTAACGACCACAAGATCACGCACACGTCCAAGGTCCTCGCCCTTGGGATCGAGCACGGTCTTCTTAATGATCTCGCTTGAAAATACCTCACCAAAAAACGGCATTCGAAACTCTCCGGAAATTAGGTAAAAGATGCAGGATGTGCCATAAAGTATAGCCCTATATGCCTTTTTTGGGCAACAGGAATCTGCTGTTCTCACAATTTCCTCGTGCAAGTAACAAGAGAGAGAAGGAAAGAATCAACATTTGTTATAATTTCTGAGTTCATAATTTCCGATACAATTGGGAGGAGAAACATGAGCACAGAAGAAAAAGCCGAACTTGAAGGGACCATCGAAGGCTATAAAGGCAAGATCAACCCGGTCAACAGGGCAACACTGACTTGGGACAAGGATCTTATATTCCTGGGCAGGACTCCGCGGGGATTTGAGCTCGACTTCGATGCAGAAGCACAGTGGGGATGCATTCCGACGGAAAGCCTTCTGCTGAGCATAGCAGGATGCCTTGCTATCGATGTCGTGTCATTCATTACGAAAATGAAGGCGAAGATAACCAAATTCAAGATTGATATAGCCGGGGAGAGAAATCCGACTCCGCCGCAGTATTACACAAAAGTCGATATGATGCTCACCATAGGAGGCGACAACATCACCCCCAAGAAACTTGACAGGGCAATCTCACTTTCTCAGGAAAAATACTGTTCTGTTTATCACTCACTGCGGAAAGATCTGAAAGTAAATGTAACGTATCATATTGAACAAGGCTAAAAAATAAGCCATTTGCCGTTTTCCCGTCAGTAAATAAACGTTGCAGGATCCTTCAGCCTGTGGCAACGGTTGCAGAGGGTCTTGGCCTGCTCGTTTCCTACCGTCCATCGGTGGGCCTTGTGACAGTCAAGACACTGCAGTCCGGCCTTAGTCATATGCAGATTATGCTGTCCAACCTTTGCTTCATTTCCATGACAACTTTTCAGGCAGTCCTGGCTTGAGGGCTTGATCTTTCCGTGCGGGTGGTGACAGTCAAAGCATTTCAGTGATGACATGACATTTTTCCCGGCCAGGTCCTTGTGGCATCTCAGGCATCGTTCGTTCGTGATCATCCTCGGAGACTTTTCGCCATAGTTATGGCAGTTCAGACAGGAAAGTCCCTCCATGCCCATGCCATGTATCATCCGGTCCGTGTGACATTCAGCACACGCCTTCTCATTCGGAGTGAACCTGTGCAGATTGCCGAAGTGGCACTTTCCGCAGCTGATGTTCTCCATAAAGACATGCCGCGCATGGCCATATGAATTGCTCAGGCTCTTGGACCCCTGAGCAATATCGGAAACGTGACATGCCCTGCAGGCATCCCAGGGGGAAATCCTTCCATGTTTCTGCTTGATCGTCTGGGTGCCCTTGACAACAAAGGAGATAAGCATCTTATTCTGCTCAAGGAGGGTCATGGTATGGCATACCTGGCAGGGGTAATCACGGTGCTTGCCTTCCTGCCAGCTTTTGAATGCCTCCTGCATGAGATGGCAGGATGTGCAGAAATCGGGGTCTTCCCGGGTATAGCGGTAATACCGGTATGCGAGAATGCCCCCGGTGATCGAGATCAGCAGGAGCAGGATAACGATGGCCTTCCTGTTCTCTTCTATAAGGCGGATGAACGAAGGTGTTCGGTCAGACACGCCCTTCCCTCATTGCCTGCTCAGGAGTCCGAAGAATTTGTACAGAAAAAAGGAAAAGATATATCCCATAAAGGCGCCAAACGCGGAGAGGATTGCAAGGATGACCACAAAGACCAAGCAGACGATGATGCTCGCTGATGAAACGCCGAGGGAAAAAATGGTGTTCAGGTCCTTTGCAATAGCGTCCCGCCAGGTACCCTGCAATGAGTCGGCAAATAACATATCCATCATCAACGATATCGAGAGGCTCATGATCCCGCCGACAATCGCCCCTCCCAACAGGAATTTCTTTGCCCGCTTCTGCTCGTCCATGAGCCTTACTTATTCATCATATCAAAGAAATCCTTGTTGCTCTTTGTACCGGTAAGCTTGCCGAGCAGGAATTCCATGCTCTCGACTGTGCTCAGCGAGTTCAGCACCTTTCGCAGGATCCATATCCTGTTCAAAACGTCCTTCTCCACCAGAAGCTCTTCTTTTCGGGTTCCGGAAGCATTGATATCTATCGTAGGGAAGATCCTCTTGTCCACAAGCTTTCTGTCAAGATGGAGTTCCATATTGCCCGTACCCTTGAACTCTTCAAAAATAACGTCGTCCATCCTGCTGCCGGTATCGACCAGCGCTGTAGCGATAATCGTCAGGCTGCCGCCGTTTTCAATGTTCCTCGCAGCACCGAAGAACCGTTTTGGCCGTTGAAGCGCATTAGAGTCAAGACCACCTGACAGCACCTTGCCGCTGGTAGGCATAATGGCATTATATGCCCGAGCGAGCCTCGTAATACTGTCCAGCAGAATAACGACATTCTTTTTGCTCTCAACAAGCCTTTTTGCCCTCTCAATGACCATTTCCGAGACCTGTACGTGCCGCTGGGGGGGCTCATCGAACGTTGAGCTGATGATCTCGGCCGTAGATACCTGCCGCTTCCAGTCAGTTACTTCCTCGGGGCGTTCGTCGATCAACAGGATGATCAGGTGAATGTCCCGATGGTTCTTTTTTATAGCCTTGGCTATGGACTGAAGCAGAACCGTTTTCCCGGTCCTCGGGGCAGCAACGATCATGCCCCTCTGTCCCATGCCGGTGGGGGTGATAAGATCCATGACCCGAGTCGAATAATCGGTCGGATCATACTCAAGCCTTATTCTTTCGGTCGGATAATAGGGGATGAGGTTATCAAAAAGCGGCCGATTGACATTCTCTTCGGGAGATTCATGATTGATCGCCTCTACCTTGAGCAGGGCGAAATACCGCTCGGATTCTTTGGGCGGCCTGATCTGCCCTGAGATAAGATCCCCGGTCCTGAGATTGAAACGCCTGATCTGAGAAGGAGATACGTAGATATCGTCAGGCCCCGGAAGATAGCTGTAGTCAGGAGATCTGAGAAATCCGAACCCGTCAGGAAGTATCTCAAGAACGCCAGCTGAAAAGACGTTTCCGGTCTTTTCGGTCTGTGCCTGGAGAATGGCGAAGATCAGATCCTGCTTCCTGAGACCTGAGGCACCTTCCACCTTCAGTTCCTTGGCAACAGCGGTAAGCTCATCAATAGTCTTGTCCTTGAGTTCGGAAATTGAGATGTTTCCCATACATTACTCCTCGTCCGGGTTTAAGCGTTAGGGTTTTTTATTCGCGGAAGGTTCTGCCTATCACGCGGGATTGTTCTTTTACGCATGCAGAACTGCTTAAGTAAATTACAAAAAGCAATTTATCTTTGTCAAGGGAGCACTTTACAATTTCTTTTCATGCATGGTAGATTCCCCTATGAAATACGGCGAAAAATCCATCCGCAAGGCCCGCCTCGAAATATGGGATAATCCTAACCCGGAGCGGGATTACGAGATCGTTATCAATTTTGCTGAGTTCAGTTGCCTCTGCCCCCGATCCGGATATCCTGATTTTGCCGCCATGAACATAACGTACGTTCCCGACTCGAAGATCGTGGAGCTTAAGTCCCTCAAGCTTTATCTGAACGGGTTCAGAGATGTGTACACATCTCATGAAGAAAGCACCAACAGGATCTTCTCTGATCTTGAAAAAAAGCTGAAACCGCGATTTCTTGAAGTGATTGGCGACTTCAATCCGCGCGGCAATGTCAAGACAGTGATCCGGGTAAGTTCAGCGGGAGGAAAAAAGGGGAAGACTAAAGCAAAAATGTCAGGGAAGCTACCGTTGTAACATCATTTGCCTGTCACATCCAAGATTCAATCATTAATCCAGCGCTGTTTTTGCCCTTTCAATAAAGAGCTTGACCTTTTGATGGTCCTTCCTGCCCTTGCGCCGCTCGACCCCACTGCTCACGTCAACGCCATACGGTCTTACATGACGAACCGCCTGCTGAATGTTATCGGGCGTGAGCCCCCCGGCAAGGATAATCCGTCCGAACTGTTTGGCCTCAACGGCAATATCCCAGTTGAACTTAAGACCGGTCCCGCCAAGAGCATCAGGTGAGTACGCATCAAGAAGAAATGCCGAAACTCTATCGCGGAAATATTTGAGAGGTTCAAGGCTATCTATTGATTTCACCCGTATCGCTTTTACCATTCTTCGCGCCATCCGACATGCTTCGGGTTGTTCATCCCCGTGAAGCTGAATAATATCGAGACACGCCTCCGACGCTATCCGTTCCATTTCCTGCGGTTTCTCATCGACAAAAACGCCGACCACCGTAACAAAAGAAGGCAGCTCCCGGATGATTGAAAAAGCCTGTTCCGGAGTAACGTACCGCGGGCTTCCCTTGAAGAAGACAAAGCCAAGAGCATCAGCCCCGCCCTCCACCGCAACCGCGGCGTCGTCAAGGGTTGTTATTCCGCAGATCTTGACCCTGACCACAATACTCACCTCCCTGCAAAACGGAAAGGGACAAAAGGATGGCCGCTTGTCCCTTGTGTTACATCATAGGATCTGTCCCTCTCCGATCATACTACCGGCAGCTTTTTGAGCGCTTCCTTGATCATTTCCTCAGGATATGCATAGTCTTCCAGCTTACCTGCAAGATAATCCGCATATGCAGTCAGGTCAAGGTACCCGTGGCCGCTCAGGTTGAAAAAGATCGTCTTCTGCATTCCCTCTTCTTTTGCCTTGAGCGCCTCATCGATCGCCCCCCTGATCGCATGCGAGCTTTCAGGCGCAGGAATAATGCCCTCACTCTTCGCAAAAGTGATGGCCGCTTCAAAACATGCCGTCTGTCCATACGCAACTGCTTCGATCAGTTTGTCATGATACAGCTGGCATACCAGCGGCGAGTCCGCATGATACCTTAGTCCGCCTGCATGAATACCGGGAGGCATAAAATCATGGCCCAAGGTATACATCATCATAAGAGGCGTCAGTCCGGCCGTGTCGCCAAAGTCATATCTGAACTCCCCTTTGGTTAGCGTCGGACAGGAAGTCGGTTCTACGGCAATAACTCTCAGTTGCTTTCCGTTTATCTTGTCATGAAGGAACGGGAAGGACACTCCTCCCAGATTGCTTCCTCCGCCGCAACAGCCCACAATAATGTCAGGATAGTCCCCGACCATTTCGAACTGTTTCTTCGCCTCAATTCCGATCACCGTCTGGTGCAGGATAACGTGGTTGAGCACGGAACCGAGCGCGTAGTTGGTGTCATCATGGGTTGCCGCGTCCTCTACCGCCTCAGAGATGGCAATGCCGAGGCTTCCGGGGCTGTCCGGGTCCATCTCAAGTATCTTCCTGCCGGAGTTTGTTAAGGTGGAAGGACTCGGATGCACGGTCGCTCCCCATGTCTCCATGGCAATCCTTCTGTAAGGCTTCTGGTTATAGCTGACCTTGACCATGTACACCGTGACCTCAAGACCGAACATGGTGCCGGCAAGCGCCATCGACGACCCCCACTGGCCCGCTCCGGTCTCAGTAGCTATCCGCCGGATGCCCGCCTGCTTGTTATAGTACGCCTGCGGGATCGAGGTGTTCGGCTTATGGCTGCCTGCCGGGCTCACGCCTTCATATTTATAATAGATTTTAGCGGGCGTTCCGAGCGCTGCCTCGAGCCGGTGAGCCCGATACAGGGGTGACGGCCTCCAGAGACTGTATATGTTCATGACCTCTTCAGGGATATCGATCCACCTCTGTGTTGAGACTTCCTGCTCGATGAGCGCCATGGGGAAGATCGGGCTTAGGTCCTGAGGTCCTACCGGCTGTTTTGTCCCGGGATGCAATGGTGGTTTCGGAAGATTCGGCATATCAGCCATGATGTTGTACCACTGCTTCGGTATTTCCCTGTCGGGAAGCACTACTTTTGTCTCCTGCATAAGCTACCTCCGATCGGATGTATGCAACAATGCGTTGTAGGGCTTATTTTAGCACAAGCCCTTCTCTTTTTATGCTGTGCCTCTCAGTTCATCTATCTTTCTGGCAATGTCCTGGGATTCCATGAACGACGTGCCGATCAGCATCGCATCAACCCCGGCCTTTTCAAGACTTACGACATCGTCACGACTCCGGATTCCGCTCTCGCTCACGATGATTCTGTCACGCGGGATGGTCCGCTTCAGATCAAACGTTGTTGAAAGATCAATCCGGAGCGTCTTAAGGTTTCTATTGTTGATCCCGATGATCGGCGCATCTATTTCGAAGGCCATTTCAAGCTCCTCGCGGTCATGTACCTCGAACAGCGCCGCCATGCCAAGTTCTTTTGCCATGTGAAGATATTCCTGTGCCTGCCCGACATCAAGTATTGCCGCGATCAGCAGAAAAGCATCGGCATGGTGCGCCCTTGCCTCAATGATCTGATATTCGTCAACGATAAAATCTTTTCTCAGCACCGGCAGTGCTGCAATCTTTTTTACATCAGCAAGGAACCCAAGGCTGCCCTGGAAGAAATCCTCCTCGGTAAGTACTGAGATCGCATCCACTTTTTTTTCTTTATAGACAGAGGCGATCTTTTTGTGGTCGAAGTCATTCCGTATAAGTCCCTTTGACGGCGAGGCCTTCTTCACTTCAGCAATAAGCCGTATAGGCCCGTCTCCTCGTGCCAGCGCACCCCTGAAATCGAGCGGGGCCGGTAACTCCCGCGAAATCGCCCTGAGTTCTGCCATCGGTACCCTGGCTTTTTCTGCGCTGAGGCGCTCTTTTTTCCTGTCAACGATCTTCGTTAAAACAGACATGCCGAATTTTAATGGGATTATTCAAGATTTGCAATATATGGGGACGGAAAAATACGCCCATTTGCTATAATGAGCGCTGATATGGACGCAAAAGGCAAAATAGCCAAGGCAGCCGGCCTCATGTCTGTAGCAACATTTATCAGCCGCATCCTCGGCTTTGCCCGGGACATGATCTTTGCCTTTTACTTCGGTGCAACTGGCATCTCAGACACCTTCTTCCAGGCCTTCAAGATACCAAATCTTCTCAGGGAGCTTCTGGCAGAGGGATCCATGTCTTCAGCGTTTATCCCTGTGCTCACTGAATACCGCGAAAAGCACGGCGAAAATGAATCTGTCAGGCTGGTCAAGATAACCTTCACATTCATCCTTATCATTGTCGGCCTTATTTGCCTGCTTGGCATCATCTTTTCCCCGGCTATCGTTACGGTCATTGCACCAGGATTTCTCAGTTCGCCTGAAAAGTTCTCCCTGACAGTCCTGTTGACCAGAATTATGTTTCCCTTCCTTCTCTTTGTGAGTCTTGCTGCACTGGCAATGGGGGCACTCAATACAAAGAAGGTCTTCTTTATCCCGGCTCTTGCTCCCGCTATGCTGAACATTACGCTGATTCTGAGCATTGTCTGGTTTGAGTCAAGGACCCGTCAGCCGATCGTGGCTGCTGCCATCGGGATTCTCGTAGGAGGGTTTGTCCAGTTTGCGTTCCAGCTGCCGTCTTTTTTCCGAAACAGATACTCTCTTGGCCTTGACACCTCCTTCCGGCATCCTGGCCTCAGAAAAATGTTCCTGCTTCTGCTGCCTGCTACCCTGGCGCTTTCTGTAGGTCAGATCAACATAATCGTCAGCAGCATACTCGCTTCATTCCTTCCCCAGGGGAGCATAACCTATCTTTTTTATTCCATGCGGCTCGTGCAGTTCCCGGTCGGCATCTTCGGTGTTGCCATGGGCATGGCTGTCCTTCCGACATTATCCGAGCATGCGGTAAGGAAAGATTTCGACAAATTGCGGGAGGATTTCTCCTTTGCCTTGCGACTGCTTTTCTTTATCGCGGTACCGTGCATGGCGGGGCTTATTGCCCTGCGTGAGCCGATTGTGAATCTGCTCTTTCAGCGGGGGCAGTTCGACCGTGCGGCAACGCAGGGGACAGCAGAGGCGCTTCTTTATTATTCGATCGGCATATGGTCCATCGTCGGCGTCAGAGTAATAACAGCAGCTTTCTACTCCATGCAGGACACCAAAACACCGGTCAGGATAGCGATAGTCGGTCTGGCGTCAAACCTCCTGCTTAGCCTTGCGCTCATGGGCCCGCTCAGGCATTCGGGGCTGGCTCTTGCCAACTCTCTCGCCTCTGCCATCAACTTTTTTCTCCTTTCCTTTTTCCTCAGGAAAAAACTGTACCGGATCGACGCGAGAAAGATCCTTAGATCTTTTTCGCAGGTTGCGTTTTCATCTCTTTTCATGGGGGCTGTGGGTTGGTCTCTTCTTCGGGGAGAGCTATGGAGCCATAGCGGATCGACTATGCTCAAATCAGCATATCTTTGCGGTACCATGGTCCTCTGCGTCATGATCTATATTATTTCTTCTGTTTTCATGAAAAATGAAGAAGTGCAGTATGTTCGAGAAATAATCCTAAGAAAACTCGGCAAGAGGTGAGCATGAAAATAGAAACGATTGTTGTCGGCCCCCTTCAGGTCAACTGCTACATCGCATACGACGAGAATAGTCTTGAGGCAATTGTTATTGATCCCGGCGATCAGCCAGACTTAATTCTTAAAATTGCAAAGAACCATGACCTCAGAATAACCTCAATCGTCTGCACACACGGCCATTTTGACCATACAGGAGGAATCTTTGCTATACGAGACAGGACCGGCGCTAAAGTTTTACTCCACATTGATGATCTGCCGATCTATTCTCGGGCTGAATCGCAGGGCGCTATCTGGGGTTTCAGTGTTGTCCAGCCGCCCCACCCTGACCAGTTCGTGAAGGACGGCGACGAGATCTCTGTCGGAAGTTCAGTTCTGAGAGCGCTGCACACGCCCGGCCATAGCCCGGGCGGCATATGCCTTGCCGCAGAAGGCTTGATCTTTACCGGTGATACGGTCTTCGCTGGATCGATCGGAAGGACCGATTTCCCTGGTGGCAGCATCGAGGCCCTGAAGGTATCATTCAAGAAGATCCTCTCTTTTCCGCCGGAGACTGTGTTGTACCCAGGACATGGCAACTGGACTACGGTTTCTGATGAGTGGAAGCAGAACTTCTTCGCACATGAGCTTTAAAACAATAATAATCGGCGATATTGCTAAATATGCTGAAATAATTAGTGTTATTTGGCTATTTTTTCCATTTTTCACCTTATTAGGTTATTTTTGGGCATTTGATTGTTTTTATTAAAATGATAAGATTTTACTTGCAAAGTTGATTTGAAATATTTATAATCACTGTTTGTCAGTTAAGCCACGTCGTGATGATTTGGCTTCTGCATGAGTCCTGAGTACCTCTTAAATCAGAAGATCAGGTATTCCGGGCTTTCTGTTCTTTGAAAACTATAGAGCAGGTCACGTTAATTCTTGAGTTTAAGAAGCACCAGAATCAAATGAGAGTTTGATCCTGGCTCAGAACGAACGCTGGCGGCGTGCCTAACACATGCAAGTCGAACGGAGTTAATC
>VEOY01000023.1 GCA_012026685.1 Nitrospirota bacterium
ATTTTTCACCATAAAAACCTCCTTAAAACACCTTATTAAACAAATACTTATGGGCCATAGCGCTTTGAGCGCCGACCTCTTTATAAGCCTGTTGCATTTATGATATAGCCCTTGGTTGCCTGGGAAAAATGCGATACTACGGCTTGCGTTAGGGAAGATTTGAATGAATAGTTGAGTAATATTTAAGCATACAAATGGGGTCTTGTCAAATTTTCAGCACGATGATGCAGCTATCGGAAAAATGAGCTAACGCGGGGAAAAATATTCAAATTAGCCGTTTTAGAATGAAATCAGCCAAATTTAGTGCAAAATGAGATATAGCCGGTAGCTGAAAGCCGTTTTAATCCGTAACTGTCTTATTCTTATGAAGACTTTCCGATCCTGCCTCAATGACCTGCTGCGCTTCCCCAAAGTTCTTTCAACCGCTGATCGCGGCCGCAATTGAAACGATAGAACTTATAACGTATGGGGTTCTTCTTGTAATAGTGCTGATGATACTCCTCGGCCGGATAGAAATCGGCAGCCTTGACGACCTCGGTCACGATCGGTTCTTTGAAGGGCTTGGTCTTCTCAAGCCGCTCCCTCGATCCCAGTGCCAGCCGGTGCTGCTCTTCAGTGTGATAGAAGATGGCGCTCCGGTACTGATTTCCCGTATCGCAGAACTGCCGGTCCCGGACGGTCGGATCAATGTTGTGCCAGAATACGTCCAGGAGCTTTTCGTAGCTCACTTTTGCCGGGTCATAGACGACCTGAACGGACTCCGCATGGCCGGTGCCACCGGCAGAGACCTCTTCATAGGTCGGGTTCTTTTTCTGACCTCCGGTATATCCTGAGGTGACCGATACCACGCCGGGAATCTCGTCGAACGGGTGCTCCATGCACCAGAAGCAGCCGCCCGCAAAGGTGGCCATCTCAAGTGGGGGTGCTGCCATGACCGCAACGGCAGCTCCCAACGAGCCCGACAGTACCATCATTGCGACAAGAAGTGTCTTCATTTTTTTTCCTCTTTGGTCGCTGCAAACTGCAGCGCCGCGGAGTTCATGCAGTAGCGCAGCCCTGTCGGTTTCGGACCATCGTTGAAGACGTGGCCGAGATGACCGCCGCAACGCCGGCAAAGCACCTCGGTGCGGCGCGTGAAGAGGCTGTTGTCAGCCCGCGTTGAGATATTCTCCGGAGCTATCGGCATCGTAAAGCTCGGCCAGCCGGTGCCGGAATCGAACTTGTCTTCCGAGCGGTACAGGTCGAGCCCGCAGGCAGCACAGCGGTATATGCCATGTTCGTGGTTCCGGTCGAGCTTTCCGGAAAATGCCCGCTCCGTGCCTTTTTCCCGCAGGATGTGGTATTGCTCCGGGGTCAGCAGTTTTTTCCATTCCTCTTCGGTCTTTACAACGGTCTCACTCATGACATATCCTCCTTTTTCCGCGGAATAGACCCTGATCTGGACCGGCGCAGCAAGGTTGGTGCTCCCTGCCTGCTTTGTCGGGCTGCATGAAGAGAATAAGAGCATTGCCATGAGGGTGCTGAGCAATTTTCCGGTAAAGTTCATCGCGCTTCTCCTTAATTTGTTGCCCTGTGCAGGCAGATCCTTTTCTTACATCCATTTTCGCATACTCTTTCGTTTTTTCAAGGTGAGGTATGGCCGGACCGGGATCAGGATCGTCGCTATTTTCAGGACAGGATGGGGAGATGGCGCGTCAGACCGGGGTGCGTGGCATGGATCGGAAGATCCTCCCGCGGGCCGCGGTGAACAAATGAAAATCAGAAATCCGGCGAGAGGAGAGACTTTTCAGTTCCTTCCGGAGAGACTGCCGGGGATGGTGAACCGTTCATCTATGATCCTTCTGAACCTCGGAAGATAGATGAGATCGTATACGGATTCTTTGTCCGGGAAAAGCGCGAGCGCTGCTTTTTTTGTCTGGTCCATGAGGTCCAGGGCCTCCCTGAGGGTCAGGGACGACTGCATGAGAACTGCCTCGGCGAGGTCCACGATGAACCTGAGCCGCCTCATCTTCTGTTCTTCTTCCCTGATGATATCTTCCTGCATACTGCTTATGTATTATACCTTATTGGACCTTTGCGAAGACGTGCAAGGGGCTTGCCTTACCGTTCCATCGAAGGATGATTCGCTCCTCTCTATGTTTCGATTGAGGGTGAAGTTTTATAGGCCCCTTCGGAAATCTTAGCTTCGCGACCGAAGGCTGAAGGATCAGGCGCGGTGACTGTTCGAAGTCCGGAAATTAAGAATGATGATAATTCCCTGCTGGACAAGTTTTCCCGCCTTTGGCGGGACCCCTGAAGCCGATCGAGCAGAGCGTAAAGAGATTTCCGTGGGGCGCCCTTCTTTGCGCCGTCTTTCTTGGGCGTCAAGAAAGCGGCCGGGGTTCCGGGGCCGAGCCCCGAAAAAAGCATATTTCAGGTCATCTCACAGATACAGAGAAACGAAACCCATATCTTATCTATCTTGCTGTTTCAGATAGTCGGCGAGTAAGCCCCTGCTGTGCTCATCCTCATGACAGTAGACGCAGAGGTTTTCCCAATTGGAGCCGTCAGGGGGATTGTTCCGGTTGTTGCCATCCTTATGGTGGACGGTCAGCAGATGCCTGTCCTTGGGGCCGAACTCCCTGCCGCATTTGGCGCAGATGAGACCGTGAATTTTCAGGGACTGTTCCCGGTAATCGCCTGACGCATTGCCGGCCCTCAGTTCCCTTACGATGTCCGCAACGGATTTTTCGCTCGCCGGCTTTTGGGGCGTCTTTTTCCTGAAGTTACGTTGTCTCATCCGTGTTCATTCGAATATCACAAAGTTCCTGATCTTTTCGAGTCTCTTTCCCTTTACCCCCAGGCGGTCCAAGCCTCTGATCCTCTGTTCGCGCCGCGCCTTCAATATGTTCCTTACCGTGTCCGGCCCGATGCCCGGGACTTTCAGTAACGCTTCCCTGTCAGCCGTATTGATCCGTACCGGATAGAATTCCGGGTGTGCTTCAGCCCAGAGTTCCTTCGGGTCCTTGCTGAGCCTCAGGTTGCCGTCGCTGTCGAGAGGTATGTCCCCGCTGCCGAAACCGTACTTCCTGAGAAGGAAATCGACCTGATACAGGCGGTGCTCGCGCATGAACATGCCTTCCGGACTGGTGAGAAACCGCTTTTCACCGGGGATGTCCTGGCTTCCCAGCCCCTTCTGATATGCTGAAAAATAGACCCGGTGGAACCGGAGACGGTTATAAAGGCCTGACATGGACTGTATGATCTCCGCGTCTTTCTCATCAGAGGCGCCGACAATGAACTGGGTCGTGCATTTCACGCGGCTGTGGCGCATGCCCTTCCCGGTGAGTTTTGACATGAGCTTCAGCGGTCTGAGGATGTCCCGGTCATAGTCCTTTTTCCGGGAAAGGAGTTCGAAATGGCTTCTGCCCGGCGTTTCTATGTTCAGGGAGACCGCGCTCGCCAGTGAAACAGCGTCCTCGATGGCTGCGTCTGATGCCCCGGGGATCACCTTCAGATGGATGTAGCCCCTGAACTCATGCCGGTATCTAAGCAGGCGCGCAACAGCATTGATCTTTTCCATGGTGTGGTCAGGATCACGCACGACCGCTGAACTGAGGAAGAGGCCGAAGACTTTTTTCCGTCTGAAGTATTCCATGAAGGCTCTGGCCACCTCATCGGGCGAGAGCGTGCAGCGCTGCACGTTCGTCCCGGAGCGGAGCGGGCAGTATTTGCAGTCATTGGCGCAGGCATTGGAAAGGAGGGTCTTGAGAAGGACCGTATATCCTCCCTGCGGGAGCGCCACAGGATAAAGCCATCTGCCGTCCGGTCCCCTTCTGCGGTGTTCGTCCCTGGCCGTACCGCATGCGCAGGCAAGGTCATACTGCGAGTCTTCGGACAGGACATGCAGTTTTTCGATCGTCTCCATAAACCTTCAGCATTATATCACAACCAGGGGGCAGACCGCCCCTTGACAGCGAACGAACGTTCGCCTTATAATCTGCTTATGAAGAGAGCTGCGGCAGAGGAAAAACTCAGGACCAGAGTGAAAGATGTTTCCACCTTCTATCATCAGAAGGGCCGCATGCCCAGCTTCTCTGAGATTGGCGAGATGTTCAGGCTCAGTTCCAAGGGCTCTGTCCATAAGGCTGTCAACAGGCTTGAGGGCATGGGAGCGGTAAGCAGGGACAGCAGGGGCAGACTCATCCCCGGGTCCATAAAATCGCCGGTCAGGGTCCTCGGGACGGTCGAGGCAGGCTTTCCGAGCCCTGCCGAGGAGGAGCTTGCCGATACCCTTTCTCTTGACGACCTCCTCATCCAGAACAGGGAGGCCACCTTTCTCCTGAAGGTATCTGGTGACTCCATGTCAGGCGCGGGCATTCTTCCCGGGGACATGGTAATTGTCGACAAGGGTCAGACACCCAAAAGCGGCGATATTGTCATCGCAGAGGTCGACGGCGCATGGACCATGAAGTACCTGCGGAAGCGCGGCGAGAGCGTTACCCTTCTGCCTGCCAACCCCAACTATAAACCCATACGGCCCAAAAGCGAGCTCAAGATAGCAGGCGTAGTAACGGCAGTAGTGAGGAAATACCGGTAATGATTTCGGGTTAGGAAGAAATTGTGTCTGCTCGTGAATGGATTGTTTTATAATGGGTTATAAAAACGACAGGAGGTGAGTAGCATGGCAGGAATAAAGCAACAGG
>VEOY01000076.1 GCA_012026685.1 Nitrospirota bacterium
CCCGAGACCCATGCGTGGGCCGCGAAATTCTACGCACGCGCATGCCGGAAATATGTACTGGAGACCCATGCACTCGGCGGACTGTACGTGGCAGGCGGCCTTGCCGCTAAAACGCCGGTACTGCTTGGTCATCCCGAGTTCGAAAAAGAGTTCCGCAGCTCTGACACCATGTCCCACCTTCTTGAGCATGTCCCGGTCTGCCTGATAAACGATGAGAACAGCGGCCTCTGGGGCGGAGCTGTGCTGGCCCGGCAGGCATTACGGGCTGCGGCAGATGCATAAGAATATGATCAAAAAGCTGGCCATCATTGCTGCCATCGTTGCCATTGTCGCGCTGTTCCGGATATCCCATCTCGGGGATTATCTGACCCTTTCCTATATCAAGGGGTCACAACAGCGCTTTGCCGCACTCTATGCAGATCATCGTATCGCGGTGATCGGCGTGTATATGCTCATATATATCGCTGTCACTGCTCTGTCCCTGCCGGGGGCAGCAGTCATGACCCTGGCAGGAGGGGCGCTTTTCGGGCTCTGGACCGGGACCCTTATTGTTTCCTTTGCGAGTACCATAGGCGCTACCCTTGCATGCTTCGTTTCGCGTTTTGTCCTGAGAGACTGGGTCCAGGGGAAGTTCAGGGACAAGCTTTCGGTGATCAACGAAGGGATCGCGAAGGAAGGCGCCTTTTATCTCTTTACGCTCAGGTTGATCTCGGTCTTCCCTTTTTTTGTGATCAATCTTATCATGGGCCTTACGAAGATGCCGCTCCGCACGTTCTACTGGGTGTCGCAGCTCGGCATGCTTGCGGGCACGGTGGTCTATGTCAATGCAGGAAAAGAACTCGGAAAGATCGAATCGCTGCATGGCATTCTCTCTCCGGGCCTGATCATATCATTCGTCCTTCTTGGGGTTTTCCCCATCGTTGCGAAAAAAATGATTTCCGCTTACAAGTCGAGGAAAGAAATAAACGTCAGCTGACAACAGGAGGCTCTATGGCGCGGTTCGACTATGATATCGGTATTCTCGGCGGAGGGTCTGCGGGGCTTACTGTCGCTGCAGGGGCAGCCCGGTTCGGCGCAAAGACCCTGCTCATCGAAAAAGAGAAGGTCCTTGGCGGCGACTGCCTGCATTTTGGCTGCGTGCCGAGCAAGACGCTGATCAAGACCGCCCATGTGTACCATCTCATGAAACATGCAGACAGGTTCGGCCTTCCCCAAACAGAGCTCCGGCCTGTTGATTTTACGGAGGTGTCAAGGCGCATCAGATCCGTCATTGATGCGATCCAGAAACATGATTCGGTCGAACGCTTCTGCGGTCTCGGCGCAAAGGTCCTGTCCGGCCATGCGGAGTTCAACGACGAGCACACGGTGAATCTGGACGGACAGAAGATCACCGCGAAAACATGGGTCATTGCGACGGGGTCATCTCCTTCTGTCCCGAAGATAGAGGGTATCGATCGAACACCCTACCTCACGAACAGGGATATCTTTTATCTTGACCGCCTGCCGCAATCCCTGGCGATCCTGGGCGCCGGTCCGATATCGATCGAGATGGCGCAGGCATTCTGCAGGCTCGGTACAAAGGTATCGGTCATCCAGAGGAGCGGCCGGATACTGGCACGGGAAGACCCTGATATGGCAGATGCGGTCATGCAGAATCTGAGGGCCGAGGGCGTGGACTTTCACCTGAGTACTTCCGTCCTTTCTGTTCAGGACCTCGGCAATGAGCGGGAGATACTGGTCAAGACGAAGGACGGAAAGGCTGCGGTAATCAGGGCGGAAGCTATCCTCGTGGCCCTCGGCAGGGACCCGAACCTTAAAGCACTCAGGCTCGGGAATGCCGGCGTTGACTTCGATGAAAAAGGGCTCAGGCTTGACACGAGACTGAGGACAACGCAGAAGCATATCTTCGGCGCCGGTGATGTAACCGGGACGTACCAATTTACTCATGCCGCAGGATATGAAGGTGGGGTCGTGCTGACCAACGCTGTCCTTCATCTGCCGCGCAAGGCAGACTATGCATTTTTTCCCTGGTGCACCTATACGGACCCTGAGCTTGCCCATATCGGCATGAACGAGACCGCAGCGAAGGAAGCAGGGTTGGACTATACGGTCTGGACCGAGGAATTCAGCATGAATGACCGGGGTCTTGCAGAAGGCGAGGGGCTCGGGAGGATCAAGCTCATACTTGATGCAAAGGAAGATCCGCTCGGCGTGCAGATCCTCGGCCTTCATGCCGGTGAGCTGATCAGCGAATGGGTCGCTGCCCTGAACGGCAAGGTAAAACTGTCCGCGCTGGCCGGTGCGGTGCATCCGTATCCGACACTTTCCGAGATCAACAAGCGGGTGGTGGGCAATTATTTTTCGGGAAAGATCTTTTCAGGCAAGGTGAAAAAGACCCTCAGGTTCTTCTTCAGTCTGAGGGGCCGGGCGTGCGGGGTCGAATGATGAAGACACCTGCGGGTTTGATGCGGACCAAACAGCACGGAAAAAAGATGAAGCTCAAAATCGGCGTCATGGGAAGTGCGAGCAGCAAAATGACCGACCGCCATAAGGAGATGGCGCAGGCCCTTGGCAGGGCCATTGCCGCCCAGGACTGCATAACAATAACCGGCGCATGTCCGGGGTTTCCCTTCGAAGCTGCGCGGGGCGCAAAAGAAGCGGGCGGATTTGTCGTCGGCATTTCTCCGGGGCTCAGTTTATGGGAACATCTCCACAAGTATGGCTCACCGGAGGAATACCACGATGTCCTGATATTCACCGGAAGCGGTCTCATGGGCAGGGAAGTGGTCAACATACGGTCATCGGATATCGTGGTCATCATGGGAGGACGATCAGGCACCCTCGGAGAATTCTCCATTGCCTATGACGAGGGCAAGCTGATCGGCGTGCTCATGGGGACCGGCGGCATTACGGAAGAGATGAAACATATCATTAAGGTGATCAGAAAGACGACCGGATCCAAGGTAATATACGACGCCGACCCGGCGCGGCTCATCAGAAAGTTGCTGATATATTATGCGAAGGAACATTTCAGGCATCCTTCCTGCCACCATGGCCGGGGGATAAAGAGGGAGGGGTAAGAAACAGCCATGGTCCATACTGACAAAGATCATCGCCTCATTCTTCGGAGGATTGCCCGCAGAGTCATGCTTGAGCGGGGACTGCTGCCCGATTTTTCGAAAGAGGCGATTGCCGAGCTCGATACCATCCGGTCTGCAGCAATAGGCCGTCCGCCGGAGGTCCGCGACCTGAGAAGTCTTCTCTGGTGCTCCATCGACAACGACGATTCGCGCGACCTCGATCAGCTTACGGTTGCCGAGAGCATGCAGGACGGCTCGACGAAGATACGGGTGGCAGTTGCCGACGTTGACGCGATCGTAAGGAGCGGGTCTGCCATTGACGGGCATGCAAAGCACAATACGACGTCTGTTTATACCGATGCCCTGATATTTCCGATGCTTCCCGAAAAACTCTCCACGGATCTGACCTCCCTTAACCTCGATGAAGACCGCATTGCCATAGTGGTCGAGATGGTGGTCTCATCAGATGGTATGCTCAAGGACGGGGACATCTGCAGGGCGGCTGTCAGCAATAAGGCGAAACTCGCGTATAACAGCGTTGCCGCCTGGCTGGAGGATGCAGGACCGCTGCCGGAAGAGATCGGCAGGGTGGAGGGCCTTGCCGGGAACCTGAGGATGCAGGATCAGGCCGCGCAGAAGATGAAGGCATTCAGGCATGAACATGGCGCCCTGAATTTTGAGACCATCCAGACACGGGCGCTGTTCGACGGTGATGAGATAAGGGACCTTGAAGAACACCGGCGCAACAGGGCAAAGGATATCATTGAGGATTTCATGGTTGCGGCGAATGGCGTTACGGCGCGCTTTCTTGCCTCACGAACATTCCCCTCACTGAGGCGCGTTGTCCGCACGCCGAAACGCTGGGAGCGGATCGTCGAAGTGGCTGAAGAACACGATTACACGCTCCCTCGGCAGCCGGACTCAAAGGCGCTTGAACAGTTTCTCATAAAGGCGAAAGGCGACGATCCGGTAAGGTTCCCGGACCTTTCGCTTACCATCATCAAGCTGATGGGTGCAGGGGAATATGTTGCCGAATTTCCCGGCGAGACAGCGCCGGGCCATTTCGGCCTTGCGGTAAAGGATTATTCCCATTCAACGGCACCCAACCGCCGGTATCCTGACCTTGTTACCCATCGGCTCCTGAAGGCGGCGCTTTCAGGCAAATCCGTTCCTTACCTGCCTGACGAGTTGGAAGGACTGGCGCGTCACTGCACCGAACAGGAGGATGCGGCTGTCAAGGTGGAAAGACAGGTCGGCAAGTCAGCCGCGGCTCTCCTGCTTGAACCGCGGATCGGGGAGACGTTTGATGGCATAGTGACCGGCGCTGCAGCCAAAGGAACGTGGGTGCGGATATTCCATCCCCCGGTCGAAGGCAAGCTTGTGGAAGGATTTAAGGGTGCTGATGTCGGTCACAAGGTACGCGTTCAGCTTGTCCATACCGATGTTGACAAGGGGTTCATTGACTTCAAGAAGATCAGACCGCGAAGACGGTCGCGAAGGTGATTTCCCCATAGTAACGAAACCTCATGTTCGCAGATGTTACAACGGTCCGGAAGGCTTTCTCATGGTAACCGGCGCGTCCGGGCGGACTGATCATTCCGGAGAGTCCAACCGGGAATAACATGCGGTTGCATTGAAAGGCCTTCTGTAATAAACTGATGCTGTGATGATTGGCCGGAGCGTGATCCTTCGGTATTGCCGGTCACGATTTTCGGCAGGACGATTTTTCCGGCATGAGAAGGGTTTCTCGAAGGGAGAGGCATGACATGTATGTAGCTTCCAGGATGTTCCTCACAAAAGGGGTAGGTCAGAACAAGGAGAAGCTCGTGAGCTTTGAGCTCGCGCTCCGCGCCGCGCAGATCGCGCCTTTCAATATCGTCAGGATATCGAGCATCTTTCCGCCCCGCTGTAAGATTGTTACGGTGCGGAACGGGCTGAAGGAACTGACGCCGGGGCAGATCGTGCATGCGGTCCTTGCAGAAGCATCGACGAACGAGCGCCACCGTCTCATTGGCTCTTCCATAGGCGTGGCCATACCCAAGGACCGGGACCGCTTCGGTTACCTCTCGGAGCATCACAGTTTCGGCGACGACGACAGGACCACTGGCGACTACGCCGAAGACATCGCGGCCCAGATGCTGGCGACGATCCTTGGCGTGGAGTTTGATGTTGACGAGAGTTACAATAAGCGTCTCGACCAGTGGAAGCTGAGCGACCAGATTGTCAAAACGAGCAACATTACGCAGACGAGCGTCGGTAAGACCGGGGTCTGGACGACGGTTGTGGCCGCTGCCGTACTGATACCGTGAGGGCATGGTGAGCGGGAGCGGTTTTCTCGGATCAAAACCGATCAGGCCGAAGAAGATTTTCAGCGGGATCTCGGCCGTTGAATTGATCGAAGAGACGTTCCTGGCCTATAACGCAGGCCGCCTCCGCGAGGCATGCAGGCTTTTCACACGCAAGATGCTCGAGCCTGATGTGACCGTGGGGCTGAGTATTACCGGCGCCCTGACTCCCGCGGGACTCGGCATGTCTTCTCTTATTCCTCTGATAGAGGCCGGATTCATCGATTGGATCGTGAGCACCGGCGCGAACCTCTATCACGATACCCACTTCGCACTGGGGCTCACCATGCATCCGGGCAGCCCCTTTCTCGACGACCGGAAACTGCGACAGGAAGGTGTCATCCGCATCTACGATATCCTGTTTGATTACAAGGTCCTCCTCTCGACCGACGCCTTTTATCTGAAGATCCTGAAGGCCCCCGAGTTTAACAGGGAGATGTCTACAGCTGAGCTCCATTACCGGATCGGCAGATACGTCAATGAGCTGGAAGCCCTCCCCGGAGTTGGAAGGGTGAGCGTCCTGGCAGCGGCCTACAGGGCTGGGGTGCCGATCTACACGTCATCCCCCGGGGACAGTTCCATCGGTATGAACGTGGCCAGACTTGTGCTGGATGGCAGCAGGCTCCGTCTGGACGTGGCCAGGGATGTGAACGAGACAGCTGCCATCGTGCTGAGCGCGAAGGAGAAGGGCGGCAAGAGCGCTGTCCTGATGCTGGGGGGCGGGTCTCCGAAGAATTTTGTGCTCCAGACCGAGCCTCATATCCAGGAAATATTGGGGATCGAGGAAGCAGGCCATGATTACTATCTCCAGCTTACTGACGCCCGTCCGGACACCGGGGGTCTCTCAGGCGCCACCCCGGCCGAGGCTGTGACCTGGGGCAAGGTTGATCCTGATCAGCTTCCGGATGCGGTCGTCTGTTATGCGGACACCACCATAGCCCTGCCGCTTCTGACAGCGCATGCTGTCGCATCCCATGTGCCCCGGTCTCCTTCCCGGCTGTACGACCAGCGCGAGGAACTCTATCAGCGGCTCATCAGGAAATATTCGGAAGCGAAAAAAAAGGAGTGACCTTCCTTCCCCCTGAAGATTTTCTCGCCCTCCCTGAACAGTGGTCGGGACTCGAACGGTCCCGCGTGGTCATCCTTCCTGTGCCGTATGAACATACAACAAGCTTCGGGAAAGGCACGGCTTCAGGCCCCAAAGCGATCCTGGACGCCTCCGGACAGGTGGAGTTGTACGATGAGGAATTGGATTCTGAAATTTACACGGTAACGGACGGGATAGCCACATTAAAACCTCTGGATCTCCGCTGCAATGATGCCGCTGCCGTCGAATCGATACGTGAAAAGGTTCTCGGCCTGATCAAAAAAGACAAGACCGTGGTCTGCATCGGCGGCGAGCATACGATCTCCAGCGGCGCTGCCCGTGCCCACTCTGACTTCTATCCGGACCTCTCGGTCCTCCAACTGGACGCCCACTCAGACCTGAGGGAAGAATATGAAGGGAACAGGTACAGCCACGCCTGCGTCATGGCCCGCATATATGAGTTCAACAAGAACATTGTGCAGGTCGGCATACGGAGCCAGTGCAGGGAAGAGGCCGATTTCATACGGCAGAAGAAGATCAATACCTTTTATGCGTTCGATCTCAAGAGCGGACGCTATGGCACGCACCGAACTGCGTGGCATGACGCGGTCATCGGTTCACTGAGGGAGAACGTTTATCTTACTATAGACTGTGATTTTTTCGATCCCGGTCTCATGCCGGCCGTTGGAACACCCGAGCCGGGCGGGTTTGGGTGGCATGAGACGGTCTCGTTCCTTCGCAGTCTCTCTGAACGCCGGAGGATCGTCGGCTTCGACATCACGGAGCTGTCGCCAATACCCGGGTTCATCCACCCCCAGTTTGTCACGGCCAAACTGATCTATAAGCTGATAGGGTATATATTTTCCCGCTCGCATAGCACAGAGGGAAAGCCGGCAGGAAACAGAGACGCATAATCCGTTTTCTCACTCTTTACGGGAAGCGCACTGCAGCACGACCTGCGACCGCCTTTTTCCTTCGGAACAATCTGGATATCTCCGGTCTTTTTGTCGACGGCTCATCCAAAGAATCGGTGCCGGGAAAGCCGGTGTGATATTTTGTTTTATTGCCAAGCTTGTGGTGTTGACAGGGTTTCTGCGCTGTGACAAGATAAAAATACGAATTACCTTTCGCGGCGTGAAGCAGAGAACTCCGCTTCGGAAGTGAGGGGAAAATGGAAAATCTCCTGAGCATCTGTCTTGGTATAGGAATGAGTGCCGCCTGCGGTTTCAGAGTTTTTATTCCCCTCCTGGTCATGAGCATTGCTTCTCTTTCCGGGCACCTGACCTTGTCCCAGGGCTTTCAGTGGATCGGGACCTATCCTGCATTTATGGCCTTTGCCACTGCCTCGGTCCTGGAAATTGCCGCCTATTACATCCCCTGGGTAGACAATCTGATAGACACCATCGCCGGACCGGCAGCCGTAGTCGCCGGCATCCTTGTTGCAGCGTCAAGCATCATCCATATGGACCCGCTGCTGAAATGGTCGCTCGCCATTATTGCCGGAGGCGGTACTGCCGCGATCTTTCACGGCTCTACTGCACTCGTGAGAGGTGCGTCAACAGCCCTGACAGGAGGGGTCGGCAACCACGCTGTAGCGACTGCGGAGCTGGGAATGTCGGCAGGACTCAGCATTCTTGCCATTGCGCTTCCGCTTTTGAGTATTATCGTCATTTTGGCGCTTCTCCTTTTTATTATAAGAAAAGGATTTCAGAAGCTTATCAAATCAAAGAGGACAGAAGGTGCAGCACCGTAGTTATTTAGTTATCCATTGAGAAGGGAAAAAGACAATGCATATTATCTGGACGATCATTATAGGGTTTCTTGCCGGTGTCGTGGCCAAGTTCATTCATCCGGGCAGGGAGGGCATGGGGTTTATCATGACTACGGTCCTTGGTATCGGAGGTTCGGTCGTCGCGACCTTTCTCGGACAGGCGCTCGGTCTGTATCAGGCCGGGTCCACAGCCGGATTCATCGGCGCGGTTATCGGCGCAATAATACTGTTGGTCATCTATGGCGCGGTCAAGGGCAGGGCATAGCAGTTGCGGAATGCAGGAAAGATGACCGCGGTTAGGGCATGCGCTTCATTCCTCAGGTACTGTTGGGTCCTCCCTGTCTCATGCATCGGCATTGTGCTCATTCTTCTTGTCATAGTCTCCGGCGGCACGGTCCGAATTGCGGCTGGCGTGCTCGAAGCAGAAGGAGGGATACTGCCGTGGCTGCTGTCCCGCATCCGTCGGCGTTCCCCCATCGATGCCATGACCATCGGGCATGTTATCGTCGGGCAAAGCCGTCGAAGTCTTTTGCGCTGCCGGGACCATGAACGCGTTCATGTCAGGCAATACGAACGCTGGGGGATTTTCTTCCTGCCGCTGTATCTCCTTTCGAGCGCAGCCGCTCTCGTCCGCGGCAGGGACCCATACAGGGACAACAGGTTTGAACAAGAGGCATTTCAAACTTCATGTACCGGCATGATGCGATAAGATCGGTCTACAGACTCCCCGTCTTAAAGGTATTGCACTGAGCAAAATCCCCGGTCTCGATGCCCCGTTTGAACCAGCGGACCCTTTGTTCTGAACTGCCGTGAGTAAAAGATTCGGGTACGACATATCCTTGCGACTGCTTCTGGATGCGGTCATCGCCGATGCTGCCCGCAGCACGCAACGCTGCTTCGATATCTCCCGACTCAACGATATTCCGTGATCTGTCCGCATGATGACCCCAGATCCCGGCAAAGCAGTCGGCCTGCAGCTCGAGCCTTACCGACAGGTTGTTTGCCGTTGCCTTGTCCGTGTTCTGCTGCATCGCATGGACCTTGTCCGATATGCCCAGGAGATGCTGAACATGGTGACCGATCTCATGGGCTATGACATAGGCCTGCGCGAACTCACCCGGCGCATGGAAACGGTCCTGCAGGTCCCGGTAGAACTGCAGGTCAATGTAGACCTTATTGTCACGGGAGCAGTAAAAAGGGCCCATGGCGGACTGGGCATATCCGCAGGCGGAATCGACCGCATCTGAAAAGAGCACCAGTTTCGGCTCCTGATAGGTCTTGCCGCTGCGGCGGAACAGTTCGTGCCATGTGTCCTCCGTATCCGCGAGCACAACAGAAACAAAGTCGGCCATACGGTTTTCCTCAGCAGGCCGCTCTTGGGACACGGATCCGGTTGGCACGCCCGATTCCCGTGTTGTTCCCAGGTTGAGGAGCATCGAAGGGTCCACGCCGAAATAAAGGGCGACGAGCACGAGGATGATCGTCCCGATGCCGCCCCCCATGATGCCGCGTGTCACACGGACTCCTCTCCGGTCTTCCACATTTTCGCTTCTGCGGCCACTGGTCCAGCGCATGAATGCTTACCTCCTTTCCGGAAGAAGTTGAGAAGCATATGTGTTCCGCGTCCCTGAATACCTGTCTGCAACAGTCTCTGTCAGGTACAGCACAATTATACCGCCGCGGCTCAGCCTAAGGCCATCCCGGAATTTGAACAGGGGTGCTGATATTTACTGTAGTGCCGTTTCCGATCTGCCCGTAGGTATTCCTACCCCAGGTCCACAGAGTGCCGTCCGACTTAAGGGCTATGGTATGCATGCATCCGGCGGAGACGGCAGCCCAACGTATAGCGGAATCGACCTTTGTCGGAGAAGTCCTGTCTATGGTCGTGCCGTCTCCCAATTGCCCGTGATAATTGCTTCCCCAGGCCCAGAGGGTGCCGTCCGACCTGATGGCTGCGGTATGCAAGCACCCGGCGGTGACATCTGCCCAGTGGGTATCAGTACCGATCTGAACAGGGGCCGTCCTGGTCGCGAGAGATCCGTCTCCGACCTGCCCGTCGTCATTGTATCCCCAGACCCAGAGGGTGCCGTCCGATTTGATGCCTGCGGTATGGGCCCCTCCCGCAGCAACTGCCGACCAGACAACTCGTGCCCCGGTCCTGGAAGAAATCCCCGGAGGGATGTCTTTGTCAGAGGGATCGCGTGATGCGAACTGGACAATCTTCCCTGCGGCGCCCGGGGCACGGTTATCTGCGAAGATCTGGACGGGGATATTGCGACGGCTGGTGGTTCCGTCACCCAACTGCCCGGCAGAATTGCCTCCCCAGACCCAGAGCGTGCCGTCCGATTTCAGGGCTGCCGTGTGATGCGTTCCTGCAGAAACAGCTACCCATGAATTATCCGGCCCAATTTTCACGGGCAGACTTCTGTCGGTATATGATCCGTCACCCAGCTGTCCATCAAAATTTCTTCCCCAGGCCCAGAGGGTGCCGTCCGATTTCAGCCCCATCGTATGAATACAACCGGCGGAAACAGCAGTCCACGTTGTATCAGCGCCGATCCGGCAGGGGATGCTGAGATATGCATTATTGTCGCTCCCTAATTCTCCGTACTCATTGCATCCCCAGGTCCAGAGGGTGCCGTCTGTTTTTATGGCTGCGGAATGAGCTCCTCCTGCTGCCACATACAGCCATGCATTCTCAGAACCAACCCGCGCAGGCGCATTTCTCGCAAATACGGACCCGTCTCCCAATTGACCAAAGTGGTTGAAGCCCCATGACCAGAGCGAGCCATTTGATCTCAACGCTGCCGAATGAGTCGCTCCCGCAGCGATCAGGCCCGCATGAGGCAATTTCGAATTTGCATCGTCCTGAAGGAAGACAAGAGAGCATGCAAGAAATAAGACTATGCGGCAACTGTGCGGTTTTATCTTCATGTGGCCACTTCCCGTGTCTTGTCGTCTGCCGTCGCCCTATGATAAAACACTATAGGTAAGGATTGATCTTATGCTAAAACTCTATCATCTTTGCGGGGAGATTGCCATGAAACAGACGGGGTAAGGCAAGAAGAACCGGGGCGGGACTGCTATCCCCTGGTTGTCATGTTTCATTATACAGAGTCTGCTCAGCGGCTTAACGCTTCAGCGTCTTCAGTTTCTTCAGTAACACGAGCGAGGTCTGATAGTCTTTTCCTTCCTCCGCCCTTACCAGCCGGAAGAACCTGCACGAGGTGCAATCACGGTACTTCATCGCAAAGGTCCCCTGCACGTCACCCTCACAAAATGTGCCTGCTATTACCCAGCAGGCCCTGCCGGCTTTCTTCCCTCCATGGACAGAGTCGAGCCTTTCTTCTACTGCAGCAGGACAGACCCCGAGTTCCCTTGCATACTTCCCCCCCGGCTCCCTGCCGCATTCCATCACTTCCCAGCAGTTCTTTTTCACTGAGTCCCGCCCTGCCCATAATAGTTTGAAAGGACCGGATGCATGAGGTGTTCGATCATTATCACCGCCTTTTGGATCACCGTGCAAGCTTTGCTGCTATTGCTGCCACATGTCTGCCCTGGTATCGGGCGCCTGCCAGTTCGTTTTCTGTGGGGGTGCGCTCACCGTCTGTGCCGGCAATGGTCGACGCGCCATACGGGGAGCAGCCGGTGATCTCATCCATCTTCGTCAGTCCCGGGAACGAGTAAGGAAGACCGACGATGATCATGCCCTGGGCAAAGAGCGGAACATGGAAGGTGAGGATCGTGGATTCCTGCCCCCCATGCTGCGTGGCAGAACTGGTGAAGACGCTCCCGACCTTGCCCACGAGCTTTCCGCTCATCCAGAGCTTTCCGGTCGCATCAATGAACTGCTTCATCTGGCCGCACATATTGCCGAAACGGGTCGGTGTGCCGAAAATGATCGCATCAGCCTCAGGCAGTTCATCCACCGTGCAGACAGGGACAGGGGCAAAGGCCTTCTGGGGCTCAACCGCGCCCATCTTTGTAAGTATCTCCGTGCTTAATGTTTCCGGCACCCTCCTGAGGATGACCTCTGCGCCTTGCACCTCCCGTGCGCCTTCAGCGACTGCCTCAGCCATCCGGTAGATGTGTCCGTACATGGAATAAAAGACGATCAGTACCTTCACCTGTTTCCTCCTTTGTGATCCGGTATCATTCTTTCCGTGTCAGTCGGTAAGTTTGTAGCCCAGTTTTTCGATGCTGTCCTTCGTGATCCTGCTGAGCGTTTCTTCCGGTATCTTCGCGTCATCGAACGAAATTGCGATCAGGCCGTTTTCAACATCAATGGATTCGACACCATCCATTTTTCCGATAAACCTGCTTAATGCAAGGGAACATTCAGCGCAAAAATGTTTTTCCACGCCAAAAGAAACCTTTTTCATGATATGTTGCCTCCTCACCCGGTGCAGGCCATGATGCCGGCAGAATTATATATTCATGATTTCAGTATATCACCAAAAAAACCCGCCAGGATTATCTTTCCTTCACAATGCCGGGAAAATATCTGATATCATGTAACAAAAGCCTGCGGCCGCTGCCGGCGGTCCCGTCGACCTTAAGGGAGGAACCATGCTGGAGAAGAAAAATCCTGTAAGAACAGGGATATGGAATGATCTCAGGGCACATTATAAGGCGATGAAACAGGTGCATATGAAAGACCTCTTCAGCGAGGACCCGGAGAGGTTCAACAAGTATTCGCTCCGCTTCGAAGATATTCTGCTGGATTACTCGAAGAACGTCATCACTGAGGATACGCTTTTTCTCCTGCTTGAGCTTGCGCGGGAGAACGGCGTGTCCGATGCCATGGAAAAGATGTTCTCCGGCGATCCGATCAACGAGACCGAGAACCGGGCGGTCCTTCATACAGCGCTGCGGAACCGGGCGAGTACCCCTGTGTATCTGAACGGAAAGGACGTCATGCCTGAGGTGAATTCCGTTCTCGGACAGATGGAGGCATTCTCCGGAAAGGTCAGGTCCGGGCAGTGGCGGGGATATACGGGGCATCCAATGACCGATATCGTGAACATCGGCATCGGCGGTTCTGACCTTGGCCCTGTCATGGTGACCGAAGCGCTCAGGCCGTACCGGGCGCAGCATATCAGAATGCATTTCGTCTCGAATATCGACGGCACCCATATCGCCGAGACACTGAAGGGCCTGTCGCCGGAGACGACCCTTTTCCTGATAGCCTCGAAGACCTTCACTACCCAGGAGACCATGACGAACGCGCACACCGCGCGAAGGTGGTTCCTCGATGCCGCGAAAGACGAGGCACAGATAAAGAAGCATTTCGTTGCCATATCGACCAACGAAGAGGCAGTGAGGACGTTCGGCATAGCCCCCGAGAACATGTTCATATTCTGGGACTGGGTCGGGGGCAGATATTCCCTCTGGTCGGCGATAGGGCTTTCGATCGCCTGTTCCATCGGCTTTGACTGTTTCCGGGAGCTCCTCGAAGGAGCACACGCCATGGACAGACACTTCAGGGAAATGCCCCTTGACCGGAACATCCCGGTGATCCTTGCTCTTCTCGGCATCTGGTACAACAATTTCTTCGGAGCAGAGACCCATGCCATCCTTCCGTACGATCAGTATATGCACCGCTTTCCGGCTTACTTTCAGCAGGCCGACATGGAGAGCAACGGCAAGTACGTCGACCGGAGAGGAAAGGAAGTATCCTGGCAGACGGGGCCTGTCATCTGGGGGGAGCCCGGCACGAACGGTCAGCATGCGTTCTACCAGCTCATCCACCAGGGAACAAAACTGATTCCCTGCGATTTCATAGCGGCTGCGATAAGCCATAACCCGGTCGGAGACCACCACCGCATCCTGCTGTCGAACTTTTTTGCCCAGACAGAGGCCCTGATGAAAGGAAAGACCCTTGAGGAGGTGGTCGCGGAGCTGAAGGCTGCCGGCATGAGCGGCAGGGAGATAAAGAAACTCGCTCCCTTCAGGGTCTTCAGGGGAAACCGTCCGACGAACTCCATCCTTGTCAGGCAGGTCACGCCGCGAACCCTCGGCAGTCTCATCGCCATGTACGAGCACAAGATCTTTGTCCAGGGAGTCATATGGAACATCTTCAGCTTTGACCAGTGGGGCGTCGAACTCGGCAAGGTGCTGGCGAAAAAGATCTTCGCCGAAATGGGGGACGGTTCTCCGGTGACGTCCCATGACGCCTCAACGAACGGCCTGATGAATGCGTGCGGGGAAATGGCGAAAAATTCCTGAACGATACCTCCCCCATCCCCTCCTTGCCAGGGAGGGGAGCAGAGGGCGGTGGTGGAATCCTGAACAGGCACTGAGGAGCTTTTTGTGAAGAAGCAGACCCGAAGCGCTGAAGGGAAAAGGCTCACGGAGAACGCCGAGCACGCGGTCTTCTGGAAGCAGTGGGGACCGTACCTCAGCGAGCGGCAGTGGGGAACGGTTCGGGAGGACTATAGCGACAACGGTGAGGCGTGGGGCTACTTCCCTTTTGACCACGCGCATTCCCGCGTCTACCGCTGGGGAGAGGACGGTCTCGGCGGCATCTCTGATATCCAGCAGAACCTCTGTTTTGCCCTCGCGCTCTGGAACGGCCAGGACCCGATCCTGAAGGAACGGCTTTTCGGCCTGTCCAACAAAGAGGGCAACCATGGCGAAGATGTGAAGGAGCTCTATTACTACCTCGACAATACGCCCACCCATTCCTACATGAAGTTCCTCTACAAATATCCCCAGGCAGAGTTCCCGTATCGTCAGCTGAGGGAGATAAACCGTCATCGCACACGCCTCGATCCGGAATACGAACTGCTGGATACGGGCGTCTTTGACCATGACCGGTATTTCGATGTGTTCGTGGAATATGCCAAGGCAGCACCCGATGATGTCCTGATCAGGATCAACGTGTCCAACCGGGGTGACGAGTCTGCGGATATCACCGTACTGCCCACGCTCTGGTTCCGGAACACCTGGTCTGTAGGCAAGACAAAAGTGAGACCTGATATCAGGCTTCTTTTGGCCCATGACCGCATGACCGTTGTCGAAGCGCCGCACGAACAGCTCGGGACATACGTATTCGCTTCGGAAAACAATGACGGGTGGTTCTTTACGGAGAACGAGACGAACCGGGAGCGCCTCTTCAATGTCCCCAATGCATCTCCATTGGTAAAGGACGCGTTTCACGATGCGGTCATTACCGGCAATGACAGTCTGCTCAGACAGAGAAAGAACGGCACGAAGTATGCGCCCGTGTACCGGCTCAGGATAGCGGGAGGCGATTCCCGGACCATCCGGCTGAGGCTTGCCTCAAGGCTCCCCGCTAAGGCGGTATTCGGCGGACCCTTTGAAAAAGTATTTGAGAAAAGGATCGCCGAGGCGGATGAGTTCTACCAGGAGTTCATCCCTGAGGAGCCGGTGAGTGATGTCGTACAGGTGCAGCGTCAGGCCTATGCGGGCCTTCTCTGGAACAAACAGTATTACAACTATGAGGTCGAAACGTGGCTCAACGGTGACACGGGACAGCCGGCCCCTCCTGAAGTACGGAAAGAGGGACGGAACCATAACTGGCCGTATCTCTTCAACCGTGACATCATCTCCATGCCTGATACCTGGGAATATCCATGGTATGCGTCATGGGACCTGGCGTTCCACTGCGTTCCCCTGTCGCGCATCGATCCTGATTTCGCCAAGAAGCAGTTGATCCTCTTCCTGCGTGAATGGTACATGCATCCAAACGGGCAGATCCCTGCCTATGAGTGGAACCTGGGGGATGTGAACCCGCCCGTGCACGCCTGGGCCGCGCTGAAGGTCTACCATCTCGAAAAGAAGATGAAGGGCAGAGGGGATATCCCTTTTCTCAAGAGGGTTTTTCACAAGCTGCTTCTGAACTTTACCTGGTGGGTGAACCGGAAGGACTCCGAGGGCCACAATATTTTCCAGGGGGGATTTCTTGGCCTCGACAACATCGGCATCTTTGACCGGAGCAGGGAACTGCCGACCGGCGGCCATATCGAACAGGCTGATGGCACAAGCTGGATGGCCATGTATTCCCTGAACCTGATGGACATGGCGCTCGAGATCGCGACCGAAGACCCTGCATACGAAGATGTTGCCTCCAAGTTCTTCGAGCATTTTGTCCACATAGCCGAGTCGCTCAACGAGTTCGGCGAACAAGGGCTCTGGAACGAGGAGGACGGTTTCTATTACGATGCCCTGCATCTGCCCGGCGGCGAGATCATGCCGCTTAAGGTGCGGTCCCTGGTGGGGCTCACGTCCCTGCTCGCGGTATCGGTCATCAACAAAGACCTGCTTGACCGGATGAAGGGGTTCAGGAAACGGCTCTTCTGGTTCCTTCGAAACCGCAGGGACCTCAACAAATGCATCACGGTCGAGGAGCTGCATGAGGACAGGGACATGCTGCTGTCCCTCACCCCGAGGGACAGACTGGTGAGGATCCTGCAGAAGATGCTCGACGAACATGAATTCCTTGCGTCCGGAGGGATCAGGTCGGTGTCCCGCTATCACCGCGGCAATCCGTTTGTCATGAAGGTCAACGGGGATGAATACCGTGTTGACTATGAGCCTGCGGAATCCGTGACAACGCTCTTCGGGGGGAACTCGAACTGGAGAGGACCGATATGGGTCCAGATCAACTACCTGTTCATTGAATCGCTGAAGAAATACTATGCCTACTACGGCGAATCTCTGAAGGTAGAATACCCGACAGGGTCCGGCAATCTCATGAGCCTGTGGGAAGTTGCAAAACAGCTCTCTCAGCGGGTATCCGGGATCTTCACCCGGGACGCACAGGGCAGAAGGCCGGTCCATGGCGACGAAGAGAGGTATTGCACAGACCCTCATTTCAGGGATCTGGTCCTCTTTTATGAATATTTTCATGGCGACACCTGCAGAGGGCTTGGCGCAAGCCATCAGACAGGGTGGACAGGACTTGTCGCCGAGATGATCGAATGGTGCTGGTGCGCTGACTGACTGCCGTTTTTCGTGACCGTATCCTTTTCTTTCCAGCCACATCGTAATAATTATTTATCCGGGGCCGTTCCCCGAACAAGACATTGGAGGCAGCCCGCTCCGGGGCCTTAATTATCCAATATCAGAATGTTAAGGATATGAGGATGCCCGGCAGCTCCCTGCCCGGTTCCAGCACGCGAGACTGGTAAGGCGCAGGATTATCTGACGCGGGCTCTCCTATGCTCGGCACCGGAATTTATGATATATGTTGTGTTAAATTTCTTCGCGACAGGGGGAGTGCTGCTGGTGCGGTGGGATCGATTCCCC
>VEOY01000153.1 GCA_012026685.1 Nitrospirota bacterium
CCCCGGAACCAGACCAAGCCTGCCCCTCAACCCCGGGCGGGTGAAGACGACGATATTTCAATTTGTCCGCCGCGAAGTGTTCTTTCAGCAGCATCGTACAGAGATCGAAGGGGCTGAAAATATCATGACAATACTCCATGCCAATGCAGTGGAGGTCGAAACAAATGACACAGCCCAAAAAGTGAGCGGGGTCAAAGCGGTCTGTCTGAACGGCGGAAGATTTCACGTGAAGGCGAAGCTGTTCGTCCTGGCAACCGGGGCGATCGAGATCCCCCGCCTGCTGCTCACATCGAACAGGGTCTGCAAAGCAGGTCTCGGGAATCAGCACGACCTGGTAGGAAGGTTCTTTATGGAGCATCCGCATCTCTGGTCAGGCATCTTTATTCCCTCGGGAGACCGCCTTTTCAGGTCAACGGGTCTGTATCGGGTGCACACCGTCAAGAATGTCCCGATCATGGGCAAATTGACCCTGTCCGAGAGTGTGCTCCGGAGTGAGCGGCTGCTGAACTATGCGGTATCCATCCACCCGCGGCTTTGTCCCGATCCGGCCGACCACGCAGGAGCCTCACAGGGGATGCCTGGCATGACAGAGAAGATCCTTCGACACGTAAAAGGTGTCAGAAAGATAGAGGGGTTTGCTCTCAACCATATGTCGGAACAGGCGCCGAACCCTGACAGCAGGATAATGCTGTCCAATGAAACGGATGCCCTCGGCCAGAGGCGGATAAAGCTCGACTGGAGGCTGACCGCATCTGACATGCGGACGATCAGGCGCGCACAACAGATCATTGACGAAGAACTTCAGCTCGCCGGGCTCGGCCGGCTGCATGTCGAGATGCGGGATGATTCCGTACCTCAGCATATTACCGGGGGGTGGCACCATATGGGTACGACCCGCATGCACTCAGACCCTGCAAAAGGCGTGGTTGACGGGCAGTGCAGGGTGCACGGCATTGCAAATCTGTTCATTGCCGGTCCCTCCGTGTTTCCCACCTGCGGGTATGCCAATCCCGTGCTTACCATCGTAGCTCTTGCTGCGCGGCTCGGTGACCATTTGAAAAAATACATGGTATCGTTCGGGGGATAGATGGCCCGCTGGGGAATGGTCATAGATTTGCGTAAGTGCATCGGGTGCAGTTCGTGCGCTGTGGCCTGCAAGGAGGTGCATAAGGTCCCGCGCAATACCTGGCGGCGGGTGCACGATTGCGGAGTCGGTGGCGCGCCCGGAAGAATGAGGACATTTGTGCACATGACCTGCATGCACTGCAGTGACCCTCCGTGCCTTGCCGTATGCCCGACAAAGGCGACATACAAGCGGCCAGACGGCATCATCGGCATTGACTATGCAAGATGTGTCGGCTGTTCGTATTGCATCGTTGCATGCCCCTACCGGGCCCGGACCATCTTCACCCGCGAGTTCGACTTTGAGACAAGGGACTGGAGCATGAGCGGGATGACGGAAGAGCGTTCCGACCGGACCGGCGTCTGCACAAAGTGTACCTTCTGCATGTCCCGGATCGATGAAGGACTGAGGCAGGGATTGCGTCCGGGAATGGATGACGAAGCTTCCCCGGTGTGCGTCATTACCTGCAGCGCCGGGGCACTGCATTTCGGAGATCTCGACGACCCCGACAGTGAGGTATCAGTACTGATAAGAGAACATTCGACTGTGCGGCTCCAGGAGGAATTAGGGACCGATCCGTCGGTCAGTTTTATCCTTCCGGACAGCGCGGTCTGATGTTTCACGCACAGATGCAGACGGAGCTTATGAAAGCAGAGAAAGGCCGGGCGTGGGGGATGCCGGCAGCCGCCAATTTCATCCTCGGCGGGGCGGGTGCGGGACTCTATCTGCTCATCTCCGTCCGTCAGCTGATGGGTGCGGGACTTTCCGGGACCGAAGGCCTCCTGCCGGCAGCGCTTGTCGGGCTCGGATTTCTGTCCGTATCTCTTGAAAGCGGCCGTCCGTGGAGAGGGATGTATCTGCTCAGTAATCTGCGAAACTCCTGGATGTCCATTGAGGTATTGTCAGGATCGATCTTCATAGCGGCAGTTGCTCTCGACCAATTCGTACCCTCTCCGGTGCTCAGGGCGACAGCGGCCTGCGCTGCTTTTGAACTTGTCATGAGCCACGGGTTCATACTTTACCGGGCCAGGGCGATGAGCGCATGGAATGTGGCGGCTATTCCCTTTCTGTTCCTTTCCTCCGGGCTGGTCCTTGGCGGGGGCGCGCTCTTCTTGCTCAGCGGCCTTCAGCGGTCAACCCTGGACACCGGCATCCTCACGGTCATTCTTGTCTGCCTTTTAGCAGACATGACTGCATGGGTGCTTTATGTCTGGTATCCCCGCGGCAAAGCGTTCCGGAGCGCTACGGCTTTTCTGCGGCGGCCCCTCTCCCTCTTCGTTGTGACAGGACTGGGCCACCTGGTCCCCCTGGCCCTGCTGATCTGGCTGGCGGCGACTGCGGGAGGATCCGCTGACACCGGTATCCGTCACCTGGGCATCTCGCTGACCGGGTTCTGCATGCTCGCGGGAGGCGCAGCACAGAAAATGGAGCTTATTCTCGGTGCCAGCCTGTAGAGAAGCGTTACCATGGGTGAACCGGAGCGATACGACCCGGCTTCCGGAAAGGAGCACCTTGGAAAGACTTAACTACCACTGGACCAGGTTCTGGATGCGTTTTGCCGGACTCGGCGCAATGGGAAGGATGGCGACCCGCATGGCCGCATGGACCGCGCCTCCGCACAAGGCGCGGCACCGGCTGGCGCATATGAACCCGAAAGGATATATCTCTGCCGATGCCGTTGTCTACCACGCTGGTCTCAGCCTCGGCGCGAATGTCTTCATGGACGACCGTGTCGTGATCTTTCAAAGAAAACAGGGCGGTCCCCTCAACATAGGTGATCGCGTGTGCATTTACCGGGACGCTATCCTGGAGACGGGCTATGGCGGTTCGCTCACCATCGGCACCGATTCGAGCATCCATCCGCGATGCCAGATCAACGCGTACGTGTCACATATTCAGATAGGCAGCGGCGTGATGATAGCGCCCAGCTGCGCATTCTATCCGTATGACCACGGGTTTCTTCCGGACCAGCCCATACGAAAACAGCCGCTGCGTTCAAAGGGCGGCATCGTTGTTGGCGATGAGGCGTGGATCGGCTTCGGCACCATTGTTCTCGGAGGCGTAAGGATCGGGAAGGGCGCTGCGAGCGGCGCCGGTTCTGTGGGCACCCGCGATATACCTGATGGCGCTATTGCCGTCGGCAATCCGGCTCGTGTTGTGAAGATGCGTACCGACATGACCCGTGGAATGGAAAAAGGTCCTGTTTAGATGATGCTGAAGGCAAGGCCGAAGAAAATAGGGATCGAAGCTTCTTCGCTCTGTCAGCTCAGTTGTCCATCCTGCCCGAATACGAGCGGCGCGATCCATCCGGTGATCGGCAGGGGTTTTCTCAAGGCAGACGATTTCCGGAAGATCATCGACGGGAATCCCTGGATTTCCGGGATCGAACTTTCAAATTACGGAGAGATATTTCTTAATCCCCATCTGCCGGAGATGATCGAGTATGCCTTCATGCGCCGTGTCGATGTCAGCGCGGACAACGGGGTGAACCTCAATGACGTTAAAGAGAGCGTTCTCAAAGCTGTGGTCAGATACAGGTTCAGGAGCATGTCCTGTTCGATAGATGGCGCATGCAATGAGACCTACAGGATATATCGCAGAGGCGGGAACTTTGATGCCGTGCTGGGCAACATTGAGAAGCTGAACTATTACAAGGCAAAGTTCAGCTCTCCGTGGCCCCGTCTGAGGTGGCAGTTCGTCGCGTTCGGACATAATGAACATGAGATACCCCTGGCGCGAAAGCTTGCCGGCGAGCTGAACATGTCATTCCATCTGAAGCTGAGCTGGGACCCGCACTTCTCGCCGGTGAAGGACAGGGAGATGATCAGGAACGAGACCGGCGCTGCGACGCGGGAGGAGTACCGGCAGCTGCATGGCGTTGATTATAAACAGTCGCTCTGCAGGAAATTGTGGGACCAGCCGCAGATAAACTGGGATGGCAGGATATTGGGCTGCCCGCGGAATTTCTGGGCGGAATTTGGAGGTAATGCTTTCAAGGACGGCCTTTTGCACAGTATCAACAGCGAGAGGATCAGGTATGCCAGAAAGATGCTCCGCGGCAAAAAAGGTGCGGTGCCGGATATCCCGTGCTCAACATGCGACATATATCTTACCATGCAGCAGAACAAGACATGGCTCGTGAAACAACCCCTGTTATCGCCCTCACGTGTCCTGGGCGGGCTGCGCGGTGTTTCGGGACCACGGTGTCCGCGACATGCAGATGGATAACTGCTCGCCGGACGGCACGAGGGCTGACAGCTTGTTTGATCCCGCCCGCAGCGATGATCAGATCAGGCCCTGCTGGATGACCTCTCTGGACCTTCCGCTGCCGGGCAATGAGAGTGGATGGAAGATACATCGCATCTTCAGAGGTCCGACAGCCTCGATGAAGAGGATCAGCACCCACGTGTCGGTGCTCAGCTCCGGCAGAGAACCTCATCCCCCGCATGCGCATGAGGAAGAAGAGCTGCTTATACTGCTTTCCGGAGAAGCGGATATCGTGACCCTGGACAGCCGTAGCCGGATTAGCGATGCCGAAAGGATCGTCCCGGGTTCGCTCGTTTATCACGCTGCCCGGCAGAAGCATACGATCCGGCCGGCCGGCCCTGCTCCCGCGACCTACCTCATTTTCAAATGGCGCGCGTCTTCCGGCCGGAAACCTGAGACCGTGCTCCCGTCGACGGTCTTTCACGGTGCCGGCATTATCGACGACATGATGTCTCAGCCCTTCGGACAGATGGCACGCAGGGTGATTTTCGAGTCCCCAACGCTCTATCTGCGTAAACTGCGGTGCCACATCAGCACGCTGCAGCCGGGCGCCGGTTATCTTCCGCACACTGATGCCTATGATGTGGCAATTTTCACGATCAGCGGGACCCTTGAGACGCTTGGCCGGCAGGTCGGGCCCCGCACGTTAATATTTTATGCAGCCGGTGAGCCCCACGGCATGAAGAATGCCGGTGCGGTCCCATCCAGCTATATGGTGATCGAATTCCATGGAAGCAGGCTGAGGCAGAAGTGGTATGCGTTGGTTCGTCAGGGTGTCCGTATCGTGCGGAGCCGGGTGTGGCCGCATCCCCCGGACAGCAGACATGCGCGGACGACCGGCATTAACAACGGATGACTTTTTGCTGGCTGACGTGAAAGGCCTCAATATGACAGCCGGGCAATGTTCAGGGAAAAAAATGTGAATGCCCCTTTTTTCTCGGTCGTGATCCCGACCCACAACAGGGCTGAAATGCTGAGGGAAGCGATCCGGAGCGTTCTCGGACAATCCTTTCAGGAGTTCGAGATGCTGGTAGTGGATGATTATTCGACAGACCACACAAAAGAGGTTGTCGGATCGTTCAATGACGACCGCGTTGTCTACATTATGAATGACCGGGGCGCAGGCGGCGCCGGCACGCGCAACGCGGGCATCTTCAGGGCCAGGGGGAAATGGGTGGCATTTCTCGACGATGATGACATATGGCTTCCTCAGAAATTGACCGTGCTCCATGGGAAAATTCTCGAAGACGGCGGCAGTGCCGGAATTATTTATACCGGTGCCATATCCTACGACTTTGAAAAAGAACGGGAATTACAGCCGCGCATACCGGATAAAGAGGGACAGCTGGACCGTAAGCTGCTATGCAATAATTGTATCGGATCGTTCAGTGCTGTCGCGATACGGACCGACCTGCTGATACATGTGGGGGGGCTTGACGAAGATTTTACGGCCCTGCAGGACAGGGAGCTTTACACCCGGATAGCACGGCTGACCCGGGTCGCCTATGTCAAAACGGTTCTGTCGTACATTCGCGTGGCAAATACTGACAGGATCTCTTTTTCCCCCAAAAAAAAGTTGGAAAGCAGCCTCCTTTATTGGCGAAAGAACAGGGCCCTGATCAACGGTGACCCGAAATTGAGGCATAAGGCTGCTTCCCGGGTGTTCCTGTTTGCGCTGCAGGACGGCGACCTGAAGGAGTCAGTGAAAGCTTTTCCGTGGACTGCCGCCGGGCTGGTCGTCGATCTTCCCAATGCACGGCATACCCTTCGCAGTGTTTATGCGCTATACAGGTCGAAACTGGCGCTCTTGCTGAAATCATACTCAGCGACCCGCAAGATCATCTTCCGGCTGAAACGGGCGAGGAGCAGGCAATGGTAGTTGCCCCGGTAGCACAGGGGAGCAGTTCCGGATGGCACGATAGCTGCATATACTTGGTTTATAACTTGCCGGGTGCAATGATGACAGCCGGGAGACCTTGACGGGAGAATGAGGCGCATGCTTATCGATCCAGCTGCATGTCAAAAAAGGAACGGGACCGGTGCGGATACCGGAATAAGGAGGGAATGCCTCGGGCTGGAGCATTTTGCCGCAGTAAAGCACAGTCTCAGGGACCTCCGTCACGGTCTCTCGGAATACAGCTTCGCCAACCTGTATCTCTTCCGGGGAAAGCATGACTATGAGGTCCTGTTCGATGAGCATATTGCCATTTACGGAAGGACCTATGATGATCGCCTGTATATGATGCCGCTGTTCGATATCGCGAAGGTAACGAACGAATATCTCATGCACCTGATGCGGGACGTGCACTTCATGTTCCCTATCCATGAAATACAGGTGGGCCTTTGTTCAAAGGGGCATTTCACTGCCTCGTATAATCCTGACGATTCGGATTATCTCCACGAATCCGGGAAATTCTCAACGTATCCCGGCAACCACCTGCGGGGGAAGAAATCCCTTGCAAACAAGTTTTCAAGGGACTACGTTCCCCGGTCGCGCCCGCTCGACGACAGCAGCAGGGACGATGCGATCTCTGTTCTGAAACAATGGCAGGACCAGGCCGGAACTCCCCCGGAGAGCACGGATTACCTCCCGTGCCTCGAAGCCTTGATGCTGCGCGAAGCACTGGAACTCTTCGGGTTCGTCTATTACTCGGATGCGAGGCCCTGCGGTTTCATCATAGCGGAAGAACTTACCCCGGAAATGTGCGTCCTCCATTTTTACAAGGGTGAACGAGGGTTTAAGGGAATTTATGAGTATATGTTCCATCATTTCGCATGCCAGTATGCTGATCGCTACAGATATTTCAATTTCGAACAGGACCTGGGCATGCCGGGCCTGAAAACCGCAAAATCGCAGTACGTACCTGATCAGCTGTTGAAAAAATACAGGGTTAAGCCATGCAAATAACACGGGATTCGGCTTCTGTCAGGGGTTATGCCTGCAAAAGACCCGGAAGAATACTGTTTCTATCGGACACAGATAGGAAGCTGATACTGTAGCTCAGGGATACACCCGCCACCCATGCTAATGATTATATGGTCAGTCTGCCGGCGGGCTGAGGATCGACACAAACTCATCCCGGAAAATATATTGAAATATCAATCTGTTAGATTTCGGCTCCATCCCCGCTCACGGCTGTAAACAACCCTTCCGCAGCATATCGCTTTCCATACTATTAACCCCTTTATTGGCATAGCAATTGCTCCAACATCTGTGAAGCATTGTGCCGCATGAGTTTTTTGCTCGCTTCTCGAACATACCTGCTCCTTACAGGCACTGTAACCGAGCAGGCGGAGCATTGCATGCTGCAGGTTCAAAAGAGATCGAACGGAACGTTTATGAATAAAATGGACATACCAAAAAGGGGGATATTATGAAGCGAGAGCGTAGTGCGCGACTGATTCTGTCTCTTATCTCGGTGTTTCTTCTTGCTTTTTCTGCAGGCCTGTGGGGTGTAGACGCACAGGATGCCCGGGCAGCAGTGACGTGTCCGGTAAACATGACATCCTACTGGCTCCTCGACGAAACAGCGGGTGCCACATTTCTGGATTCTGTAGGAGGGCATGACGCCGTCTGTAACGACACGACATGCCCTGACTTTACCGCCGGCAGGGTCGGCAATGCCCTGCTGTTCAATGGAGTGGATGATGCCGTGAAAGTTCCAGCAGATGCATCGTTCAACTGGAAGCTTTCCGACAGCTTTACGATCGAGTTCTGGATGAAGACCGACAGCACCTATCCCTGTGTCGGCAACCAGGTGATGGTCGGAAGGGATGACAGCTCAACGGACCTTCACTGGTGGATCGGCTGCTGGGACTATAGCGGTGTTGCGGCATTCCGTCTGAGAGATACGAACGGGACCGGAGTCCTTCTCTTCGGAAGCACTCCCCTGAACAACGGCCAGTGGCACCATATCGTGGCAGTAAGAAACAGCGCAACCGGCGAGAACAGCCTTTTCGTTGACGGAAGGCTGGAAGATTCGATTGGGTTTAACTATAGCACCGGATTCGGGTCTGCTACATCCCCAATCAACATAGGCTGGTTGAACCTGGCACCCTTTTATCATTTTGCAGGAACACTGGATGAGATTGCCCTTTATGATCGAGCTATTACTGAAACAGAGATCCGGCAGCACTATATCGATGGCGCGGCAAATACCGGATACTGCACTGACGACCCGCCAGCTGCTCCGCAGATCACATCACCTGCTGTCTCCACTTCCTATCAG
>VEOY01000196.1 GCA_012026685.1 Nitrospirota bacterium
ACAGATCAAGGCGATCGGCGAGATGACAGAGCTGAAGGTCATCGACCGGTCGCAGCTCATTCTCGATATCTTTGCCCGGCGCGCCCACAGCCGGGACGGAAAAGTTCAGGTGGAGCTGGCGCAGCTGAAATACCGGCTCCCCCGGCTTGCAGGCAAGGGTACCGCCATGTCCCGCCTCATGGGAGGCATCGGCGGAAGAGGCCCGGGTGAAATGAAGCTCGAGATAGACCGAAGACGCGTCAGGGACCGGATCCATCTCCTCGAAAAGGAGCTGAAGATACTCAGTGAGGCGCGGCGGCAGAGAAAGGCCCGTCGGATTGAGCACCGGGTGCCGATCGTTTCGATCATAGGCTACACCAATGCCGGGAAGTCAACGCTCCTGAACACGCTCACCAAAAGCGATACGTTCGTCGAGGATAAGCTCTTCGCCACTCTGGATACGGCAAGCAGACGGCTCAGATTTCCCCGGGAACGGGAGGTCATCATCACGGACACGGTCGGCTTTATCCGGGACCTTCCGCGGGACCTCATGGCGGCCTTCAGGGCAACGCTGGAAGAGCTCGAGGATGCGGACCTGCTGCTGCACGTGATCGACGCGGCGAACCCGAGATACGAGCAGCAGATAACTTCGGTCGAACAGATCCTGTCGGACCTCGATCTCATCGGTAAACCGCGCATCTGTGTCTTTAACAAGACCGACCTGATAGAAAAAGAAGAGGCCGAATACCTGGCTGTGCGCTTTGACGCTGTCACGGTCTCCGCGCGTGACCGGAGGACCTTGTCCCCTCTTCTGGGCGCGGTGGAGCAGCATATATTTGAAAAGGCGAAAAAAGCGCCTTCCGCAGGATGACGCCGGTTTTTCATTTCCGTGCCTCTTTGGGTATAATAACAACCATATCACGTAAGAAGCGAGGATCGTGAAGCGTGCTCTCCTTCAGCCTGATTTTCCCTTTCTTATTTGTTTTTCAGGAGGATAGATGGAATTTTCCCCAAAATGGATAGCATGGGAGATCACCCGGAGGTGCAACCTGCGCTGCGTGCACTGCCGTTCCTCGTCCGAGATGGAGATCCAGGGGCATCCCGATTTTTCCTTCGAAGAGGCTTGCCGTCTGATCGACGATATCGTGAGCTACGCAAAGCCGGTCGTTGTTCTTTCGGGAGGGGAGCCGCTCACCCGGAAAGATGTCTTCGATATCGCCCGATACGGCACGGACAAGGGACTGAGGATGTGCCTCGCGACGAACGGCACGCTGGTGACCGATGATATCTGCGAGAAGATCAAAAAGGCGGGCATCCGCATCGTGTCGCTGAGCCTTGACGGCGCAGATGAGGCGGTCCATGACGACTTCAGGAGCCAGAAGGGCGCGTTTGACGGCACGATCAACGCCGCACGCCTCTTCAAGAAGCACGGCATTGAGTTCATCATCAACTCCTCATTCACGAAAAGGAACCAGGAACAGATACCGCAGGTGTACCAGCTGGCCAAGGAGCTTGGCGCGACTGCCTGGTACATGTTCATGATCGTTCCTACGGGCCGGGGCGAGGAGATCATGAACGAGCTCATCTCCAAAGAGGACTACGACAAGATCCTCGACTGGCATTATGACATGGAAAAAGAAGAGGACCTGCTTCTGGTGAGGCCCACCTGTGCGCCGCACTACTACCGGGTCCAACTGCAGCGGGCGAAAGAGGAAGGCGAAAAGGTCAGGAGAAGGACCCTCAAGTTCTCCACCGGCGGATCAAAGGGATGCCTTGCGGGCCAGCTGATCTGTCTCATCGATGTTGACGGCAACGTGCTCCCCTGCAGTTATTTCAACCTGCCTGCCGGGAATGTGAGGGAAAAATCCTTCAGGGAGATATGGGAGAATTCCGAACTCTTCAAAGACCTCAGGGACTTCGGGAAATACAAGGGCAAGTGCGGGTCCTGCGAGTTCATCAATGTCTGCGGCGGATGCAGGGCGCGCGCGTACTCTGTCTACGGCGACTACCTCGAAGAAGAACCGTTCTGCAGCTATATACCGAAAAGAACAGAAAGGGAGAACACACAGAAATGAATGATACATTTTTGCGGGCATGCCGCGGCGAGAAGGTGGATCATATACCGGTCTGGCTGATGCGGCAGGCGGGAAGATACCTGAAGGAATACCAGGAGGTGCGGGCAAAGGTCGATTTTCTCACTCTCTGCAAGACGCCGGAGCTTGCGGCAAAGGTGCCGCTGCAGCCGATCGACATTCTCGGCGTCGACGCCGCGATACTCTTTTCCGATATCCTGATCGCGGTAGAAGCGATGGGCATGCCTCTTGAGTTCCATGAAAAGAAGGGCCCCATCCTGGGGGATCCGGTGCGGACGAAGGCGGGTGTTGACCGGCTGGTCATTCCCGATACCGAGGACAGCATGCCGTTCGTGCTCGACACGATCAGGATACTCCGGAGAGAACTGAAGGTGCCGCTGATCGGATTTTCCGGCGCGCCATGGACGCTTGCGACGTATATCATCGAGGGCGGGAGTTCGAAGAACTTTCTCTATACGAAGAAGATGATGTATCAGAATCCCGGCCTCTTCACGGCGCTTTTGGAGAAGATCACCGCAACGGTCATAGAATATCTCTCCGCGCAGATATCCGCGGGGGCGCAGGCGGTGCAGCTGTTCGATTCCTGGGCGGGCATCCTGGCCCCGCATGACTATGAAAAGACCATCTTCCCCCATGTAAAGACGGCCATCAAGGCTCTGAAGAAATACGATGTCCCGGTCATCTATTTTGTGAACGACTGTGCGGGGCTGCTCGATGTGGTCAAGAAGTGCGGGGCTGATGTCATCGGCATCGACTGGCGCGTCGACATGGCCAGGGCCGCAAAGAAACTGGGGAAGAAATATTCCCTGCAGGGCAATCTTGATCCCCTCATCCTCTTTGCCTCGAAAGAGCATATCGAGGACAGGGTCAAGGACATCCTGTTCAAGGCTGCGCCTGCCCGCGGCCACATATTCAATCTCGGCCACGGCATCCTTCCTGAAACACCGGTCGAAAACGCCATTGCCATGGTAGAGGCCGTGCATAAATTCGGGAGGAACGATTGACCGAAGACTCCCGCGGAAAGGGAATATAGACCGACCTTGGAACAGGACAAGAGAGACCGGATCGGCGTTCTGCTCGTAAACCTCGGCGGGCCTGACTCTCTTGCTGCTGTAAGGCCGTTTCTCTTCAATCTTTTTTCTGACCGCGAGATCATCAGGCTTGGTCCGCCTTTTCTGCAGAAGCCGCTGGCCTGGCTCATATCCTCGCTGAGATCCGGCAAGACGCGGGACGCGTACGCCCTCATCGGGGGAAGGTCGCCGATCAACGAGATCACCCGGGCGCAGGCCGGGGCACTGGAACAGGAACTGAACCGTTCAGCCGGGCTGTTCGCGGTCTCTGTCGGGATGCGGTACTGGACCCCCTTTTTCGAGGAGGCCGTACGGGACATCCATGACCAGGGTATACGGCGACTGCTTGTCCTCAGTCTGTATCCCCATTATTCGGTTGCAACGACCGGTTCATCCCTTTCGCATCTCCGGAAGCTGCTGTCCGCATATCCTGATATAGCTGTACATGCCATCGAGTCCTGGTATGACAATGCAAGATACATTGACGCGCTTGCCGGGCAGATCCTGCAGGGCATTCAGACGTTCGGGTCCGGTGCGGGAACTGAGTCAGCGGCCCGTGATCAGGACATCCATCTTCTGTTCAGCGCACACAGCCTGCCGGTAAAATTTATCGAGGAGGGGGACCCCTATGTTGACCATATCATGGGGACCATCCGCGCTCTGGCCGAAAAGATCGATATTCCCTGGTCGCTCTCGTATCAGTCAAAGAGCGGCCCGGTCGCGTGGCTTGAGCCGTCAACGGAGCAGATGCTCGAGGATCTGGCCCGTAAAAAGGTAAAGAACCTCCTGGTGGTGCCCATCAGTTTTGTCTCTGACCACATCGAAACACTGTATGAGATCGACATACTCTATAAGAATATGGCGGCAGGTCTGGGGATCCGCCTTGAACGGACGAGGTCACTGAATACCGCCCCGGACTTCATAGCTGCGCTTGAGGATATTGTTTTAAAGGGAATAAAGGAGGCTGAATGGGCAGAATAGCGATCATCGGCGGCGGCATAACAGGTCTTTCGCTTGCATATTTCCTGCTGGAAAAAGATCCTGCGCTCGAAGTGACGGTCTTTGAATCCGAGAAACGGCCCGGCGGAAAGATCTGGACCGACAGGTCCGACGGTTATCTCTGCGAATGGGGCGTGAACGGGTTCCTCGATAACCGTCCGATGACGCTCGAGCTTTCACGAAAGCTTTCTCTTGCCCCCCTCAGGAGCAATGACGCATCGAGGAAACGGTTCATCTATTCCGGGGGCGTACTGCACCGTCTTCCCGAATCCCCGCCGGCGTTCCTCACATCGAAGCTCCTGACCTTCCCGGGCAAACTCCGGGTAATGGCCGAGATGATCG
>VEOY01000084.1 GCA_012026685.1 Nitrospirota bacterium
CCGAGCGGTGTTGCTGTGGTCTTGGCATCCATGGCGATAAACGAAGCGACCGGCTCATTCCATACGGTCATCGCCTTCGGCCAGGATATAAGCGCAAATGCCCTGCCGATCAGCGCAGGATTGAAAACATTGAAACCGAGACCGCCGAAGAGCTGCTTGGTTATGACGATCGCGACAAATGACGCTATCACCGGCACGTGGACCGTGAAGGGTGAAAATGACCAGAGTGAGGCAGGCATGTTCATGCCAAGGAGCAGGCCGGTAAGAAACGCGCTGCCATCGCCCACGACCGGCTTCTTGCCTACCATCCTCATGTACCACTGCTCAAAAGCCATGCAGCTGATAATGCAGAGCACGGTTACGAACAGCCCCCTGAGTCCGAAGAAATAAACGCCGGCAAGTACGGCGGGCATGAGCGCAATGCTCACGGTCCACATGATGCGGCTCGTTGTCTCGTCGCTTTTCACATGGGGACTTACGGATACGATCAACGGTTCTTTTTTCGTTGCCTCCATCTATAATCTCCTTACGGCTTAACCATGGATTTCGCTAATCTTACCAGCTGAACAATCGGTCTCTTTGAGGGACAGACAAACGCGCAGGAACCACACTCAAAACAGTCGTACAGATTGTATTCCTTTGCCTCTTCATAGAATCCCTTCTCCGAAAGCACGCTCAGCATAGAGGGCATCAGCCCCATGGGGCAGATGTCAATGCACCTGCCGCATCTGATGCAGGGCCCAAAATCTTCGGCATGGGCAACGATCTCTTCCGGCATGACCAGGATGCCCGAAGTCCCCTTGGTGACCGCCACATCAAGCGACGAAAGGGCAAATCCCATCATCGGTCCGCCTGAGATGACCTTGCCCACTCCTTTTGAGAAGCCCCCGCACTCTTCAATAAGGTCTCCCACCTTGGTTCCGATCCTTACCAGCAGGTTCGCGGGCTGATTGATGCCTTCACCGGTAATCGTAACGACCCGCTCGATAAGCGGTTTGCCGTAGCGCGCAGCATCAAATATTGCCAGTGCTGTGCCGACGTTCTGGACCACAACGCCGACGTCCATCGGCAGCGCCCGTGGCGGCACTTCGCGGCCGAGCACAGCCTTGATCAGCATCTTCTCCGCGCCCTGGGGATATTTCACCTCGCAGGTTATGACGCTGATCGTAGGGTCGCCTGAAACAGCCTCTTTCATCTTTGCTATGGCCTCGGGTTTATTGTCCTCTATTCCTATATATCCTTTCTGCACGCCAAGGATCTTCATCAGAATCTTGAGGCCTTCGGCCACCTCTTTCGGCTTTTCGAGCATCAGCCGGTAATCGGCCGTCAGATACGGCTCGCACTCTGCGCCGTTGATGAGGATCGCATCGATCGTCTTTTCTTTGGGCGGCGAAAGTTTCACGGACGTCGGGAAAGCCGCACCTCCCATGCCGACAATGCCCGCCGCCTTTACCTTTTCCTTGAGTTCCTCAGGCGAAAGGTTCATATAGTCAGGGTTGTCCTTAAGCGCTGTCCACTCCTCTTTCCCATCATTCTCAATGACGATGGAGTTGACCATCCTTCCCATGGCGTTCGGGAACTCGCCGATCGCGATCACCTTGCCGGACACCGAACTGTGCACAGGGGAAGAGACAAAGGCAGAAGGTTCACCGACAACCTGTCCTTTCCTGACCTCCTGTCCGATCGTGACAACGGCATTGCAGGGTGCGCCGATATGCTGACTGAGAGGAATAATGACTATTTTCGGGGACTTTGCAGAAGTGATGGGAGAGTTCGCTGCTAATTCTTTCTTATCAGGCGGATGTATCCCGCCTTTGAATGTTGCTGTGCCCATTAGAAAGATTCCCTCCTTGGGATTTTGGAAGACCTAAAAAACACTATGTGATACCATGCCGAAGCTTGCGCTGTCAAGACGCGTCTTTATCCATTCATAAGAGGCACTTATGTGCTGCAGGGAAGAGGATGCCGGGAATGCGCGAGGTAACTGTCCTTTATACCCCGGGAGGGTCAGGACCGTTCTTCACACCACTGCCTCGCGTTCTGGAACATCCTGAGCCAGGGTGAGGCCTTCAGTTGCGTCTTCCACTCCTCAGGCATATATCCCCACTGCCATTTCAGGAACACGCGTTCAGGATGCGGCATGATAGCAAGGTGCCGTCCATCCGGCGAGCATAAGGCAGCGATGCCTTCAGGCGAGCCGATCGGGTTGAACGGATTGAGTTCGGTCGGGTTTCCCTTGTCGTCTGCGTAACGGGCAGGGGCAAGCCCCTCCCGAAGCACTCTGTCTTTTATTGAGCTGTCAGGAAAGTAGGCATGCCCTTCGCCATGGGCCACCCAGATCCCCAGCACGGAATTCTCCATGCCGCCCAGCATGATGGACGGGCTCTCGATGATCTTCAGGGACGAGAACCGGGACTCAAACCTGCCGGATACATTATGAATGAACCTCGGCTGGTTCCGGTTGTCTATGCCCTGCCAGGGGACCCATCCGAGCAAAGCAGAAAGCTGACAGCCGTTACAAACGCCGAGGCTGAAGGTGTCGGGGCGATGGTAAAAACCCTGGAACTGCTGCCAGATCCGCTTGTTATAACGAATTACGCCCGCCCAACCCTTTGCCGAATCGAGCACATCGGCATAGCTGAAGCCGCCGACGAACACGACCCCCCTGAACGCATCGAGGTTCACGCGCTGTTCGATGAAATCGGTCATGGTAACATCCCACGGATCGAACCCTGCCTGGAAGAATGCTGATGTCATCTCCCGGTCGCCGTTGCTTCCTTCCTCACGGATGATCGCTACTTTCGGTTTGTCGTTTCTCCCGAGGACCTCTTCCGGTGTGTCCTCCGGAACAAATGAGAGCCTGAAGTTCTGCCCTTTCCTGTTATAGATGACCTTTTTCTCCTCCCTGACACAGGCAGGGTCTCTCTGAAGACTGTCAAGCTGACAGCTCGTTTCCTCCCAGACGCCTCTGAGTTTGCGCATATCATCCGCAAGGACCTGCACGCCATTAACAGACAGAAGGATCTTCTTTTGTTTTGCGGTCCTCCCCATGCACTGGTACGGCAGGCCCTTTTCTTCGAGGATCTTCGTTATGCGTTTCTCATCCTTCGGCAGATACTCCATCACCAGGCCGAGTTCCTCGGCAAAGCGCACCGGCAGTTCTTCTCCCTGCCCTTTGCCTGCAGCCTCATGCCTGATGTTTATTTCCATTCCGCAGTTTCCGGCAAATGCCATTTCGAGGAGCGTGGTTATCAGACCGCCGTCGCTCCTGTCGTGGCCGGCGAGTATCAGTCCCTTGTCAATGCACTCCTGAACAGCGTCAAAACCGTTCCTGAGCAGCGCCACGTCATCGACGTCGGGAGTTTCGTTTCCGACCTGGCCAAAACACTGGGCAAGAGCTGATCCGCCCGTCCTGGCTTTCCCGGCAGCGAGATCGATAAAGAGCAGCCTGCTCTTTCCCGGCTGTTTGATGTCAGGGGTGACGACCTTCGTGATATCAGGACAGGTCGCGTAAGCTGAGATCACCAGTGTCCCCGGCGATTTCACGATCTCGGTTGTACCCGAGGGATCGGTCACTTTTGCAGCCATGGAAAGGCTGTCCTTGCCTCCGTCTATCGCAATGCCGAGCCCGATCATGATATCCCGCATCGCTACGGCAGCGTCATAGAGGTCGGCTCCCTCTCCGGGAAGTTTGGGTGCCCACATCCAGTTGCCTGAGCACTTGATATCTCCCAGACCGCTTATCCGCGCCCACATGATGTTCGTCACCGCCTCGGCAACGGACATCCTTGCCATTGCGGCAGGATCAATGAGTCCTTTCAGCGGCTGTTCGCCAATAGAGATCGCTGCGCCGGTCATGCTGAAATGGCTCTGCGCGATCACCGCGACGTCAGCAACCGTGAGCTGGAGCGGGCCTGCACACTGCTGCTGCGCGATCAGTCCCGTGACCGAACGATCTACCTTGCTGGCAAGGAACCGCTTCGATCCCACGGAAAGAAGCCTCAGTACCCGGTCGAGGGCTTCGCCGGCTGTCAATTCCCGGGGCAGCGAAAGCGGCTCTCTCCTTCGCTTCATCCGGTCAAGGTGAAACGTCTTTTTCGGCATACTGCCCAACACCATCTCAAGATGAAGATTGACCGGCGTGCTTCCGTCAGTCTCGTCGTGCAGGACTATGTATCCGTCTCCCGTGATCTCGCCGATAAACGCGCAGGGGACCTTTTCTCTCCTGCAAAGCGCAAGAAAATCGTCTTTTCTGTCAGGGCTTATCAGAAGCGCATTCTGTTCCTGATACTCTGCCCCCCAGATCTCGAGTACGGAAAGGGTCGTGTCACCCAGTTGTATCTTCCTGATCTCTATCTTCGCTCCGGCAGGATAGATGATCTCCTTGACCACATTACAGTTGCCGCCCGCGCCCTGGTCATGGATGCTGACAACGGGGTTTCTCTCGCCAAGCTCAACGCATGCGCGGATCACCCTGTTCATCTTCTGCTCCATCTCGGCATCGCCGCGCTGGACCGCGTTGAAATCAAGTTCAGCAACATTCTGGCCCTGGATCATGCTTGATGCAGCGCCGCCCCCCATGCTGATGCGGTATGCAGGGCCGCCCACCTTGGTGACCAGCATGCCTCTTTCGGCTCCGTTTTTTTCCGTGTGCCGTGCATCCATCTGGCCGACACCGCCGGTGAACATGATCGGTTTCAGCCATTCCCGCCGCTCGCCATCAGGCAGCCTGAGGCCGCAGGACCGGGTGAAGCCCTGTATCAGGGGTTCGCCAAACTTGTTCCCGTAATCCGACGCGCCATTGCTTGCATCAATCTCGATCGCAAGAGGCGACGCAAGGTTCGCCGGATAGGGAAAAGATGTGTCTTCCCACGGCAGTTCATAGCCCGGTATTCTGAGATTCCCGACGCAATATGCGGCAGTACCTGCAACGACAAGGGAACCCCTGCCGGTAGCCTGGACATCGCGTATCCTGCCTCCCGTTCCGGTCTCTGCTCCGGGAAAAGGTGCAACGCCGGACGGGAAGTTGTGGGTCTCTGCGGTAAAAATGATGTTATAAAAGAGCTGCGATCTTCTGAACCCGGACGGACTGCCCGGCACTGTCGGAGCGATGGTCTCGATTTCATATCCCCTGGTCGCGCTCGAGTTGTCCTTGAATGCGATGACGCTGTTGCCGGGGTTCGCCTCAAGCGTCTGCCGGATGATCTGCATCAGGTTGCCTGGCGCTTCAGCGCCATCGATGACGAGCCTGCCCCTGAAGAACCAGTGCCGCGAGTGTTCGCTGTTTGACTGGCTCAGATCAAAACATTCAACGTTGGTCGGGTTCCTGCCGATTTCCTTAACAAATAGATTGTAGTAGTAATCAATGTCCCATTCATCAAGCCCGAGCCCCATCTCCCTGTTTATTTTTTCCAGGGCAGTCCTGCCCTCTTCGATCAGCGGAACGGAAAATACCGGCTCCGGCCTCATCCCTGTCTCGAACGAGCGGAGCTGTTCGGGATATACGCA
>VEOY01000067.1 GCA_012026685.1 Nitrospirota bacterium
ATATCTGAATCCATGCCCGTCCACAACAGATGAAAAGAAATGAACGAATAACCTCATGACCCGGTTGATCGACAGTATTTTGGAAGGGCAAACCTCTTTGGGCACATGGGCGCAGGGGGTATTTGGGCGATTAGTGCTATAATATAAAAATGACGCGAAGCGATTGCAGCGCACCTCTATTCACCGCAACATGCCGTCCAATCGTTCTTTGTCCTTCTATTAACCGTTTCCGCGCATAAGGAGCCCCTTTATGAATATCCTGCTGGTCTATCCGGAATACCCGGATACGTTCTGGAGTTTTTCCTACGCCCTGAAGTTTATTTCGAAAAAAGCGGCCTATCCGCCCCTCGGCCTGCTGACTGTGGCTGCCATGCTCCCGCCTGAATGGGAAAAAAGGCTTGTGGACATGAACGTCCGTGAGCTCAGGGACAAAGACCTCCTGTGGGCCGACTATGTGCTTATCAGCGCCATGTCTGTACAGAAGGGGTCCGTGAGAGACGTGCTCTCCAGATGCAGGGAACTCGGCGTAAAGGTTGTGGCCGGCGGTCCGCTCTTTACCAATGACCACGAAGAGTTCGCCGACGTGGACCACCTGGTGCTCAATGAAGCGGAAATAACGCTGAAGCCTTTTCTCAACGATCTGAAGGAAGGAAGGCCGGAGCGCATCTATGCATCCGATGTGAAGGCCGATGTGACAAAAACGCCCATTCCCCTGTGGGAGCTCATAAACATGCGGCACTATTCCTCCATGAACATCCAGTATTCCCGGGGATGCCCCTTTGACTGCGAATTCTGCAATATCACATCGCTCTACGGCCGTGTCCCCAGAACAAAGGACAGCGGCCAGCTTATCGCGGAACTGGAGAAGATATACTCCCTCGGATGGAGGGAGGGGGTTTTCTTTGTGGACGACAACTTTATCGGCAACAAAAAGAAGCTCAAGGAAAAGGTACTTCCGTCGCTGATCAGCTGGATGGAGGAGCGAAAGCGGCCTTTTTACTTTTCGACCGAGGCCTCCATCAATCTGGCTGACGACGAGGAACTCATGAGGCTGATGGCGCAGGCGGAATTCATTACGGTCTTTGTGGGCATAGAGACGCCTCACGAGGAAAGCCTGATCGAATGCGCCAAGACCCAGAACAGGAACCGGGACCTTATTGCCAGCGTCAAAAAGATACAGGACTTCGGGCTTGAGGTCCAGGCCGGGTTCATTGTGGGATTCGACCAGGACCCTGCTTCGATCTTCGAGAAGATGATCTCGTTCATCCAGGAGAGCGGGATCGTGACCGCCATGGTGGGATTGCTGAACGCGCCGCGGGGCACGAAACTCTACGCGCGGCTGCTCACGGAGAACCGGCTGTTAAAGACAGCCACCGGAGACAACACGGACCTTTCCATGAACTTCATCCCGAAGATGAGCTATGAGAACCTCATTGACGGGTACCGGCGGATCATAGAGACCATTTACTCCCCAAAGCAATATTACACGAGGGTCAGGCGGTTCATGAAGGATTACCGGCCCGTGCAGCAGAAGGTGGTACAGATGAGGTACAGCTACTGGAAGGCGGGATTAAAATCCGTCTTCATATTGGGAGTGCTCGGAAAGGAGCGCTGCTACTATTGGAGGCTCGTCTTCTGGTCCCTCTTCAAGAAGCCCAAGCTCCTGCCCATGGCTGTGACCTTTTCCATTTACGGGTTTCATTTCAGGAAGATATTCGAGAGACATTTCCGGAGGATGGAGAGGGAAATTTGGGGCCGGACGTGACCTGCGGATATCCTGATAATGATAAACTGTATGATCTTGTTTCTCCTGAGTGATACATGGCGTTAGTCAGTCTTCAAGAGGTGAGGATCGCCTTCGGCGGCCCCGCGCTTCTCGACGGGGTCACCCTCCAGATCGAGTGCGGGGAGCGGGTCTGCCTTGTCGGCAGAAACGGGGCAGGCAAATCCACCCTCATGAAGATCATGGGCAACGGGCTTACTCCTGACTCAGGCGGGATCATTCGCGCAAGAGGTGCGCGGGTCTCGTCTCTCGAACAGGAAGTGCCGTCGGACCTTTCCGGAACGGTCTTCGATGTCGTCTCTGAAGGACTCGGCGGCATTGTCGGCCTGCTTTCCGAATATCGCGCCCTGGTCCACGGCCTCGGCCCGGGGGACGACCCCGGCATTATGGCAAACCTCGAACGGGTGCAGCATCTGATCGAGTCCTCGGGCGGCTGGCAGTTACAACAGCGGGTGGAGACGGTCCTCTCCCGCCTCGGGCTGGACCCTGACGCTGCCGCGTCCGGGCTGTCCGGCGGCTACAAAAGAAGGATCCTTCTCGCGAGGGCGCTGGTGAACGAGCCGGACCTCCTGCTTCTTGATGAGCCTACGAACCATCTCGACATCGAATCGATCGGCTGGCTTGAGGAGGTCCTCCTCGGAGTCAGGGGCGCCATACTCTTCATAAC
>VEOY01000026.1 GCA_012026685.1 Nitrospirota bacterium
CAAATGCCTTTGTAAAGTCCCTGTTCAAGGCCGAATAACGATGTGCATTCTCAAGTACATCCAAAATCATGCCTATTCCCTATATGAAATAACGATGGCCTTAACCAGCGTGGGTCAAAAGCCAGAGCCAAAAACAAACCGCCCTTAATCCCGCGTCTGGATGAAGGCGTTATGCCCTCATGATGCTTCGTATTTGATTCTTTTCTTTTCTGTACAGTGCGACCATACGCGCTGATTGATCCTGCCCGGGAACAACACGGATGATTGCCACAAAATCAGGGATTTTCATTACACCTGACCAGTATGCTAAAGGATGAATGTTTTTGATCAATGTTTGCCATTTATTAGCCAAAAACCACGCTGTGCCACTGGTACCCCATTCGCCCAAACCCGCGCAAACAATCCAAGCGCGTTCGGGAAATTCAGGAGAAGTTATTCTTAAAATAAATCCGTAATCGGCGTCCCTGGAACAGTTAAATGGAAGACGCTCCCCGGAAGGCAATGAAAATTCTGTGAATGCCATTCTAATAAGAATATTTGCATCTGATCCCAATATATCAGCCGTCTTATAATTTGACCCCGGCCCTCCAAATGAAATGAAATTGCTATCAAGTATGGAGCTCGCATTTGTATCCGAAACCAAAAGAGGTTGAAGTTTTCCTGAAAGACCGAGCAGCGATGCAATGTAGGTTGACGCGCGGACTTCACACTCGCTGATAGGATGTGCAATTGAATAAGTGCCGCTTGGTGGCGGCGTTCCCTCCAGCCGCGGAGCTTTAACATAAGGATGCGTTATCCTTTGCCCTGATTGATCTTGTCGCATCGGCAATAATAGCTGGCCATAAACCATACGAACTATTGTTTCAGGCTTAAACTGAAAACCAATCAAGCGCTGTAAGTGATAATAACGGAAGCGATGGCGTACCACAAGATAGGCAGCGGTCATTAAAGAGACAAGGACACCACCAATTATGTTGAGAATTAGGGATTTAATATCGTTGTCCATATATTATTTAGGAATAATTACTATACCAACCTGTTTTCCCCTGATTCACGGTAGAAATATAGCACAGTATAAGGCGCATGAGAAGAAAAAAGTCATTGATAAATAAGAGGATTGGTAGATAGGCCTTTTGGGAAAAAGTCAGTTAGAGAAAATAAATATAGTGTTCGAGTTACGGAAGTTGCTCGTGCAATGGCCACATGTGCCTGAAAAGAACGCTCCCTTTCCCTCGGTAGTGATATTTCCCCTTTTTGAGATATAATAAGCCGCTTTTAGATAAATACCGCACTGACACAGAGAGAGGGGTCTGCCATCAAGAAACTACCTGACAAAAGAGGCTATTTCGGCGCATATGGCGGCAGGTTTGTGCCTGAGACGCTCATGCCTGCGCTGCAGCAACTGGAGCAGGCCTACGCTGCTTCGAAGAAGGACAAGGCGTTCCTTGCAGAACTGGAAATGCTCCAGAAGACCTATATCGGCAGGCCCACACCGTTATATTTCGCACAGCGGCTGACCGCTGAGCTGGGCGGCGCAAAGGTATATCTGAAGCGCGAAGACCTCGCTCATACCGGCGCGCACAAGATCAACAACGCGATCGGCCAGGCCCTGCTCGCAAAGAAGATGGGGAAAAAGCGGCTGATCGCGGAGACCGGCGCAGGACAGCACGGCGTCGCGACAGCGACCGGCGCAGCGCTTACCGGACTTGAGTGCGAGATCTACATGGGGTCAGACGATGTTGCCCGCCAGTCCCTGAATGTCTTCAGGATGAAGCTCCTCGGCGCAATCGTGCATGAGGTCACCATCGGCTCGAAAACATTGAAGGACGCGATCAACGAAGGGCTGAGAGACTGGACAACGAATGTGAGGACAACCCACTATGTGATGGGTACGGTCTTCGGACCGCATCCCTTCCCCGTGATGGTGAGGGATTTCCAGGCGGTCATCGGCAAGGAAGCACGGAAGCAGATACAGGCTGCTGAGGGCAAGCTCCCCGAGTATCTCATCGCGTGCGTGGGCGGCGGCAGCAATGCCATGGGCCTGTTCCACGCGTTCATTCATGACGGGGTGAAGATGGTCGGTGTTGAGGCAGGCGGCAGGGGCATAGCACCCGGTGATCATGCGGCCCGTTTTGCCGGCGGTTCGATCGGCGTTCTCCAGGGCACGAAGAGCTACCTGCTGCAGGACGACGACGGCAATGTGCTCGGCACGCATTCCGTGTCTGCGGGACTGGACTACGCAGCGGTCGGACCTGAACATGCATTCCTCAGGGATTCGGGAAGGGTGCAGTACGCGTATGCGACCGATGACGAAGCGCTTGCAGCATTCGAACAGCTGTCCAGGACAGAAGGGATCATCCCCGCTCTCGAATCTTCCCATGCACTTGCCGAAGCAGTGAAGCTTGCGCCGAAACTGTCGAAAGACGAGATCATCGTGGTCAATCTCTCCGGCAGGGGGGACAAGGATGTGCAGCATGTTGCCCGCATCAGGGGAGTCGAGCTGTGAAGTCCCGCATAGCCAGAAAATTCCAGGCGCTCCGCAAAGAAGGCAAAAAGGCGTTCATCCCCTATATCATGGCAGGAGACCCTGATATCAAAAGGACAGGTGAACTCGTGAAGGTCCTCGAAGACTGCGGAGCGGACATCATCGAGCTTGGCGTGCCGTTTTCCGATCCTCTTGCGGACGGGCCGACCATCCAGGCAGCGGCCCAGCGCGCGCTCGGCGGAGGGACCACGCTGCACACGGTACTCGAGTTCGTTTCCACTCTGAGGAATTCGACGCAGATACCTATCATCCTGATGACTTATTACAACCCGGTCTTCAAATACGGGGACGAGAAATTCATCGAGGATGCATTGTCCGCCGGTGTCGACGGCATCATCGTTCCTGACCTACCTCCCGACGAGGCAGAAGGCCTGATACGGCTTTCCCGGAAGAAGCCGTTCGATACGATATTCCTGCTTGCTCCGACATCAACGGAAGAGAGGATGCAGAAGGTCTGTCATGCATCGCGGGGCTTTATCTATTATGTTTCCATCACTGGAATAACCGGCACAGCACTCTCTCTCGATCCGTTCATCGGGTCCCACATGGCGCAGATCAGAAAGATCTCAGATACGCCCATTGCCGTCGGGTTCGGCATCTCGACACCAGAGGAGGCTGCCACGGTTGCAGGAATTGCCGATGGCGTGATCGTGGGGAGCGCCATTGTAAAAAGGACGAATGGCCCTGATGAAGAACTGAGACAATATCTTCTTTCCTTGCGGGCCGCGATAGCGTGAGCGATCTCCTCCGGAGAAAGCTTCAGCAGGCCAGGACGCTCATGGACCTCTCGGCCCTTATCAATTCCACGCTGGATACGCGGGAGATCCGCAGACGGGCGATCGAGGCAGCGGCGCGCCTTGTGGAAGCAGAGACCGGGAGCCTCCTGCTTGTGGACCGTGCGACCGGCGAGCTTTTCTTTGAGGTCGCGCTCGGTGAGCAGGGGGACAAACTGAAACAGATCAGGCTGGGCAAGGGACAAGGCATAGCCGGATGGGTCGCGGAAAGCGGAGAGCCGATCATCATCCGGGATGTCGCTGCTGACCCTCGGTTTTTCGGTGGTGCGGATGCACGGAGCGAATTCACGACAAGGGACATGATCTGCGTGCCGGTCAGCACAAAGGAGAGAAGCCTCGGCGTGCTCCAGGCCATAAACAAAACAACGGGTTCTTTTGACGAAGAGGACAAAGATGTTCTTTTTGCGCTCGCCAACCAGGTGGCAATTGCCGTAGAGAACGCGAACCTCTATCAGGAGCTCAAGGAGACCTTTTACGAGACTGCCCAGGCACTTGCGGAAACCATTGAACGGCGGGATTCCTATACCGGCGGACATACGCAACGGGTCATGCAGTACAGCGTGGCAATCGGCAGGTCCATGGAACTCCCCGGCAGGGAGATGGAGCGGCTGAGGCTCGCCGCGATCCTCCATGACATTGGCAAGATCGGGATACGGGACAGTATTCTCCTGAAGAACGATCGGCTGGATGCGGAGGAGGTAAAGATCATGAACGAGCATTCGGTATGCGGAGCCGAGATACTCGAACATGTCAGGCAACTGCATGACATCATCCCCGGGGTGCGGGGTCATCATGAGAAATACGACGGTACCGGCTATCCGGACGGACTGAAGGGTCGGGACATCGACCTGATCGCGCGGATCATCGCGGTGGCCGACACGTATGATGCCATGACTACGGACAGACCGTACCGGAAGGCGCTCAGCATGCAGACAGCGATTGGGGAACTGAAGAAATTCGCCGGAAAGCAGTTCGACGCAGATGTTACCGACCATTTCATACGCATTCTGCCGGACCTCGGAGCGGGCATTGAAGGTTAAAGTCCTGGGCTGCTCGGGCGCAGAACTGCCGGGCTACAATCCTCCGGCCTTTCTTATCGACGGAAAGGTGCTGCTCGATGCGGGCACGATAGGCTCTTCGCTCAGGGAAACGCTGCAGTGGGAGATACGGGACATCCTGATCACGCATGCCCACCTTGACCACATCAAGGCAATACCGTTTCTCGCCGACAATATCATCATCAAGAATAAACATCACTCCGTTACGGTCTTCGGAACCAAGTCAACACTTGACGATCTGCGGAGCCATCTGCTGAACGACCGGCTCTGGCCTGATTTTACCCGGATCGCTGCCTCGGTCCATCCGGTGCTCAGGCTGAAGAACATACGGGAAGGCGCGCCATTCCGGGTGAACGGATATTCCGTCACTGCCTATGCCGTGAATCATACGGTGCCCGCGGTCGGCTATGTCATCAGCGATGAACGTGGCAGGACCCTCCTGTACACAGGGGACACGGGGCCTACCGGAAAGATATGGCGATCCGCAGGCCATGTCCATGCCGCCATTGTAGAGGTGTCCTTTCCGAACGCGATGGAAGA
>VEOY01000071.1 GCA_012026685.1 Nitrospirota bacterium
CCTCAGAGCCGGGGAACGCGATCACGCGGCCTTTCTGGGCTCCGACGGCGACGATGCCCACTTCATGGCCCTGATATATCTCATCGAACTTCTTCCTGTCGATCGCCGTGTTCAGGTGCACATTGACCCCGAGCTCGGCAAACCGCGAAAGCTCTTTTTCGAGGATCTGGTGCGGCAAACGTTCGCGCGGGATACAATGCTCTATCTTTCCGCCCAACTTTCCGGATGCTTCGTAGAGGTCAACGCTGTGGCCCTTAAGCGCGAGCTGCCATGCAGCGCTGAGCCCGCCCGGCCCGCCGCCGATCACAGCGACCGTGTGGCCTGTGGGTTTCTCTTTCTTCGGAGCAGGGAGATCAAGGGCCATTCCGCCGAGCTTGTCGATCGCAAGGGGCTTGTCGATCATGCCCCGGGTACAGCTCGTCATGCAGAGGTTCGGACAGACCTGACCGCAGACTGTTGCAGGAAGAGGACTGTATCTCAGCACCAGTTCGAGGGCTTCCTGAAGAAGTCCCTGCCTGATAAGCGTTGCCCGCTTGTGAGATGGTATGAGGGTCGGACAGGCATAAGCGCAGGGAGGGTTGTATTTCTCGTTCGCCCAGATCGGTTTGTTGCGCCTCTCTTTGCCGGTCGTAATGTACGGAAGGATCGTGAGATCATGGTCAAAATACTCTGCAAAGATCCCGCCCTGGCCCACTTCCTTTTCCCAGGAGTTCTTTCTGAAGTCGGACGTGGATATCTTGAACCACTTCCTGGCGCGCTTTTCAGCGGGCGTGTATGCCATGAGCTTTTTCCAGTCCCCGGCAGAGCGGGTAAGCTCATCATAATAGGACATCCTGTCTATGGCCTCGAGATAGGGTCTCATGTTCGTAGTGAGCCATTCCCAGTCCTGATCTGTAAGATCGAGGAGCTTGACGTCCTTTTCGCTGTATCCCTGTATCGGACCGCGGAAATAGATCTCGCCGCCTACCATGCCAACGCAGGGCCGGTAGCCAAGCACATTTTCCGGGTTCCGTGGGTTTACGCCGCAGATAACGGCAATGCCGCCTGCCTTGAACTCGGCGAATGAATCGCCTACACCCCTGAAATACCAGGACTGTGGATGTTCGAAACGCGGATTGCGTTTGGTCATGGTATCGCAGCGGGCGCCTCCACTGCCCTGCACATAGAGTATTCCCTGTGCTGCGGCATTGAACGCCCCGTTGGTAACGTCCCCGAGTACCGTGATCTTCGCGCCGCAGTTGATCCAGCCTACGTCATCGGATGCGCTGCCCTTCACCAGGATCTCGGTCCCGTCCATGCCCATGCTGCCGACGCGCTGGCCGACCGTACCTTCGACCACGATCCTGACGGTCTCACCCTTCGGCCAGATCCGGCCTCCGATGCCGTGCTGCCCCTCGGCGATAACGCGCAGCTCGCGCGCGCCGCCCTTCACCGCCTCCTGTATCTGCTCCTCAAGGATACGCGACGGCACACGGTTGCCCTTCACATTGCCCTTTATCGTAAACATCTTCAGGTCAATTGCCGTGGCCTTTGCCCTTTGCCCTTTGCCCTTTGCCTGTATTTCAGGCTGTTTCTTAGCACGCATAGCTTATTCCTAACCTCTCCGCTATAGCCCTGTCGCCGACGCTGAGGCCGTCAGACATGCCTATGGGAAGCTCCGTTGACCTCCCCATAGGGGCAAAGATCTTTTTGAGCTCAGTATCCGCGGCCTTGAAGACCTCGACCACACGTTCAGCGACCCTGTCGGAATCAAGCCTGCGGTAGAGCTTCGGGTCCTGTGTTGTGATGCCGCGCGGACATTTGCCCACATTGCAGAGATTGCAGCGGTTGTATTCATCGCCGAAACAGTCCGCTGCCGTCTGCATGATGTACTTGCCTATCGCAACTGCTGATGCGCCGAGCATGATAAGTGCCGCGGCATTCGCCGCGAGATTGCCCTTTTTGCCAACGCCGCCTGCGGCAATGAGCGGCAGTTCGTTCTGCTTTCCCTGCTTGACAAGATCAAGGTAGCACTCCCTGAGGTTCGAGGCTATGGGGTGTCCCATCTTGTCCATCGAGACATTGTACGCAGCGCCGGTGCCGCCGTCTTCTCCGTCGATACAGAGCCCTGCCGCATAGGGGTTCCGTGCAAGGTTATTGAGCACGGCCTTCGCGGTCTTGGTGCCCGATATCTTCGGATAAACAGGGACCCTGAAACCCCATGCCATGGACATGGACTGGATCATCTTTGCGACAGCCTCCTCTATCGAATACTTTGTCTGGTGCGTAGGCGGCGATGCAAGGTCGACAAACTGCGGAACGCCGCGGATCTTCGCGATCAGTTTGAGCACCTTCTGTGCCATGAGAAGGCCGCCGTCTCCGGGCTTTGCGCCCTGGCCGTACTTGATCTCTATTGCTGCAGGGTCTTCGACCATGTGAGGGATCGCACGCACGATCTCGTCCCATCCGAAATACCCTGACGCGATCTGGATGATGAAATATTTGAGATAGCGCGACCGGAGAAGCCGCGGCGGCATGCCGCCTTCTCCCGAGCACATGACGACCGGCATACCCTCCACCTCGTTCAGGTAAGCAACGCCCATGGCAAGACCTTCCCACATGGGGGGAGAAAGCGCTCCCACTGACATGGAGCCGATCATGATAGGGTATATCTCCCTCACCGGCGGGATGAACACATCGCTCTTCTTGTCCACCTCAAGTTTGCCGTTCACCGTCTTGAGAGGCATCTGTTCAGGCGCGATGACCCTGCCGAGCAGTGTCCTGATGCGGAACTCGTGCCTGCCTGCGTCGAGCGCGGGATCGGTAAGCATCGATATCCGGGTAAACTTCAGCTTGTCGAGCGTGGACTCGGAAGGATCGTTCCTTCTTCCGCCTCTCTTATAGCCGTCGCCTCCCTTGTTCTTGTAATGAAGCATCTTATGCTGAGGGTTCAGTTCAGGCTCGATCGCCTCGTTCGGGCATACGAGCGTGCAGGAGCCGCACCCCACGCAGTGACGCTCCATGTCCTTTACCTGCTCGACCATCTGGACGACCTGCCTGCTTGCTGCCGGCGTCGGCACCGGGCCTTCGGACCTGACGCCGCGCATCACCTTCACCGTCGGCTCGATCGCTTTTACCGGGCATACCGCCGTGCACCTGCCGCACCTCTTGCACCGGTCGTCTCTCCAACGGACAATATAGGGGAACTCCCGCAATGAGAGTTTGTGATTATGGTCTAACCGTGAAGCTGGTTCCATGCTGTTACCTCCTGTGCTTCAGGCGAAATGATCACCATGTCGTATTTCATCGGGAAAATATCCTTTGCCCGGTCCCTCCTGGGAACCGCGCTGTCAACGCCGCATTCTTCGGACATGAGCGCATACCGTCCCTTGACGCCGCCCACAACACCGGGACGCAGTTTCTTGGAGTCATGCACCATGAAGACACTGCCGTCAGGCCCAAAACCGATCACCATGTTCGGCCCGTCAATGCAGAGCTGCCGCAGGGATTGTTTCATGAGCCGGACAGCATCGGCATCAGACCTCTTTTCGATCTCGGCAGACTTGAGCGGGGTTATCACATCCTTATAGTAATGGAGCGGGAAACCGAGCTGCCGCACGGCGTAGTGGAGGATGTGCGTAAAGACCTCACTGTCGCTGTTGTATCCCGTATACCCCGGGAAACCCCTGCTGGAGAGGTATTCCCTGATCGGCACGAACGCCGTGTTCTCACCGTTCGTCATGGAACAGTAGCCCTGGATAAAGAACGGATGACATGCATACAGGTAGATGGCGTAGTTGGTGTTCTGCCTGCCTTGGGCAAAAATGATCTTCGCCTTCAGGGTATCCCTGTCAAGACCGAAAAAATCGGCTACCTGGAGCGGGTCGCCGACCTCTTTGATCGTTATCACGTCCGGATAGAACGAAAAGGCAAAGATCGACTCGTCAGACTCGCCCAGTTTTCTCAGGGCAAGCCTCGTGAGCATCAGAAGGTCTTCCTTCTCTTTCAAAGGCCTGTTCCTGAAGGCCTCGGGATAATCGTAGGCGCGGGCAAAGTAATGATCACGGCTGACGATGCCGCCGACCGGCCGGATCTTCGGCTTCCATTCATGCTTGAGCCTGAAGCCGCGCCTTTTCATGTAGTCATCAAGCGTCTTCCGGCCGTCATGCGAGCATATGCCGGAAAGGACCGGGTACTTCTTCAGCTTTTCGAATTCTCCGCCAAGGTTCTTGAGGACCAGCCCCAGTCCGGAACCGTCGTGTCCTTCCTTCATGGTCTCAAGGGCAAGAACAGGTTCCATGGGCGAGATGTATTCTTTTGATGTTATTGCAGCCAGTCTGCACATGTTTGTTACCTCTACCTTCTTCTTTGAAAATAGGCAAAAAAAGCGTCTCTGCCACCCAGCCGGCAGAAGACGCCGTTATGTTAGCCGCACGCCAGCTTTTATTATAAAAAAGTGCTTATTTTCTTTTCAACTCCATAAATAAGCATATGGGAATCTAAACTTATAGTTATGATTTAAATTATTTATATAATTTGACATATACCTTGTTATCTGATAAAAAGAAAACAGCAAGATGTATAACCGATAAAGCCAAACCCTCTGTGAAGGGGGGGCGGAAAGTACCGGATCTCATGAAAAGAGATGGCCGGGCTGCCGAAAGATCATATGCGGCATGCCCGGCTTTGCTTTTTTTTGCTGCAGGACTTAGGCAGCGCCTGATGACAAGAATTTCCCCTATCCCCCTAATCAGGCGTTGCCCTTTTTTCTGACCTCCAGCCGATAGTCCTGCAGATTCCCGCTCACCCATGGCACCCGCCGAGCATGAACATCTTCGTCCGCGGAACATATTCATGCCCCGCTCATGCTAGCACAACATTTCTCTTCGACTAAGACACAATTCTTCTTCAAATAGGTAGTTTGTCCAATTACCTTTGGGGTGGGCCTCTGATATCCTAGAATCAA
>VEOY01000137.1 GCA_012026685.1 Nitrospirota bacterium
CTCATCTTCAAGGCGGAACTCGGGGAGCCGGTCACGGACGAAGGCCTCGCATACAATGTCATCATACCGGTCGTTGCCGGAGAAAAACATTTCGGATACATCCATCTCACCATAAACACGGAGGATTTCTCCGTATTCTTGAGGAAGCGCATGCTCCAGAGAATTCTCGCCGCGGCCCTGGTGTTCGGTATCGGCATGCTGCTGACCGTGTATCTCGCCAAAAGCTATACCAAGCCGATCGAGGAGGTCGTTGCCGTCGCGGAGAGCGTCGCTTCCGGCAACCTCGACCACGAACTGAACACCGACCGGAAAGACGAGATCGGCAATCTTGCCCAGAGCTTCAACCACATGGTCGAACGGCTCAGGGAACAGCGGAACCTCGAAGAAAAGCTCAGGAAGGCCGAGCATCTCGCGGGCATCGGCCAGTTCGCAACGAGCATTGCCCATGAGATCAAGAATCCGCTGAACTTCATCAGCCTTTCCATCGACCTGATCAGGGAAAAATACAAGCCCTCCGACAGCCCCGGGCAGAAGAACTTTGACGCTCTCATCGTAAACATCAAGAACGAGATCCAGCGCGTAAGCAGGTTCGCCGAAAGCTTCCTCGAGTACGGACGCCCCCTCGAACTCAACCGGCGCATGACCGATATCTGCATGCTTGTCGATGATGTGATCGACCTCGTTGCAGCCAAGGCCCAGAAGGAAAAGATCGAGATCGAGAAAGTCTATGAGTCAAGCCCGAAACTCCTGATCGACCCCGAGTTCATGAAGACATGCCTCTACAACATCATCCTCAATGCCTTTCATGCCATGCCCATGGGCGGCAAGCTCAGGATCGTGACCAGACAGGCCGGCGACAGATTCCAGCTCGGCATTGAGGACACGGGCATCGGCATCCCGGAGGAACAGCTCGCCCGGATATTCGACCCGTTCTTCACCACAAAACGCACGGGGCTCGGCCTCGGTCTTGCCCTGACCAAGCGGGTCATAGAAGAACACAAGGGCAAAGTTGATATCAGCAGCAGCGAGGGAAAAGGCACGACAGTCATCACCACCCTTCCGCTCGGAGCGGAATCATGAAAGGAGAGCCGGCATGTCTGTAATCCTCGTAGTAGATGACGAACCCCTGCAGAGGGACATTCTGAAGACGATCCTTGACGACGAGGGCTACGAGACCCATACCGCGTCCTCCGGCGAAGACGGCCTGAAGGTCCTGAAGAAATATCAGCCTGACGTGATCCTCACGGACCTGAAGATGGAAGGCATGGGCGGCATCGGGTTCATTGAAGCCGCGAAGGCCGAAAGCCTGCCCGGCACCTTCATCGTCATGACAGCGCACGGCACGGTCAGTTCGGCCGTGGACGCCATGAAAAAAGGCGTGTTCGATTATCTCCAGAAGCCGCTCGAAAAGGACCATCTTCTGCTGACTGTAAAGCGCGCGGCGGAGCATACCGATCTTCTCAAGGAAAACCTCCAGCTGCAGAAAGAGCTGTATGCCCGGTTCAGGATGGAAGGGATCGTCGGCAGATCGCAGAAGATGCAGGAGGCCATGGCAATCATGAAAAAGGTCGCCGGCAGTCCTGCCACGGTACTGATCATCGGCGAAAGCGGTACGGGCAAAGAGCTCATTGCGCGCGCGATCCACTATAACAGCCCCCGGAGATCGAGACCCTTTGTCGCGCTGAACTGCGCTGCCATCCCCGAGAACCTCTTTGAAAGCGAACTCTTTGGTTATGAACCAGGGGCCTTTACCGGGGCGTCAGCGCGGAAGATCGGCCTCTTTGAAGCGGCGAACGGCGGAACGCTGTTCCTTGACGAGATCGGTGACATGCCCGTGATGATGCAATCGAAACTCCTCCGTGTACTCCAGGACAAGGAGATCCGGCGGCTCGGGGGCAAGGAGCCGATCAAGATCGATGTCAGGATCATTACAGCGACCAATAAGGACCTCGAGAAAGAGCTCTCGAGGAACAGCTTCCGGGAAGCCCTGTATTACCGGCTCAAGGTGGTCACCATTCAGCTGCCGCCTCTCCGGGAGAGAAAAGAGGACATTCCGGAACTGGTGGATTTCTTCAGGGCGAAGTACAGCCGCGAGTTCGGCAAGAGGATCCGGGGAGTCGACCAGCCCGCGCTCAAGGCGCTGAATGCCTACAGCTGGCCGGGCAATATCCGACAGCTCGAATCCGTCATTGAGCGTGCCGTTATCCTGAGCGACCAGGAGACCATCAGCCTGAACGATATCAAGAGCGAACTCAGGACATCACAGCCGCTGGAGACCTTTGATTTCGACCTGTCTGAAGAGGGGATCAACTTCGAAGAACTGGAAAAAGAACTGCTCAGGAAGGCCATGGCGAAATCGCATGGTGTTGTGGCGAAGGCCGCGAAGCTCCTCGGTATGAGCTACAAGACCTTCTGGTACCGGTGGGAAAAGCTGAACATGGACAGCACGCAGGCAAAAAAGCCGTCCGATGAATAGAGGGCAGGTACCACTGCCGGCCCCCGACAGGCAGTTGCCTCTGCCTTTCGGCCATGACCCGGCATCCCTCAGCCGCCGTCTCGCACATCTCTCAGGAAAGAACATCGACCTTGCTATCACTGACAACACTTCAAGCATGCTGTCGGCGGCAGGGAGGAACGGAACGATCAGGGTGCGGATGCACAGGATGTTCCTCAACGCCGGAGACGAGGTCCTTGAAGCTGTAGCGGGTTTTCTTGCCGGCAGGAAAGAGTTCAGGACGGTCATCCGGGACTACATAAAGAAAAACACAGGATCTGAACAGAAAGCCGGCATTCACCGTTCACTGGTAACCCGCGGGTCGGCCTACTGCCTTTCCGGGATCTTTGCGCGGATGAACCGGGAATATTTTGAAGACCGGATAACGGCCGGTATTACCTGGGGACGGAACCGCTCCCGGAGGAGGACCCGCAGGATAACGCTGGGCAGCTACTGCAGTTCATCAAATATCATTCGTATAAATCCTTTGCTGGACAGACGTTCTGTCCCTTTGTATTTTGTAGAGTTCATCGTCTACCACGAAATGCTCCATGCCGACCTCAGGATAACCGAAAGAAACGGCCGCCGCAGACTCCATACAAAGGAGTTCCGCATCCGGGAGCGTCAGTTCGCTTCATTCGGAAAAGCCATAGCCTGGGAGAAGAAGCAGATCTGACGGTCGACTGCCTCCGCGGGATAGCGTATTCCCACCATTCAGGATCAGTTGCGATAAATTCCCCTGTACATACCGATTAACAGAACTTAATCCATTTTTCATAATTAATACAGAGTAATGTCTTAATATTCTTAGCAAGGGGCACGCAAGGTTATTTCAAACCTCCGCGAAACCATTCCAAGAACGAAAAGGAGAGGATTTATGAAAAAACAAACACTTATGATTGTCGGTCTTCTGGCCTGCGCGGTTTTATTTGCTCTGACTACTGACGGTTTTGCGTATGAGCGCTATATTGACGGATGCAACTCCTGTCACGGGAGTTTTCTGTCAACGACCGTGGACAAACACGGTTCCACATGGCCGAGCAACCTGCACAATGTTCACCGGAACAGCATGTTAAACGGTGTGTGCGGAGCATGCCACCTCGGATCACCGAGTTCCCAAAACGCGTACACCTTCCAGTCGAGCGGTACGGGCGGGCTTAATCTTGGCTGCTCCGGGTGCCATGGCAATAATTATAACGGGGTAATACTCGGCGTCGGCCTGAGAAAACATCATGCTGGCGCTGGTGTGTCCGTGTGTTCCGGTTGTCATACCGATCCTGCTCCAAGGCCGGAAAACGTCAAACCACCGTATTATGGACTTGCCGGCGTTAACGTAAAGGACCCTCTGAATGCTGACGGGTCGGAGAACTGGTCTGACGACGGTCAGGGCCTTGATAATGACGGAAACGGCCTTTATGATCAGAATGATCCCGCAGCCTCTACCATTGCCGTTACTTCGCCTGCTACCGGGGCCGCGGTTCCGACCGGTGCAGCTTACCCCGTCGCCTGGACAGCGAAGACCGGTGCGGCATCCTATAAGCTCAAGTATTCCATTGACGGCGGTCTCACCTGGCTGCCTCTGGCAAGCGGCGTGACCGGCACGACCACCAATTGGAATGTGCCGAGCACACTCAAGAAAAATACCAAAGCCCGGATCCTTGTTCAGGCTCTGGATGCTTCCAATACAAACCTCGGGAAGGCCAAGTCAGGGGTCTTCACGATCGAGGTAGCCTCGGTAACCGCGCCGGCAGCAGGAGCGACCGTGCCTCAGGGGACGGCAGGCTATCTGGTCACCTGGACTACCAATGGGACCAAGAATCCCGTAAGCAGCTCAAAGGTGATGTATACCTTCGACGGCGGGATGACCTGGAAGGCGGCAGCCGGATCAGGAACGTCCACCAGTTTTAACTGGAATGTCCCCACGGTGACGAAGGCGAAGAACGCCAGGATCAAGGTCGTACTTAAGGATGCAGGCGGAGTCACGGTAGGCATGGCAGTAAGCGGGATATTTCAGGTTCAATAAACTCTCTCAAACCCCCTCCATACACCTCGGGCCGGGATAATCTCCCGGCCCTTTTTTTCTCCTCTGCCGACGCTGCATCTTTTTTTTGCTTGACAGTTATTGTAACGTCTGTTACATTTGAATCATGCGTTACTCTTCTCATTAATGGAGGTCTCAAATGAACAGACGAAGAAGAATACCCGAAGATATCTTCGCAAATATACCCTTTGCAGCGGTGTCAGGAAAAGGGAGCCCGGCTGAGCACAGGAAACATACCGGCACAATAGATGCCATCTTTACTTCAATCGCTTTTGCCGAAGCAGGGGAACGCAATTTTGCAGGGGAGATCATGAGCAATCGACCAGGCAATAATCAGCACCCTCCGGCTCCGGGGGCCCCGATGATACGGGCCGTTTCTGCACGGGGGAGTGTTTAGGTGATGCGTAAGAACGAACGGAAAGGCGCAGGCTGGCTCATCTTTTTTTACAGCGTTCCCTCGAGGCCGGTCAGCAACAGGATGAAGGTCTGGAGAAGGCTGAACAAGGCCGGAGCCATACAGCTGAAAGGGGCCGTGTATATCCTGCCGTTCAATGATGAGCATTACGAGCTCCTGCAGTGGCTTGTGTCCGGGATTGCGGAGATGGGAGGTGAGGCCGCATTTGTCCGGGTCGCAGAGATGGATACCATAAAGGACGCAGAAATCATTGACCTCTTCATCCGGCAAAGGGCGGCCGACTATGCCTTGACAGGAAAAGCACTGGACGACGTTGAACGAAGGTTGGGCAGCATTCAAAAAGGCGCAAGGGCGCAGCATATAAAGGGCATATCGGCCCAGTTCAGCCGGCTCCGCAGGGACTTTGACGAAATACGAAAGATCGATTTTTTCTCGTCACGGGAGGGAGCCGCCATAGACGGCAGGATCAGACGCCTGAATTCTGAGCTCAAAGTCCTCTTCGGAACTGGGTCAGGGAGAGAGAAACAAGCAGCTTTGGAACCAAAAAACGCCGGCGATTATAAGGGAAAAACATGGGTAACACGCAAAAGACCGTTCATCGACAGGATGGCATCTGCCTGGCTCATCCGGAGGTTCATAGACAAAGACGCAGCTTTTGGTTTTGTGGATGAAAAGGAACCCCGGGGGAAAAAAAAGGACTCAGTAGCTTTTGATGTCCGCGGAGGAGAATTCACCCACGTCGGTGATATGTGCACCTTTGAAGTTCTTGTCAGATCCTTCGGTTATAAGGACAAGGCACTTAAGAAGATAGCAGAGATCGTCCACGACCTCGATACGAAAGACGACAAATATAAATCTGCAGAAGCCAAGGGCCTGGAAGATATCCTCATCGGCATACGGAAGACAGCGACGGATGACGGAGACGCCCTTGAAAGGGGAATGCAGGTGTTTGAGATGCTCTTTGCGTCAAAAGGATAACAAAGGAAATAATGTCGATGCAGACGAAAATATCATTTATTGAAGCATTCCGCTACTGGCTAAAGCTCGGCTTCATCAGTTTCGGCGGCCCAACGGGACAGATCGCCATTATGCACAGGGACATGGTCGAGAAAAAGAAGTGGATCGACGAAGACCATTTTCTCCAGGCGCTCAACTTCTGCATGCTCCTGCCGGGACCCGAGGCGCAGCAATTAGCAATATACATCGGGTGGTTGTTGCATGGCATAAAGGGCGGTATGGTGTCTGGTCTCTTTTTTATTCTGCCTTCAATATTTATCCTGTGGGGGCTTTCGTGGCTGTATGCCTCATATGGGCATGTCCCGGCCGTAGAGGCATTTTTCTACGGACTCAAACCGGCAGTCGCCGCAATAGTTGCAGAGGCGGTTATCAGAATCGGCAAAAAATCTCTCATAAATGAAGTCCTCATATCCCTTGCAGCATTGTCTTTTATCGGGATCTACTTTCTGCATATTCCCTTCCCGGTAATTATTCTGTCTGCCGGCATCATCGGTTATGCCGGAGGCCGTTTGCTTCCTGCTAAATTTGCAGTGACGGGGAACAACAAACCTTCGAAGCCTTCAGAATATGTCATTGATGATTCATCTTCTTCAATAAGCACTTCTGCAAACTGGAAACATTCTCTGAAAGTGGTTGCAGTATGTCTTCCTCTCTGGTTTCTTCCGATAATCCTTCTCGGTATGGGGAGAGGATGGGATGATATCTTTGTTGATATAGGCGTCCTCTTCAGCAAGGCTGCAATGGTGACATTCGGCGGTGCGTATGCGGTGCTTGCCTATATCAGCCAACAGGCAGTAGGACATTACGCGTGGATTCAGCCGGAACAAATGATCGATGGCCTTGGTCTGGCTGAAACCACACCTGGACCGCTCATAATGGTCACGCAGTTTGTCGGATATCTAGCGGCATTTACCAATGCACACGGGCTTCAGCCTGCCGTGGCCGGGGCAATAGGCGGGCTCCTGACCACATGGGTAACCTTTGTCCCCTGTTTCATGTGGATATTTGTCGGCGCACCCTACGTCGAAAGGGTCAGGAAAAATGTGAAACTTGGTGCAGCGCTTTCCGCGATCACTGCTGCGGTTGTCGGCGTTGTTTTGAATCTTTCAGTATTTTTCGCCTATCACACCCTTATGCCCGAAGGGAAAGGCTTTGACTGGTATGCGCTTGCGGCATCAGTGGTCGCCTTTGCCGGTATGGTCCGCTTTAAATGGGGAATGATCCCCGTAATAATCGGCTCGGCATTCGCCGGGTATATATGGAAACTGATTGTGTAACGGGACGAGAATAAAGAATAGAACGGAGGTTCATCATGAAAGAGGTAACTGAAATGGCGGTTAAGTTGATGGCAGCGTCCGCAAGGACTGCCCCGAAGGCCGGCGGCAAGGACTTTCTTGAGATCGTCGTCATCACAAAGGAAGAGGATCTGGAAAAGATCGCAGAGTCCATGAAGGCCTATGCGCCGAAGAGCACAAACGAGGCGTACTGGCTCAGGGATGCATCTAATATCGAAAATTCCCAGGCGCTTCTTCTGGTGGGTCTGAGCAAACCCGTGACAGCAGGCTATGACTGCGGTGCCTGCGGCTATCCGACCTGCGGTGAATTTACAAAGAACAGGCAGATGAAGGATAAGGAAATGGGCTACACCGGCCCGCACTGCGTCATGAGGATGATCGATATCGGCGTAGCCCTTTCATCTGCAGCCAAGACTGCGAGCATCCTGAATGTCGACAATCGCGTACAGCAGAGGGTCGGTGCTGCGGCCAGGGCTATCGGCCTCATAAAGGGAGAGGTAGTGATGGGAATCCCTGTCAGCATAACAGGCAAGAGCATCTACTACGACCGGCAGGCTCCGGCGAAGCACTGAGGCGACATGACCAGTATTCTCTCAC
>VEOY01000055.1 GCA_012026685.1 Nitrospirota bacterium
TGGAATAGCTACCTCAGGATATCACAAGATGGACGGCTGTTCATCCCCGCTGGTTACATGCACAAGACGGAGGCCAACATCTCCCACAATCCGAATGTATTGATCACGTTAGGGAGCAGTAAGGTTCAAGGTTTGCATGGAGCGGGAGCCGGTTTTTTGATCAAGGGAAAGGCAAAGTTCATTACAGCCGGCCCCGATTTCAATTTCATGAAAGAGAAGTTCAGTTGGATACGTGCCACCTTGGCCGTTACAATCGAATCAGCCACTCAAACTTGGTGAAGTTGCAATTGCACGGTCTTGGCAGTCCATGTAACCGATGTCAATCACAAGCGGGATTGCCGAAAGTCTATCGCCAGCCAGGAGTTGGCTCATCCTGAATAATGACGTTCAATATTTAACCCGGTAATCCGCAACAGTTTCGATTTGCAAGGCCTGAGAAGTAATCGGTGTAATCAAGCAGGTGGGAACCAGGGGGATGCAGCCTCAGGGCGCACCTCAATGGTACGACTTTCTTCTGGCGTTCTTCACTGTTTCAGATTATTGAACCGTGTTTCTTTGTAGGTAAAAGCAACAAGTGAGATTGAGTAAATCAGCCGGAGGGCATAACGGGGGCCTATGCCGGATGCCCGAATCCACTCACCCAACCATGCCCGCCGTTGCCGGAACGAGCCGCCGGACTGCATTTGGACTCTGCACCCGGACGATGAAGATCTCCGGGAAAAACCCATTCCGGATACCGTCAGAGCTCCAGAAATAGCTATTGCAGAGTCGGTTCGTTTGTAATACGATAGGGCATAATTCTATCTGATTGGAGGTATCGATATGGCGAAATCACGGAAGAAAGGCATGTCACGCAGGGAGTTCGTCAAGGCAGCGGCTCTCAGCACCGCAGCATTCGGTGTTGCACCGTCCATTTTCATTCCCCGGCAGAGCAGCGCAGCTTCAAAGGAGATCAAGATCCTCGTCTGGTCTCACTTTGTTCCCCGTTTCGACAAGGAGTGGTTTGACAGTTTCGTGAAAAGCTGGGGCGCCGCGAACAATGTCGCGGTCACCGTGGACCATATCGGTCTGGCTGAAATCCCCTCAAGGACTGCGGCCGAGGTATCCGCAGGCCAGGGCCATGATCTGATCGAATGGATCTCGCCGCCGTCGCAGTTCGAGCCGAGTGTTCACGACCTCACGGACCTCGTCAAAGAGGCGGAGAAGCGCTTCGGGAAACAGCATGTCCTCTGCAGGAAGAGTTCGTATAATCCCCGCACCAAAAAATATTACAGTTTCTGCCCGGGGTGGACGATCGACCCGGGCTGCTACCGCAAGAGTCTCTGGGAAAAGGCCGGCAAACCGAATGGTCCCGAAACGTGGGAAGACCTGCTCACCTTCGGCGGGAAGATCAAGAAAGACCAGGGCATCCAGCTCGGCATAGGCCTGTCCCAGGAGCTGGACTCCAATATGGCCGGCCGCGCACTGCTCTGGTCGTACGACAGCAGTATTCAGGACGAGAAGGAAAATGTGGTCCTGAACAACAAGAACACGATCCAGGCAGTAGAATTCATGACAAAGCTCTTTAAGGAGGCCATGGTGCCCGAGGTCTTCGCGTGGACAGCGGTATCGAACAACCAGGCGCTCATCGCGGGACGTGCGTCGTATATCCTCAATTCGATCTCCGCCTATCGCTCTGCCCAGAAAGAAGTCCCCGAAATCGCCAAGGACGTCTACTTTACGCCCGCGCTCAAGGGGCCACGCGGAACGCGGTGGAATTCAGAGCATGTCATCTACAACTATATCATCCCGAAACATTCGAAGAACGTCGACACGGCAAAGAAATTCCTTCTTGACCTGGTGGCCAATTACGATCAGGCAATGTACTTCAGCGAACTTTATAATTCTCCCGCCTTCTTTGACGCGCCCATCCCGTCCGGCGACAGAAAATACCCGTCGGTCAAAGGCGCAAAGAAGTTGCGCGACCTGCACAACACATGGTTCGATAATGATCCCTTTGCCATCGCAGGCGAGTCCGCAGGGAAGCTCTCCGTCCTGAAGGATGCCGAAAAATGGAGCACCAATGTCGGCCATCCCGGGCCTGCCAATCCGGCCATCGGCGAGGTATTTTCAACGTTCGTCATTCCCAATATGTTTGCCAATGCAGTGCGGGGGATGAAGGCCGAGACCGCAGTGGAACAAGCCGAGCTTCTGGTCAAAGCCATATTCACCAAGTGGAGGAAGAAGGGACTGGTCGGTGGGACTAAATAGCGTGCCCAGCACATCTTTGTTGTACGGTCTCCCGCCGATATGGCATATTCCGTCCAATAAGGGATTATGGCGCGCGTAGAGTTAGAGAATATTTCGAAGCTTTTCGGCGCGACCACGGCGGTTAACGAGGTGAACCTGCAGACAATCGAGGGGGAATTCCTGGTCCTTCTCGGTCCATCGGGATGCGGCAAAACTACCCTCCTCCGGATGATCGCCGGGATCGAGACCCCGTCGTCAGGCGACATCGTCATTGACGGCGAGAAGGTCACGCATCTGCCGCCCCGGACCAGGAATATCGCTATGGTCTTCCAGAGTTATGCCCTCTATCCCCATATGACCGTGTTCAAGAATATTGCCTTCCCCCTGCGAACCCGCGGCGTGGACAGGACGGCGATCAGGGAAAAGGTAGAGCAGGCTGCAGGCATGTTCGGCATCGGCAGCCTGCTCGAACGCAAGCCCCGGGAGCTCTCCGGCGGCGAGCGTCAGCGCGTTGCCCTTGCACGCGCGATCGTGAGAGAACCGAGCGTTTTTCTCCTCGATGAACCGCTTTCGAATCTCGATGCAATCCTCCGCGCGTCCGCCCGGGAAGAACTGCGGCTTTTTCAGCGGCGGCTGGGCGTGACAACGGTCTATGTAACCCACGATCAGGTCGAGGCGATGGGACTCGGTGACCGCATCGTTGTTATGAACAAGGGCAGGGTACATCAGGTGGGAACGCCGCCTGAAATATACCAGTGGCCTGCGGATACGTTTGTTGCCACATTCGTCGGCTCTCCGCCCATGAACCTGATCGAACAGGGAGATGTCCTGGCCGGATTCAGACCGGAGACGTTCCTGCCGGCAGGGCCCGCAACAGAGAATGAGGGGTTTGTCACTTATCCTTTTCAGGTAACCTGGCTCGAATATCTCGGTGCAGAGCGCCTCGTTTACGGCGATATCGGCGAGAAGTGCTGCGCGCGCCATGTCGTTTCCAGACTCCCGGGAAACATCAGCATCCCGATCGAACCGGGAAAGACCTATCCTTTTGCGGTTGCGAAGAAGGCAATCAGACACTTCGACCGTGCGAGCGGCCGTTTGATAGACACAGGAAAGACATGAACAGTGGACCGCGCGCCACCGGCACAAGCATTCGGGACCGGGCGGACCTGCTTGCCAGGATCATGATCACGCCTGCGGTCCTGTATATCGCCGTGATGATAGGGTTTCCGTTCATCCTCGCCATCCTGTACAGCCTGAGCGATGCAACTACCGGAGACCCGACGCTCCATATTATAGGATTACAGAATTTCCGGGACATCCTTGCTGATCCGGTATTCCGTACCTCCCTCAAGAACACGTTCGTCTTCGCTCTTGTCTCCCAGACCCTCGTCATCGTCCTGTCCCGGATTCTTGCAACAGCACTGATGGCGGATTTCCGGGGCAAGTGGCTCGTCCGCTTCCTGGTCATGCTGCCATGGACTGCGCCGATATCCCTCGGAACCATAGGCTGGCTCTGGATGTTCGACTCCATTTTCAGCCCGATCGACTGGATACTCAGGAAGATCGGCCTGCTGGGTGCCCCCGGAGCGCTCCTGGGGCCGATGCAGAACCTTTACTGGCTCGGGGAACCATTCCTTGCCATGGCCTCGGTCGTTACCGTCCATGTATGGCGGCTGCTCCCCCTGGCCACGGTGATCCAACTGGCGGGGCTTTCATCCATCCCCCGCGACCTTCTTGAAGCCGCCGAAGTAGACGGGGCAACAGCGCTGCGAAAGACGCTTGAGATCACCATCCCGCTGACGATGCCGATCATCAGCATCGCCTTCCTGTTCGGGCTCATCTTCACCTTCACCGATATGACGGTTGTCTACGTACTGACCAGAGGCGGGCCGATCCATATGACCCAGGTACTGTCGACCTGGACCTTCTTCAAGGGTATCGAGGGCGGAGATCTCGCTCAGGGAGCAGCCGTTTCTCTGTTCATGTTCCCGGTCCTCGCAGGCATCGCAATCCTGGTGCTGCGCGTAGCCAGACGCACGGAGGTCGTATGATGACCAGTGCCGGAAAGGTTTTCCGCACGGGAAGACTGTATGCGCTGCTGAGCATCTTTGCCGTCTTCAGCGCCTTTCCCTTTTACTGGATGATCATTGCGACATTCAAGCGTGACCACGACCTGTTCAGTCCGACCAACAACCCCTTTCTGTTCAACGAGCCGCCGACACTGGACCATCTCCGCCTGCTTCTCTTCGACACTCACTTCCTGACCTATCTCCTGAACACCTTCCTGGTAGGCATGGCTGTTGTCGCGATCACCCTGATTATTGCGGTACCCGCAGCGTACAGCCTTGCTCGGTGGGCGCGGGGTTGGGGTGAGATGCTCGGCATCGGAATATTTCTCACATATCTGGTACCGCCCGCGATTCTGTTTATCCCGCTCTCCCGGTTTGCAGCCGCATTTGGTTTGCAGGAGTCGCTCTGGTCGCTTATTCTCATCTACCCGACGTTCACCATTCCTTTTTGCACCTGGCTCCTGATGGGTTTCTTCAAGACCATACCTCGCGATATCGAGGAACAGGCCATGATCGACGGACTTTCGCGGCTCGGCGCCATGGTAAAGGTGGTGCTGCCCCTGGCCATCTCCGGAATATTGACCATAGTCGTATTTGCATTCACTCTGTCCATGCATGAGTTCATCTATGCCCTGACCTTCATTTCGGTCTCAGCCAAGAAAACCGTTTCGATCGGTGTGCCTACGGAACTCGTTCGCGGGGATGTCTTCCAGTGGGGACCGCTCATGGCCGGGGCCTTGATTGCAAGTACTCCGGTCGCCGTTGTCTATACATTCTTTCTGGACAGATTCATTGCAGGTTTCACTATGGGGGCCGTCAAATAACAAAGCCCGCAGGATGCTCTCCTGCGGGCCGCGCCTCAGCCGCCCGAAGAGCCTGACGGCATTTTCCGTTATTGATTTGCAAAACAGGCGTTATGAGACCAGTTTTGCCACGAGATCACCGACCTCGGTGGTCCCCATGCCCATCTGGCCAGCGGCCTGGCTTTTCATCTTCTGCATGACAGACACCATGGCCGTCTCGATAGCCTGGGCAGCACGTGTCTCACCGAGGGTATCGAGCATCATCATGGCGGCACCGATCGCTGCCATGGGATTGATCACGTTCTTGCCGGTATACTTCGGCGCACTGCCGCCCATCGGCTCGAACATGGAGACGCCCTCAGGATTGATGTTCCCGCCCGATGCAACGCCGAGCCCGCCCTGGATCATGGCACCAAGGTCAGTGATGATATCGCCGAAGAGGTTTTCCGTTACTGCCACGTCAAACCACTCGGGATTCTTTACGAACCACATATTCGCCGCGTCCACATGGTTATAGTCACGCCTGAGCTCAGGATACTGCCGTGCTCCCATATCCTCGAACGCGCGGTACCAGAGATCTCCGCAATGGGTCAGAACATTCCGCTTATGGATGAGCGTTATGGGTTTTTCCGCATACTTCGGGTCCTTCGCATTGCGCTTCTTCTTCAGCTCGAACGCGTATTCCAGACAGCGGTCGACCGTGCGGCGGTCATACACCATCACCTGCGTCGCGATCTCGTCCGCCGTACCTACCCGTGTGGCACCGCCGTGGCCGGTATAGATACCCCCCGTGTTCTCCCGGATAACGATGAAATCGATATGCTCCGGGTCCTTGTCTTTAAGTGGCGTCTCCACATTGGGATAGAGCTTTACGGGGCGGAGATTGATGTACTGATCGAGTGCGAAACGCGTCTTGAGCAGGATGCCCGTTTCGAGGATGCCCGGTTTCACATCCGGATGGCCGATGGCGCCGAGAAAGATCGAGCTGAATTTTCGGAAATCATCGATAGCGCTGTCAGGGAGTGTCTCGCCCGTCCTTAGATAGCGTTCAGCGCCGAAGTCGAATTCCGTGAAGTCGAGCTTGAACCCGAATTTCAGGGAAGCGGCGTTCAGGACCTTGCCCCCCTCCCGGACGACTTCCGGACCTGTGCCATCACCCGGAATGAGTGCTATATGATATGACTTTGCCATCGAACCCTCCTGCATCAAAAAAAGTTAGGTATATTAGCACAGATCGATCCCCTGTTAGAAGCTGATCACGGCGGGACAAGAAATACCATGCGGCGGATAGTCAAAACAGGATCAGGGGATGACCAACAGGATCTATCGTCCTTCCGCTCCCGCTGCCGCTATATCCCGGTATTTCATCCGGGCAGAGGATTGCGCGCGCCTTCTGATGACATCTGCTTCTTCATAGTGCTGCCGCAACTCTGCAACAAGCTCTCCGTTCAGCGCCGACCGGAAGCTCATCGTATCGAGCAGTTTTATCGCGCCTGACTGTTTCATGCCGGCACGATACGGACGGTCCTCGGTCAGTGCCGTAAAGACATCGGCAACCGCCATGATCTGCGAACCGAGCGGCAGGTCTCTTTTCTTCAGATGGAAAGGATATCCGGTGCCGTCGAGACGTTCATGATGAAGCGCCGCCCACGTATTGATCGTCTGCAGCGGTGCTATCGATTGGAGTATCCGGTATGTGTAAAAGCTGTGATGCCGGACGACATTAAATTCCCTCCTGTTGAGCCGGGCAGGCTTGTCAAGGATCTCCACCGGCACGGCAAGCTTGCCGAGATCATGCATATGGCCGGCTATCCTTATGTCTATGCATTCCTTCTTCGTGAACCCGGCCTTGCCGGCAAGGAATTCAGCAGTTGCTGCCACACCGCTCGAATGTGTGGCAGTGAAAGGGCTCTTGAAATCGATGATCCGGGAGAAAAGCTCGGAAAAGCCGAGCATATCCCTGGAGCCGATGCCCAAATGGGCAGACCTCAGCCGCTGTGACAGGACCGTCCGCATCGAGGGGGCGGAAAGATCAAGCCAGAAATATTCCCTCGCAGCCACCCGAAGGAATACGTCCACCAGCGAAGGCTCGAACATGCTGCCGCTTTTTCCCCGGATGGTCCTGGTGATCCCGGACACCTGCCCCAGGATCTCCTTTTTTTTATAGAGCAGCACCGCTATCCGGTCAGACAGGTGAATGATATGGCTGAAAAATGGCACATCCAATCCCCGGAATTTCCTGCCCGCGCCCTTGTACCAGCGTACATGGTGAAAGCGGACCATTGAAGCGATTTCGGACAAAGGCTCAAAAAGCCTGAGCAGGGCATAACCCTTCCTCGCGTGCCCATGCGGGTCTGAGAGCTCGAATGCGAGAGCATCCCTTCGCTCCCTGAGGCTGAATGCTCCGATATCATGGAGCGACCCTGCCAGGATCAGTTGTCTCAGTTCTTTCAGGGAAAGCCCCAATTCCGCGCCGATGTTATAGGCAATATAAGCGACCTGCTTGTGATGGTCGACTACCGCGGGATCGATAAAGTCCATGGCATCGGACAGACACATGATCAGGTCGATCAGTTCGATATTCCGGCTGTTCCGCATGATATTCCATTCACCTGTAATTCTCTTGATTTAATTATATCACTTGCGTCGCGCCTATCCCCTCTTCCTTTTTTTCATCTTATTTCACCCTGTATCGGTTATCCGGGGGCATTGCCGCTGTAACGACATTGGGGTAAAATAATCCACTACGGCACTTCCGGAGGGGTAATGACTGAACAGTACAATGATGCATCATCATGCTGGAAAGATATTCTGAGCGATGTGGCGAAGAACAGGCACCGGCTTTCTGATATCGAAAGGCTTGCAAGAGAGAACAATGCGCCGGCACGGATCGTGTTCGGCACCTCGGGATGGCGGGGAGAAATCGGCACGGACTATACCTTCAGAAATGTCCGCATCGTCACCGCTGCGATCCTCGAAATGTTCCGCTCGGGCGACCACGCGATCATGCAGGCAATGGGTGTCAGGGACTTTGATGAGATAAAACAACGCGGGGTGATCGTCGGTCATGACAACAGGTTCCTCGGTCCTGAGTTCAGCCTTGAGGTCATCGGTCTTATGCAGCAGGCCGGCCTGCGTACATGGTATGCCGGCGAAGCTGCGACACCCGAGTTCTCCGCCGGCATCGAAATGCTCAAGGCCGCCTGCTGCGTAAACCTTACGCCATCCCACAACCCGGCGAACTATGCCGGGTTCAAATTCAATCCGTCTGACGGTGGACCGGCCGGCTCGGAGATCACATCGAAGATCGAGGATATCGCGAACAGGATGATGCTCGAATCTGCTGCGCCAGATCCTGTACACCCGGTAAAGATCGAAGAGGTCGACCTGTCCTCTCTTTATCTGGATTACCTGAAACAGAGAGGAACGGTCGATCTCGACAGGATAAAGGACTTCATTGAACGCGAAGACTGTGTCATTTGCATTGACAATGTCCATGGCTCTACCCGCGGCCGTGCGCAGAGGATCCTGGGCGAGGACCCGAAGATCATCTATCTTCGGACGGAGGATGATTACCTTTTCGGCGGCATTGCCCCGGAACCTTCGGAAAAGAATATGACAGGCGTCGAGCGGTCTCTTGCGGACAGCTCTGCGAGACTCAAGCTCGGCGTCATCATGGACCCCGACGGTGACCGCATCAGGTTTACCGACGGCACCATCCAGATACCGATGAACTATTTTGGCGCGATGGCGCTGCACTTCCTTCATGTCCACAAGAAGTTTAGTGGTATCGTGGCGAAATCCGTCGGGACCAGCAACTTCGTAAACGCGATCGCAGAAAGACTGAACATCCCGGTGCGGGAGACAAAGGTCGGTTTCAAGAACTTCAGACCGTATCTCCTGCGTTCTTCAGCTGAACGTGCTGTCGTTGCCTTTGAGGAATCAGACGGCATAACCGGATATAACCATACTCTTGAAAAAGACGCTATTTTCGGACTGCTCCTTGCCATTGAGATGATGGCAACCACGGGGAAAAACCTCAGCGCATATCTTCGCGGGATCATGGACGAGTTCGGCCATTTCTACCCTGACCGCTCAGGGATATCCGTCAACCGCTCACTGGTAGGCGAACCTCTTGTTACGAAACTTTCTGGGTTGGGCCGGAAGTATCCAAAGGGTACCCGGCTGATCATCGCGGGACAGACAAGGACGGTGAAAGACCTCATCACCGTTGACGGCACAAAGCTCGTCTTCGACGATGGGTCGTGGCTGATGGTCAGACCGTCGGGCACTGAGCCGAAGGTCAGGTTCTATATTGAAGCGCGGACAGAAGAAGGCAAAAAGGCGGTCTTCGAAACAGCAGAGCGCATGACAAGAGAAGCATTGGAAGCGTAATTCCCCTCCCCTATTCTGAACAGTCGGGGTTATCGTATCCGACCAGCACCCTGTTGCAGGTTACGCATTCCATCGCCACCTTGAGGATGCCGACGCCCCGTGGAAAGGAAACCACCTGGATCTTATGACCCACATGTTTCCGCATCTCCTCATCGTCCGACGTCCCGCGGTCGTCCTTTCCCGGGCAATAACCGATATCCGGATCCTGCTCTTCAGGATACTTCCTCCGATCCTGACTTATTTCACCACGGGGTCTGCACCAAAATCCATCGGGTTCATCCGGACCGCAAGGGAAAAGAGATACGGGTAGTCTTCCTTCAGGTGTTTCATATATGACAACCATTCAACGATGACCTGGGCGTACGCCCGGTTGATATCGCCGGAGAGATGATCATAGTCGGTCCTGGGCAGTCCGCTGAAGCTTTTCCGGACAGACAGCTCTTCAGCGAGGTGGAACACCGCCCAGAGCAGGTCGGTGAATACGTCATGCTCAAGCAGGTTCGGGTTTGCAAGCAGGCTCAGGAGAAAGTTCCTTTTTCCGGTCAGGAACATCTTAAGCTCAAGGAGGTCTGCGTTTCTGCTGTCAATGCCGAGGTCTGTGCTCCTCAACGCAGCCTGGGCACCTGCAAACTCCCTGTCTTTCCAGTTGGTCATCACCAGCATCCTGCTCCGCACTGATGAAGCATCCGAACTGAACCTTGACAGATACTTGATGAGCTCGGTTCCCACCTCGATATAGAACGTTCCGATCAGCATGTTCAGTTTCTTGAACTTTGCCCTCCTTTCCCGGATCGTAAGCAGTTGATTCAGGAAAAGAGTGACGAGCAGGACCTGAACAGGAACGAACGCGATGTCCTGGAGCATATAAAAAAAGGTGTCTTCAACTTTATGGAATATCTGAACCTGTATCAGATAAAAAACGGTTGAAAGTGCGATCAGCCCTATCGTCAGTGACAGGTACCAGCGCATCTGCCTCATGCATGGCTCCTTCTCATCGTCATTATACTGCATCTCATTATATCATTACGGCATCGCCCCGCTCTGCATCCGATTGACCTCGTCATGATAATTTGTGTACCATCAAGGGGTTCCCGGAAGAATCCGCTCGCAGGGAACACTCCCGTCTTGCAAAAGACAGAATTGAAATCTTGATGGAGGCGCTTGTGAAGAAGACGAACCTTGACCAACTCTGCATCAATACCATACGGATGCTCTCTGCCGATGCTGTTCAGCAGGCAAATTCAGGCCATCCCGGCATGCCCATGGGTGATGCGGCAATGGCCTATGTGCTCTGGACAAAATTCCTTCGGCATAACCCGAAGAATCCGGAATGGCAGAACCGTGACCGCTTTGTGCTTTCCGCGGGCCATGGCTCCATGCTGCTTTACAGTCTCCTCCACCTTACCGGCCATAACATTTCACTTGACGATATCAGGAACTTCAGGCAGTGGGGAAGCAAGACCCCCGGGCATCCCGAGATCTGCATCGACTGCGGCATAGAGACCACCACCGGCCCGCTCGGCCAGGGTTTTGCAACCGGTGTCGGCATGGCAATGGCAGAGAAATACCTTTCCGAGATGTTCAATAAGCCGGGGTATCCCGTCCTTGACTATAACATCTACGGCATTGTGAGCGACGGCGACCTCATGGAAGGCCTGTCCGCAGAGGCCGCCTCCCTCGCGGGGCAGCTGAAACTCGGGAAGATCGTCTATCTGTACTCCGACAATAAGATCAGCATCGAGGGGTCCACGAACCTCGCCTTCACTGAGGACGTTGCAAAACGGTTTGCTGCGTACGGCTGGCATGTGCAGCGTATTGAAGGCAATGATCTGAAGGGCATTGAAAAGGCAATATCCGCGGCACGAAGGGAAAAGAACAGGCCGTCGATCATCATTGCCCGCACTCATATCGGCTTTGGCAGTCCGCATAAGCAGGACACCGCGGACGCGCACGGATCGCCGCTGGGAGAAGAGGAACTTAAGCTCACGAAGCAGAACCTCGGGTGGCCGCTCAAGAAGTTCTATATACCCGGTCAGGCTCTCCGCCACATGAGAAAGGCTGTCCAGAAAGGTAAAAAGGACGAGACAGCGTGGACAGCCCTGCTCCGCAGATACCGGAAAAGATTTCCTGAACGTGCAAAAACATGGGACATGCTCGTTGCCGGAAAACAGCCGGCAGGCTGGGAAAAACTCCTGCCGGTCTTCAGGCCGGAAGACGGCGCCGTCGCCACCAGAAGTGCATCAGGCAAGGTGCTCAATGCGATCGCTGACTCATTCCCCCAACTTATCGGGGGCTCGGCCGACCTTGCGCCATCGAACAACACCCATCTCAAGAAGTATGCTGATTTCGGCGCGGTCAAAGGGGGAAGGAACATCCATTTCGGGGTGCGGGAACATGCAATGGGTGCCATCCTCAACGGCATGGCGCTGAGCAAGATGCTCATTCCCTATGGCGGTACGTTCCTCGTGTTTTCGGACTACATGCGTCCTGCGATCAGACTTGCCGCGCTCATGGAGACCCATGTGGTCTATGTGTTTACCCACGACTCCATCGGCCTCGGTGAAGACGGTCCCACGCACCAGCCCATCGGACATCTTTCGAGCCTCAGGGCCATGCCGCACGTGTTCGTCATCAGACCGGCTGACGCCAATGAGACGTCAATCGCCTGGAAGATCGCACTCGCAGACCCGAAGCGGCCTCATGCGCTCGTCCTGTCACGCCAGAACCTTCCCGTGCTTGACAGATCGAAGTACTCCCCGGCAGCCAGCGCAGAAAAAGGCGGCTATGTCCTCCTTGACTGCAAAGGGACGCCTGACATCATATTGCTTTCCTCGGGAGCAGAGGTCCATATCACTCTTGCAGCAGCAGATGAACTGAAGAAGGCAGGGGTGAAGACACGGGTCGTGAACATGTTCTCCTTTGAGCTTTTTGAGCGGCAGTCAGCGGCTTACAGGAATAGTGTTCTGCCTTCACGGGTCGAGAAACGGCTTGCTGTGGAGGCAGCCGCTTCCCAGAGCTGGTACCGGTATGTCGGCCTCAAAGGCGAGGTGATCGGCATCGACCGCTTCGGCGCATCAGCGCCGGCAAAGGTACTCTTCGCCAAGTTCGGCTTCACCAGCGACAATATTGTCTCACGGGCGAAGAAGCTGCTGAAGAAATAGACACTACGTATCGGCGGTGGGATTCAAATGCATATGAATCCGTTGGTCCTGCGTACGGCACCTTGACCCGCTGCCCCCTCTTGACGCCATAATATATACATGAAGATTGTCATCGGGTCCGACCACGGCGGGTTTCGTCTCAAGGAAGAGATAAAGGCATTCCTGAAAAAAGAAGGGCATTCGGTCACGGATGCAGGCTCGTACGATGACAGACCATCAGACTATCCGGATTTTGCCCGGGCCATAGCGGAGAAGATCATGACAGGAAAGGCGGCCCGCGGTGTACTGGTATGTGGAAGCGGCGTGGGGGCATGCATAGCGGCGAACAAATTCCCCGGCATTCGCGCCTCGGTCTGCCATGATACCTTTTCCGCGCATCAGGGTGTTGAAGACGACTCCATGAATGTTATCTGCATGGGTGCGCGCATTATCGGGCCCAGGCTTGCCGAAGAGGTCGTTGCCGCTTTCGTAGCTGCGCGGTTTTCGAATGCAGCCCGTCACAGGAGAAGATTAGGGAAGATTAAGGATATTGAACGTACGTACTACCGGGACGATTTGTTGTAACGCATTACGATTTCATATTCGACATGCGCATGACCGTCATCAGCGGCTTCGAATTTTCCGCGGCAATCGAGGGCGCCCTTTTTCCCTTTTTTCCTCTCTTTGATCATGCCCTTGATCACGGGGGTCAGATCAAATCCGCCGTCCTCACATCCCTTTGTCATACAATCCATCTTGAAGTATGCATACGATGAGGGGAATATATTGACCTTACGCACCATCAGTACGTTATTGCTCCCGTTCTGATAATAGGTCATGTGAATGGCGATGTCGGCCACTTCGGGGAACCGCTCCGAGATCAGGCCGGCTGAAGATTTGTTCTGCTTCTTCAATTCCAACTTTGCAGCGTAATTATTTCTGTTTGCCATCGTCACCTCAAGAAACAAAGGTCCCCTCCGCATCCGCGGGGGGACCTTCGCAGATCAGTTACAGCTTAACAACATTGACTGCCTTGGGACCTTTCGGGCCCTTTTCTGTATCAAAGCTGACTGCATCGCCCTCGCCAAGGGATTTGAATCCGTTGCCCTGGATGGACGAATAGTGAACAAAGACATCACCGCCTTCATCGCTGGTGATAAATCCAAAACCTTTGGATTCATTGAACCATTTCACTGTTCCATTAGCCATTTTTGCTACCTCCTTAATCTGCAAACTAAAGCATTCAGCACTGTTTCTTTTAGAGAAATAAAAAGGCCACAAAGCTAAAAGTCTTTGTGGCCTTACCAGTTCAAAAACTCTGAAACTTCTTGATAATGATAACATTATTGCGCTGTATGGGTCAACCCTCCCCTTGTGTCCTCCCTGCAAGCGTCTGCAGTAGGCCGATTTCACCATCCGCGCCGGCCGGAAAGGACCGGTGAGAGCCTATCAACCGGTCTCATCTCTCACCGAACCGCACGAGGGCAGGCATGGGGAACCCGGACCTGCTTGCGGTATAATACACCAGTATGCCGAAGCTCGAACATGATACGGAAAAACGGTCTGTCTCCAGAAAAATCATCGCCGGTCTTGCTATTCTTGGAGCGCTGGCCGGCATTGCCGGCGGGTTCCTGTTCTGGACCCTCTCCGACCTCCCCAGGCTCAATGCTATTGAAGAGTATATCCCCATGGAGTCATCGAAGATCTACTCGAGCGACGGCCAGCTGCTTGCAGAGTTCTACTATGAACGCAGGACGTTCGTCCCCCACTATGAAATCCCGCGCCATGTAAAACAGGCCATCATTGCCATTGAGGACGCCCGCTTCTACAGTCATCCCGGCATCGACTTCATAGGTATATTCCGGGCGCTGGCGCAGGATATCAGGGCCGGCGGACTGAAGCAGGGAGGAAGCACCATCACCCAGCAGCTTGCCAAGATGCTTTTCCTGAAACCCGAAAAATCGATCAGACGCAAGATCCGAGAGGCTGCGCTTTCTCTCCAGATCGAAAAGCATTACACCAAGGACGAAATACTCGGTCTCTATCTGAATCAGGCATATTTCGGGTCCCGGGCATATGGCATAGAGGCTGCCAGCCAGACGTATTTCGGCAAGACGACCCGGGCACTGAGCATCGGTGAGGCCGCCCTGCTGGCATCCCTGCCAAAAGCGCCGTCGCATTACTCGCCGTTCCGGAACTTTAACAAGGCACGTGAGAGAAGATCGCTGGTACTCCAGCAAATGCTTGACCAGGGTTTCATTTCTGAAGAGCAGTATGGCCAGGCTATGAAGGAGCCGATCCCTGCGACGCCCCATCAAAGGACATACGAGGCCCCCTATTTTGTAGAGATTCTGCGGCAGCAGCTCGAACAGAAATACGGCAATGAACTCTATACTGCAGGGTACAAGATACACGCGACGATCGACCTGAAGCTGCAGAAGGCCGCAGAACAGGCGCTGACCAACGGGATCCGTGTCATCGAGAAGCGCCGCAAATCCGGGGTACAGGCAGCGCTTGTCGCCATAGACCCGCGAACCGGATATATCAAGGCCATGGTAGGGGGCTTTGATTTCTGGAAGAACCAGTTCAACCGGGCAACGCAGGCGCTGCGTCAGCCGGGGTCCGCGTTCAAACCGTTTGTCTATGTGACGGCACTCAGGGAAGGCATGACGCCGGAAGACGTGATCAGCGATTCGCCGATATCATTCAAGGGTGGCAAGCCGGGGCAGATCTGGTCCCCCAAGAATTACGATGGAAAATATAACGGCATGGTCACGCTGAAGACCGCGTTGGCACGCTCTCTCAACGCTGCTACGGTCAGGCTCGCAAGCCGCATCGGGATCAAGAATGTCATCCTGACCGCGCAGGAAACAGGGATCAGGAGCCAACTGCAGCCGTATCTGCCTCTTGCACTGGGTGCCTCAGCCGTTACACTCCTTGAGATGACCCATGCCTATGCTGTCTTCGCAACGGGCAAGAAGGCGGAGCTCATCCCCTATGAGCGGCTGGAGAACAGGGATAAGATCATCGTCGAAGAGAACTTGCCCAAACAGGCTGATATCCTTGACGAAAAGACCGTCGCAGAACTGAAAAAGATGCTCGGTGCCGTCGTGAAGGAAGGAACAGCGGTTCGCGCAAAGGAATTGAACAGGCCGGTGTTCGGCAAAACAGGAACGACGAACGATTATACCGATGCCTGGTTCATGGGATTCGATGACGACCTTGTTGTCGGCGTCTGGGTAGGAAGGGATGACCATACACCCATAGGCAACAAGGAGACCGGTGCCATGGCAGCACTGCCGATATGGATAGACTTCATGAAACAGGCGAAGGAAAGTCCTGAGTGATCCATCTGGAGAGAACAAAAAAAGGCAGGATCGCTCCTGCCTTTTTCGGACCATGCGCACGCACAAGCGTTATTTTGTATCTTTCTTGGGCTCTTCCTTCTTCTGTTCAGGCTTCTGTTCCGGCTTCACGGCACCCTCAGGGGTTTCCGTCTTTGCAGGGGCCTGATCAGGTTTTGAAAGAGCTTCCTTGTTGATCTCGACCTTATAGGTCTTCTTCAGTTCCGCGACATACGCATCAAAAGCATCTTTCTGCTTTTCTCCCGAGAGTTTCTGCGAGATCAGGTCACGCACCTTCTCGAACTCAATGGGTGAGCCGGTCTTCTTGTCCGTCACCTTGATGATGTGATACCCGAACTGGGTCTTTACCGGTATGCTGATTTCACCGACCTTGAGGCTGGCAGCCGCCCTCTCGAACTCAGGCACCATCTGTCCCTTCTTGAAGAAGCCGACATCCCCGCCGTTCTTCGCTGAAGCTGTATCGAGGGAGACCGCCTTCGCAATGGCTTCGAATTTCTCGCCTTTTTTCAGCCGCGCCAGAACCTTTTGGGCATCCTCCTCCGTCTTTACCAGGATATGGCTGGCCCTGATCTCCGTTGCCACGACAAAGGAATCCTTGTTCTTGTCATAATAGTCCTTTATGTCCTGATCCGAAACTTTCGCCTTGCCCATGATCTCCTTTTCAAACAGTTCAGAGACAAGGGTCAGCTTCGTGAACTCTTCAATTTTCTTCTTGAATTCAGGGCTCTTGTCAAAGCCCTTCTTGCCCGCCTCCTTGTACAGGAGCTCCTTGTTGATGATCTCATTCAGGAACTTTTCCCTCCCTGATGCATCAGTAAAAATCTGCTGGGCATAATCAGGCAAAGCCTTGAACTCCCGGTCATAATCCGCCTGGGTTATGGTCGTACCATCTATCTTTGCGAGATATGGACCCTTCTGCTCCGCCTCCTTCTTAGAGCACGAGACAAGGGCAAATACGAGAATGCATACGGCAGCTGCTTTTTTCATAAGACAATGACCTCCGGAATCTGTTGATAGTTTATTGTTATAGCATATCTAGTCGCAAATATGCGACGCTTTTGACACGAAAACTTTTTTTATGATAAGTTAGATGATTATGAAAAAACATTCCCTTTCAAAGAAATTGTTTATACGGGCAATGAAGTCCATTCCCGGCGGTGTAAACAGCCCTGTGCGGGCTTTCAGGGCGGTCGGCGGCAATCCTCTTTTTATAGATAGAGCAAAGGGTTCCCGCATTTTTGATGCAGATGGAAATTCCTACATCGATTATGTACTGTCCTGGGGGCCGATGATACTGGGCCATGCCCATCCGCGTGTCGTGTCTGCGATCAAGAAAGCTGCGGAAAAGGGTACCAGCTATGGAGCACCGACAGCACTTGAGGTCGAGCTTGCAGAACTCGTGCTCAAGGTCTACCCCTCAATGGATAAGGTCCGCATGGTCAATTCAGGCACCGAGGCCACCATGTCCGCCATCAGGGCAGCTCGCGGATTCACCGGAAGAGACAAGGCGGTCAAGTTCGAAGGCTGTTATCACGGTCATGCCGACGGTCTGCTGGTCAGGGCAGGGTCCGGGGCCACGACGTTCGGCGTCCCTGACAGCCCGGGTGTACCGAAATCTTATGCGCAGAACACCATTACCCTCCCCTTCAATGATATACCGGCGCTGAAACGGCTGATGGAAAAGGAATGGAAAAAGATCGCCTGCGTGATCATAGAGCCGGTCGTCGGCAATATCGGCTGTGTGCTCCCGAAACCGGGATTCCTTGAAACGCTGAGAAAACTCACCAAAAAATACGGGGTAGTGCTGATCTTTGATGAAGTGATGACGGGTTTCCGTGTCTCCTTCGGGGGTGCTCAGGCATATTACGGCATAAAGCCTGACCTGACCTGTCTCGGCATAGTGATCGGCGGCGGGCTTCCTGTGGGTGCGTACGGAGGGAAAAAGGAGATCATGGCAATGGTTTCGCCGGAAGGGCCTGTATATCAGGCGGGTACGCTCTCCGGAAATCCCCTCGCGATGACCGCAGGGATCGAGACCATCAGGGAGCTTTCGCGCCCGGGTGTTTACCGGACGATTGAACAAAGATCGGCAATGCTTGAGAACGGCCTTCGGGACGCTGCGAAAAAAGCGGGCGTCAAGACCCGTTTCTACCGGGCCGGAAGCATGTTCTGCACTTACTTTACCGATGCGGACGTCACCGATTATGCATCAGCAAAAAAAGCGGACACTGGCAAGTTTGGACGTTTCTTCTCCGGAATGCTTGAGCGGGGGGTCAATCTGGCTCCCTCACAATACGAAGCAGGGTTCATGTCCCTCTCCCATTCGGAACGGGACATCGAATCGACAGTAAAAGCAGCATACGAAACCATAAAAAATATATAACGATGTAGCTGTTGGGGAGGTTTTTTTAGATGTTGAATCCGCTCACTGGCCTGAGAAGGATCATTACGTGGTTCGGCCAGGACATATCAGCAAAAGGTCGTGCCATCATTGTTTCCGGCCTCCTCATATTCTCTCTTACCATGGTCTTCATCGCCTACAAGATCAACGACTATTTCGAGAACGACCCGAAGGCCTGCTTTGCCTGCCATGTGCACGACGATGCGAACAAGCAGTGGGCACGGAGCGAGCATGCAAACATCAATTGCCATGAGTGCCACCATTCCACGAAA
>VEOY01000058.1 GCA_012026685.1 Nitrospirota bacterium
AGGTTTACTTGCCGCATTGCCGGGGAATGTTCCGGCGTTTATCTCAATAATGTTGGAGAAGGTATCGTTATCCGAGTCCTGCGACTCGATATTTTTAAAATTATGGCCTGCATTTGCATATGCGGAACCATAGGCATTCCGCGATCCTCCCGAGGGACCATGGCAGACAGTGCATAGATTACCCGGCTGTCCTGATACTATAGAGAGGCTGCTCAAAGGAGAGGAAGGATAGGTCGATTTGAATGAAGTGGCATAGCTTGGGACCGCATGGGACATCCCTGATGACGCGACGACCATCACAAGAGCTATGCAGAAAGCGAACATCAATCTTATACCCGGATGATCAAGGGACAACTTCCTGCTGATCACACTTTTTTCATAGATTCTTTTCATGTTACCTCCTTACGGTTCGATGATTTCTTACACTGATGATTAGAATTTGGCGAGCGCTCTTGGAACTTTCTGCATTCGCCTGTTCGAAGCTTGTTCCCACATAAAATTCCTGGTATTTCCGACATAAAAAAAGCCTGTTCCCCGGCAATGAGAAACAGGCTGTCATTATTGTCGACCAGCATGCTTCTTCGGCAGCCCGGCTGTCCCCTCCAGGACCCGATGGCTTTGTGCCCCCTGATCTCTCAGGGTTTACCTTTTTCGGAAACAACTTTCATCCATGCACAATTTCAAATAGCAGCATTACAACTATTTGTAAGATACAAGACGTAAGAAACAATGTCAAATTAAGTTAAGTTAACACTATAAAAATTATTTAATTTAGGGAATAGGGTGGTAGCTGAGGCCTTTTTCCCGATATCTCAGGTCATCATATTGAACATTAATTAAGAGGAAAACGCCTCAAGTTGATTATAATAAGACCTCGATTTCTTCAAGACAGGAAGGGCAGACGATGAAAGACAGGCTGATACAACTTATTTTCGAAAAGGCATTCAAGTACAGCAAAGAACCTTCATTCAAACTTGTCTCCGGCCGCATGAGCAATTATTATTTTAACTGCAAGACCGTAACGCTCCATCCCGAAGGCATGTATCTTATCGGCAATATCATTTTCGGTATGATCAATAAAGCGGGAATAAAGGGCATTGGCGGTCTTACCCTCGGGGCTGACCCCATAGCCGATGCCGTTGCTTACTCATCCTATCTGAAAAACAGCCCGATAGAGGCCTTTGTAGTCAGAAAGACTGCGAAGGCACATGGCACCATGCAGTGGATCGAGGGGAATATAGCGGCAGGAGACAAGGTTGCGATCGTTGATGATGTCATCACGACCGGCAAATCAACGATCGAGGCGATACAAAAGGCTCAGGAGGGCGGACTCGAGATCGTAAAGGTCATCGCCCTTGTGGACAGGCAGGAGGGCGGCAGAGAAAACATCGAGGCCCTCGGCCACACGGTAGAGACTGTGGTGACCCGGGAAGAGGTGATGGAGCTGTACCGGGCTAAGAATCCCTGAGATATTTCTGCGCCAGTTCTGCTATTGCGGTTCTCGTGTTTCCGATCCTGACAATAAGGTCCTCAGGATCTTTGCATCCCATGAACCCTGATGCGCTCTTCAGACTTTCGTCGTCCTTCTTGAGCACGCTTTCACCCCTGAGCCTGAGAAGACTTTCCAGTGTGCGCAGCGACCAATAGCCATCTTTCAATGTTTTGGCCTCTGATGCACTGATAACGCTTGAGGAAGAGAGCCGGTGAATAGCGGCAATCGTACTCTGAACAAGAAGCTTCCGGTTGTTTCTGCAATGCCTGAGCTGCAGGAACTGAACGGCGAACTCAATGTCCTCGATGCCCCCGGGGCCAAGCTTGATATCATATCCTTCGGATTCCTTTGCCAGTTCCCGCCTGATCCGGTCTCTCATCTGCCTCACATCTGCTGCACTGACCCTTCCCCCCTTATGCTGAAGTGTGTCCCGGGCCATATCCATGAAGCGGCAGCCGGTCTTCATATCGCCCGCGACAGGCCTTGCCTTAAGAAGCGCCTGAAACTCCCAGAAGGCCGCAGCCTCCGCATAGTATTTTTTGAACGCCTCTACCGACGAAACCAGCGGCCCCTTGGACCCTTCCGGTCTGAGCCTTGTGTCCACACTATACGCCAGTCCGTCCCGCGTATAGGAGATAAGCAGTCTGAGCAGCTTTTCACCGACCTTTGTCTGCTCCAGGGTTACTGCGTCTCCGGCCACGAAGATCAGATCGAGGTCAGAACCAAAGGTGATCTCCCTGCCCCCCAGCTTGCCGAAGCCTATGACCGCAATTTCCTCCACACCTTCCGCAACATACTCTGTTGCTGAGGCGAGAATGGCCTCTGCAGTCCTGCTCAGCGCTTTGGTGGTACGGATAACATCGATCCTCTGTTGAAGGAATAGAAGCCCTATCCGGATCTCTTCCATCTGCTTGAGGATCCTTACGGCATCGCTGATCGAACGGCCTTCGGTACGGGAATCATTGATCTCGGCTTTCAGTGCCCGGGAGTTCTTCTTCAGTATCTCCTGCCAGCCGATCATCTCAAGGTGCTGCGGCCTTGCAATGAGCATTTTTGAGAGATACCTGCTCTGGGAAAAGACATAGACAATGAGATCAATGAGGGACGAGTTCTTGCTGAAGATCTCAAGGTACGATTCATTCATGCTCAAAAGAACAGCGAATGCCTGGATGTGATTCAGCGCCATATCAGGACTGCCGGACCTGAGCGCGCTGTCGACGAACGCGGGCAGGATCTCGGACAGGAGCCTGCGACCTCTGAGCGTCTGGAAATTGAACATGCTGTCCTTTATGGCCCTTATGTTACGCAGGGCCTTGTCAATTTCCCTCAGGTTGGTACCTGAGAGAAACTCTTTCAGCTCGCCATCGCTGAACTCTTCGTCAAAAAGCGTGCTGCCCGCTGATGAGCCCTGATTTTTCTCCGCAAAGAGAGAGTCATAGATCAGCCGCACCTGGTCCCGTCTCCGCTCAAGATCAACGGAGAACTGTTTCTCCGAGGCATACCCCATCTTTCTCCCCAGGATAAGCAGTTCGGCCTCACCTGCGGGCAGCGTATGGGTCTGGATATCGTTCACCTGCTGAAGACGGTGCTCGAGCGTCCTCAGATAGCGGTAGTTGTCCGAGAGGACCCCATAGTCGTCCTGTCCGATGAGGCCTTTGAGAGAAAGGCGATGCAGGACCTTCAGCACGCTTCTCTCTCTGAGCAGTGGTTCCCTCCCGGCATAGATGAGCTGCAGGGCCTGCGCAAAGAATTCTATCTCCCTGATACCTCCGTATCCTCTTTTGATATCCCCCTTCTTGAACGCAGAGTCTATCTTCGTCTTCAGCTTGCTTATCTCGTCTATGGAAGTAAAATCAAGATACTTCCTGAAGACGAACGGCCGTATCATCTCCATGAAGCTGTTGCCAAGGTACGCGTCTCCGGCAACAGGGCGAGCGCGCAGCAGCATGGCCCGTTCCCATGCCCTGCCCCAGGACTCGTAATACATCTCATATCCCCTGAGGGCGAGCGCAATAGCACCCCGCTGCCCCTCTGGCCGCAATCTCAGATCGACCCTGTAGGCGAATCCAGCCTCGGTATTGTGAGAGAGGAACCGGGAAAGCTCCTCTCCGACCTTGCAGAAATATTCATGGTTCGATATCCTGTTCTTCCGTGTACCCTGAGCAGTGACAACCCCTGATGTCTCGCCGATCTCCGTGCCGTACACATACATGAAATCAACGTCGGAACTGAAGTTCAGTTCCTCGGCGCCGAGCTTGCCGAGTGCGATCACAGCGAATTCATCTGTCTCGGGCACACCGTAGATGCCGCTTACATACTGACGCACGATCCTCAGCGATGCATCGATGATCGCATCGGCGAGGCAGCTCATCTCGAGCATGATGTCCACGAGGTCAGCCTTCCTCAAAATATCCCTGAGCGTAATCCTCAGGAACTCCCTCAGCCGCATCCTGCGGATCGCGCTCATATAGAGCGGCAGCGTTGTCCGGTTGGGGGGCTCGCTGACGGATTCAAACGCCAGCTGCAGGGCAGCGGCATAGCCCTCCCTGCCGAATTCGCTGTCTAAGGACCGAAGAGCGGCAAAAAGATCATCGGGATAAGATATGCCGTAATTTGCAAGGAACTGGCTGTGACTGAAGAGCGTGACAATGGCCCTGATATTCTCCTTAAGCTCATTCTCGCGCGAGGGGTTCTCTTCAAGAAAGGACCGCAGGTTGTTAAGTGCCCTGTCCGGGTCAGGCGTTCCTGCAGTCAACTCTCTCATGTCCCGTTCGTTCATCACCTACATCATACACGATTGACAAAATGGCGTGCACTTGCAGCTGAAGCTGTGAAGTCTGCTATGTCCTGTCCGATTCCCACAAGCGCGGGTCGATGGAGTCCCTGATGCCTTCCCCGAGAAGGTTGTAGCCGAGCACCGTGACAAGGATGGCAAGGCCGGGGAATACCGAGAGCCACCACGCGATCTCGATATTGTCCTTGCCGAGGGTAAGGATGTTCCCCCAACTCGGCGTGGGCGGCTGGACGCCGATGCCGAGAAAACTGAGAGCAGATTCAACAAGGACTGCTCCCGCAATGCCAAGGACTGCAGAGACGAGCACGGGAGCCATACTGTTCACTAGGATATGCCTGAAAATGATCCTGAGGTCACTTGCTCCAAGAGCGCGCGCGGCCATGACATAGTCCCGTTCCTTCACAGACAGGAACTCCGCACGTACCAGTCGCGCGACCCCCATCCATCCGGTCAGACCGATGACAATCATGATGGTCATGATGTTGGGATCGATGATGACCACTTCCAAAATTCGTTGGACCTCTGGTGCAAGATATGTAACCCAGAGATTCGGGTCCATAAATGCCATCACCGCAAGAATGAGAAAAAACGTAGGGATGGTCAGCATGATATCGATGAACCGCATGGCAATACGTTCAATCCATTTACCGTAATACCCGGCAACCGCTCCAACGATCAGCCCGATGAATGTTGCAATGCTGACAGAGACAAATCCGACGGCAAGAGATATCTTGCTGCCATAGATCATCCTTGACAGCACGTCTCTGCCAAGATCATCCGTCCCGAACGGGTGCGCCAGACTCGGCGGCATCAGGATATATTTTCTGTCAATCTCATTCGGTTTATAGGGTGAAACAATCGGCGCCAATGCCGCGACCACGAACAGAAGCAAAACGATAATGCCTCCTGCCACAGCAAGTTTGTTACGCTTGAATCTTCTCCAGAAGACGCTGCCGGGCGAATCAGTCCTCATCGTTCCGTCCTTATCCTTGGATCGGCGAGCATGTATCCGATGTCTGCAAGAAGGTTCCCGAGAAGGGTAAGAAAGGCTCCGATCGTGAGGATGGCCATGATGAGCGGATAGTCCCGCGCCATGACACCGTTGAAAAAAAGCTGTCCCATTCCGGGAATGCTGAAGATCTGCTCGAAGATAACACTGCCGCCGATAAGACCCGGGACCGAAAGGCCCATCAGCGTGATAAGCGGGAGCAGCGCGTTCCTGAAGGCATGCCGGTAAATGACCTTCTTCTCAGGCAAGCCCTTCGCCCTCGCAACAGTCACATAATCCTGCCTGATCACCTCGAGCATGCTGCTTCTCATGTACCGCGAATCTGCTGCGAGACCTCCGAAAGCCGCGATAAACATGGGAAGGATGAGATGTCTCGCCCTGTCCAGAATCTTGCTTCCCATGGCAAGCGAATCATAGCCCATTGACTTAAGTCCTGATATCGGCAGCCATTCGAGATATACCCCAAAGAGCATCATGAGCAGCAGTGCAAGCCAGAAAGGAGGTGTGGCAAAGCCAAGAAAGACTGCAGTCGTCGTGATCTTGTCATAGAGGGTGTTCTGATGCGTTGCGGACGAAATGCCGAGAGGTATGGCGATCATGAGGATGATGACCATCGCCATCAGGTTCAGCATAAATGTGATAAAAAGTCTTCTGTCAAGCAGGGGTTGCCGGGTGTCCCAGATCTTCTGCATCACCGGTCTCCGGTCCATTGAGAACGACTCGCCGAAGTCAAACTTTACAATCCGTTTGAGCCACAATCCATATTGGACAATGATAGGCTTATCGAGGTTATATAGCTTTTCAAGCCGTTCCCTGGCCTCAGGGGTCATCTTGGGATTCATCTCGGAAAGTGCGTCCGTCGGCTTGCCCGGGGCAAGGTGGATGATAAGGAATGATATAAGCGTGATGCCGAACAGTGTCGGGATCATCTCAAGAAGGCGCTTTGCAAGATACGTGAGCATTACGGCACCATCGCATGCCGCTGCAGAGACTTCGGCACATACCATTTCGGAAGGTTGTAACTGATGCCTATGGGGGCCGGTTTGATCCCCCTGATCCGGGCGTGGACGATCGGTGTGGCATCAGGCACATAAAGGAAAATATAGGGCACTTCCTCGGCAAGGATCTCCTGTATCCTGTAGTACGCCTTTTTTCTCTTCCCGATATCGAACGTTCGCCTCCCCCTTTCGAGGAGTTCGTCGACTTCGGGATTGCTGTAGCTGATGAAGTTCAGCTCTTTTTCCTTGGTCTTGGAAGAATGCCAGATATCATACTGGTCTGCGTCGAGGCCTATGGACCAGCCGAGAAGAACGGCCTCGAACCGCTTCTTGTCGATGAACTGGTTGATGAACGTGGACCATTCGAGCGGCCGTATTTCTACCTTGATCCCGATCTTCTCGAGCCGCCACTGGATGATCGTGGCGGTATTCTTCCGCAGCGCGTTGCCGGCATTCGTAAGGACCGTGAACCTGAAGGACCTGCCGTCTTTATCGAGAATCCCGTCACCGTCAGTATCCTGCCAGCCTGCCTCTTTGAGGAGTTGCTTTGCCTTTCCAGGGTTGTAGTCATATTTTTTCACGTTCGGATTGTATGGCCAGGTGTTCGGCACATAGGGGCCGGTAGCCGGAGTTCCGAGCCCGAAGAGCACTACGTCTACAATCTCGTCCTTGTCTATGCCGTAGGCTATCGCCTGCCGCACCCTCTTATCGCTGAACCAGGGATGTTTCTGGTTGAAGGCCAGATGCGTATACTGGAATGCGGGATACCGATACTTCCGGTAATTGTTCCTGAAAAACCCGGTGTCCGTCTGCTTGGTATACTGGATAGGCGTCAGCCCCATCATGTCTATGCCGCCGGTCTTGAGTTCGAGGAACATCGTGGCGGGATCCGGGATCACCCGGTAGAGGTAATGGTCGATGTACGGCCTCCCCTCAAAATAGTCCTTATTGGACTCGAGTATCAGTTCTTGTCCTGAAGCCCACTTCGAAAGTTTATACGGACCAAGCCCAACAGGATTCCTCGCCATATCGCTTTTGGTGATATCCTTTCCTTCAAGCAGATGTTTCGGCAGGACCACGAGACTGCCCCAGGACGTGAGCGCAGGGGCGAACGGCTTCTCATAGGTCACACGGAACGTGTACCTGTCCGGCGCATCAGCCTTTTTCACCTGGAGAAAATCCTCTTTGTAGGCAGAAGGCGTCTTCTCATCGATGATCGTTCTGTACCCGAACATGACGTCATCTGCAGTGAACTCCGTCCCGTCTGTCCACTTCACGCCTTTCCTGAGGTGAAACGTTATGACCAGCCCGTCCTTTGAGATGTCCCAGGATTCGGCGAGGTCGCCGGTAATGCTCAGGTCTGTATCGTACTTCACCAGTCCGTTGAAGATAAGGCCGGAAATATTGTGTGAGGCAGAATCGCTGGCGAGCATGGGAATAAGGTTGGAAGGCTCACCGATCGTGCCCTCGATAATAGCATCACCGTAAGCGGGTTCCCCGTCTCCGTCCTTCCCCCCTGCAGCATTCCCCGTTGTCTGCTGTCTGCAGCCTGCAGCCATGAGGATCAGCACACACAGGGCGGAAACAACGGCACCTCTTTTCATAATGGATAAGGATACTGCACTATTTTCCGATTTTGCAATGCCGGCTCAGGCGTACTTGGCGAGAAATGTTCCGGTATAGGAGTTTTTCGCCTTCACGATGTCATCGGGTGTTCCTTCGAATACGATCATGCCTCCCTTGCCTCCGCCTTCCGGCCCGATATCAACGATCCAGTCAGCAGCCCTGATCACGTCAAGGTTATGCTCGATGACAACCACGGTATTACCCGCCTCGACCAGTCTGTTGAGGATATAAAGCAGCGCCTTCACGTCATCGAAGTGAAGACCAACGGTCGGCTCATCAAGGATGTAGAGATGACCGCCTTTTGCCGTTGTGCCCATCTCGGAGCAGATCTTGAGCCTCTGCGCCTCTCCGCCTGAGAGCGTTGTCGCGGGCTGGCCGAGCCTGAGATACCCAAGACCGGTCTCCATGAGGAGGGCAAGCTTTGCCCTGACAGGAGGCTTGTCGTGAAAAAGCAGGGCTGCCTCTTCCACCGTCATATTCAGAATATCGTGTATGTTCTTCCCTTTGTAAGAAACCCGAAGCGCCTCCGGCCTGTACCTCCTGCCCTCGCATTTCTCGCACGTGATGTACAGGTCCTCGAAAAAGAACATCTCCATGAGTTCAAGTCCGCCGCCCTTGCAGGCCTCGCATCTGCCGCCCGGCACGTTAAAGGAAAAGAAACCGGGACCATAGCCGTATGCCCGCGCTTCCTTCTGGTCAGCAAGGGCCTTCCGTATATGGTCAAATATCTTGAGATAGGTGACGGGATTGGACCGCGGACTCCTGCCGATGGGTGTCTGATCGATGAGCTTCACCCCTTTCAGCAATTTTTCCCCCCGAAGTGCTTTGAACGGCAGCGGCTGTTCAAGCCCTGTCTTGAAGTGCTGCGCGACCGCACGATAGAGCGTCTCAACGACAAGACTGCTCTTCCCTGAGCCTGAGACCCCGGTCACCGCGGTCATTCTTTTCAGGGGGACGGTGAAATCGATGTTCCCGAGGTTATTGCCCCGGGCGCCCCGCAGCAAAAGTTCCTCTCCCGAAAAAGACCTTCTCCTGACCGGCAACTGCACTTTTTCGTCTCCGCGCAGGTACCGGGCCGTAAGCGTGTCCGCCTTCCGGAATGCGTCCATGGGGCCGGAAAAAACAATATTGCCTCCCCTGTGGCCGCCCCCGGGGCCGAGTTCAATGACCCATTTCGAAGATTCGATGACGCCCCGGTCGTGCTCCACCACGACCACTGTGTTGCCCAGGTCGGCAAGCCTGTTCAGGATGCCCGATATTCTGTCCGTATCTCTTGGATGGAGTCCTATGGTCGGCTCGTCAAGCACGTAGAGCGTGCCGGTGAGAAGCGATGCGAGCTGGTTCGAAAGATTGATGCGCTGATACTCCCCTCCTGAAAGCGTTTTCCCATGGCGGTCGAGCGTGAGATAACCGAGACCGACCTTTTCAAGGTATTCGATCTTCATGCCTATCTGCCGCAGAAGCTCTTTTGCCATATCCCTTCTGAACGGCGAAAGACCGATATCAGCGAAGAACGCTGAAAGTGCGTCGACAGGCATGGCGCACAACTCAGCGATATCGAGGCCGGAAATCTTAAAGGCCAGAGCTTCCTTTTTCAGCCTTTTCCCATTGCATGCATGACAGGTAGTGGACCGCCGGTAGCGGGACAGAAAGACCCTCACATGCAGCTTATACCGCCAGCTTTCGAGTTCGTTAAAAAAATCGTCGATACCGTAGAACCCTTTGACCCCCTTGAAGAGGATAGCCTTCTCGGCAGGCGTCATCTTTTTATACGGCTTATCGAGATCAAGCCCGGCCTTTTTCCCTTTTTCAAGGAGCTGCTTCTTCCACCATTTTGCTGCCGGCTTGTTCCAGGGGTCGACCGCGCCCTTTGCCAGGGACAGCCCCGGGTCAGGAACGATAAGATTTTCGTCGTATCCGAGCGTATCTCCGAACCCTTTGCATTCCGGACAGGCGCCTACCGGGTGATTGAAGGAAAAAAGGATGGGAGAGGGTTCGGGCAGTTCTATTCCGCAGGCCTCGCAGGCATGAGCGGACGAGAAAGGAAGAAGCGATAGCGTGCTGTGGTCCTCCATGAGGATCACTTTCATGCTGCCCTTGCCTTCTTTCCACGCGGTCTCTATGGAGTCGGACAGACGCGGTTCTCCCCTGATGACCAGCCTGTCGAGCACCATGGTAAGCCCGACTTCTCCCGCATCCAGACCGGCATCGAGTTCCTGCGTCCCGCCATCCTTCCATATCCTGAAATAACCCTTTCTTCTCAGCTCTGCAGGATGTTCTCTGGTATCGAACAGGATGATCGCCTTCTTGCCGGAGTGCTTCTCCAGAAGTTCGGCAGCGATCTGCGACGGATCCCATTTGCGCACCTCCCTGCCGCACCGGGGACAGTACGGGGTACCTGCCTTCGCGTACAAGACCCTGAAAAGATCGTAGAGTTCTGTAAGCGTACCGACCGTTGAACGCGAACCACGGACGGGATTTTTCTGTTCAAGTGCGATAGCAGGCCGTATGTTCCGGATAGCGTCGACATCCGGCCTGTCGAGTTTTTCGAGGAAGAGCCTGGCATAGGACGACAACGACTCTATGAAGCGCCACTGCCCCTCGGCAAAGATCGTATCGAATGCGAGTGATGATTTACCCGATCCGGAGACACCGGTGACAGCTATCACCGTATCATGGGGGATGCTGAGACTTACATTCCTGAGGTTGTTCTGTCGTGCGCCCTCAATGACCAATTCCTGCGTGGACATTTTTGTATTTTACCACGAGAACAGTCTTCGAGTCCGAGGCTACTGCGGCATGGTCACTTTGTACAGGACATACAGCCGGTTTCTCAGGACCGGCAACAGCATGGGCTCCTTGTCCAGGAACGCGGCAAACGGCAGTGGAGCATACACCAAGGTTACCCCGTAACGCTTCAGGATCGCTGCCCTGTCGATCGTGCTTTGCGGATCAAAAAAAAGGACAACGTCGCGCACTCTTTTGAGAAAATCGTCTTCCGCGAGAGGCATCATGCCCAGGGAGCGGTAGAAGCTGAGAACTGCCTGCTGTCCGGTAAAGTTTGCGGCGAGCGAAGGTTCGGTCTGGTTGAGAGGATGGAGGATGACGCTGCCCGACGGCGCCCTGTCCAGAATTCGGATGACCTCCAGGTCTTCCTTCCTGAATTCGATATAGTGCCTGTCGTATCGCAATGTCAGGAACTGGACCGTAGAAGGAAGAGAAAGCAGCAGGACAACGACCGCGGAAACAGCGAAAAGGACCTTTCGCTCCCGGATCTGCGAAAGCGTGAGGATCAGGAGGAACCATGCGACCATGAGCGAGGTCGCGGAAAACCACATTGCATTATTCACGTTCCCGAAAAAAATAGTGATATTCATCATCTCTGACAGTGCAAACCCCGACAGGACAACGATGACCAGGAACAGGCTGACCGGATCAGGCCTTCGGGAAAATATCTGGCGTGCCTGCCACAATCCGGGGACACGTGCACCGAAGGTCCCTATGATGTATGCCAGGAAAAAAAGCGCATGGCTGCCCCATCCCTTTGGGGCAATTCCGATCTTTTTCAGTGACAGCCCGTAGATATTGAAAGGGGCAAAGGTCATCCTGACATTGCTGGTCCCGCCCCGGAGCAGGAAAACATCCGCAATAACAGCCGCCAGCAGCACCGCTGACACCGCGGCAAGCCCCACGCCCTTCTTTCTTGTTTCGGTTCTCAAGGACAAAAGGAGACCCGTAAGAAGTGCCGCGGCGGCGGCATGGAGACCCATTGAGCTCTTGAACCCCAGAGCAGCATAGCCGAGAATGGCAAAGAGTGCGAGGTCCCGGGACGAGCCATGATCGCCGTATCGCTGCAGATGCATCATCATCAGGACCAGGACGACGAGTGCCGGCAACTGGCCGTTCAGGGTGAGCAGCGACCATATCGTGGTCTGGAATATTACCGTCCACGGCCTGCCCGCGAACGCCCCGAGCATACCAGGGACAAAGGAAAGATCAGAGCCGAATATGAGGACGGCGATCAAATAGGCAAGGCTGGTGCTCTTCGTGATGTTTCTGACAAAGGAGAAGGATATCGCGACCAGCAGAAAAAAGTACAGGAGCGGGAAATGGAAATATGAAAGACGGAGCGTATCCAGACCAAACAACCGGTGGAACATTTCGATCTGCAGATGCATGGCCACATGATAATGCCCGAACTTCGCACCGCTTGCATAAGGAAACGCCGGGGGGAAAGAATCGCGGAGTGCGTTGACAATCCCCAGATGGAAATCTGTTTCGGACGCATCCAGCGTCCGGATGCCGAATCCATCCGGGCGGAAACGCACATCCGTAAAATGGGAAACGTGAAGCAGCGCGAGGATCACGGCCAAAAGTACGGCAAAATGCCCGATGGTGGCCCAGGATGCCTCCGCAGGTTGGACCGATTGCACTGCCTCTTTTTTCCGTATGACCGCGAAGACCTTCGGCATCATCCAGAGCAGCAATGTCCCCAGGAAGAAAAAAAGGATAAGCGATGGCGCGCCGACCCTCTGGAAAATAATATACGGCAGCGGCATCAGCGCTGTACCGAGCGCCGTGGCGTGAACAGCATTCATCACCCGGTCCTGCCCATGATTTCCCAGCCAGCCGAGAATGAGACTGCCCGGCACAAAGAAGCAGATGAAGAGTCCGACGCCCCAATACATCGTATCACCAAGGGGAACATGGTAAAGCCCCTGGAGCAGGATCGCTGTGATACCAATAATAAAGGGGAATACGAGATACGTCAGTGATCCCCTTGTGCTGCGACGATGTACAGGCATCATTCCTCCGGGATCTGCGGGCATGGCGGTATTACAACACGGGAAATGCTGTACACTTCTCGGTTACTCACTGTTTCTGCCGGAGCTTCGATTCATTTCTTAACAGCGTATACAACATAGCTCCTGTTCTTCAGGACAGGGGTCAGGCGCGCTTCCGCATCGAGCATCGATGCAGCAGACCTCGCGGCATACACATAATCCACGCCATACCTGTCAAGGATGCCGGCCCGTTTCCCCGAATCGTCAGCACTGAAGAAGACAAGGATATCGGTCAGCCGCCGGCTGAATTCCTCTTTCGTGAGATGCGGAGTGACAAACGAACGAAAAAAACTCAGCACGGACGATCGTCCCGCAAAATTTGCGGACAAGGACGGCATATCCCTGTTCATCTCATGCAGGACAACGGACCCGGGGGGGGTATCCTTCAGGTATGTGATAACTTCCATGGCATCCCCGTCGATATGGACGTACCGATTGTCAAATCGCATCTTCAGGAATTGCAGGGTCGTAGGCAATGCAAGCACCACTATGATCACGGCGATAACAGCCTTTTTCTTCCTGCTCTCCGCTTTTTCAAGAAAATACGGGACCATGAGCCAGGCGCAGATGAGCGATTGCACGGCAAACCATACCGAATCGTTCGCAGCACGAGCAAGTGTTCCCAAGTATATCATGTCGGAAACGACGACGCCGGTCAAACCGAAAATAAGGATAAAAAAAAGCATGGGGTCAAAACGACGCTTTTTCATCATCGCATCCGCCAGAGGTATCCAGATGATCCTTGGGCCAAGAAGCATGATTATGTACACCAGAAGAAACAGGGGAAGATAATTCCACGAGATAGTACGGATGCCGACCCTCCCCAGCGAGGCATAGAAATTATTCAGTGGCGCCCACGCGACAATATTTTGCCCTATGCCGCCCCTCAGCAGGACAACATTGATCGCAATGCAAACAGCCGCAACAAGAGAAATTGCGCAGACAAGAGCGCCTTTTCTCTTGTCCTCACTGAATACCGCAGATCCGACCCCCGTGATAAAAGCTGCAGCGACAATATGCAGTCCCATCGAACTTTTGAATCCATAGGATGAAAAAACCAGGAAGCCGAAAACAACAAGAAGTGATGCGTCCCCCTGTTCATAATAACGTTTCAGGTATGCCATGCAGAGAAACAGGACAATGAGCGCGGGCAAATAGCCGTTCAGGGTAAAAAGAGACCATATCGTTGTATAGAATGCTACGGTCCACGGATTTCTGCCGGACAGCATGTTAAGCAGGCCGGGAATGAAGGAAAGATCCGCGCCAAAGATAAGGAGCGAGGTAAAGAGTGCAACCCATCTGGGCGCCTTACATGCCCTGACAAAGAAATAAACCATGCCGACCAGGAGGAGGAAGTACAGGAGCGGAAAGAAAAAGAACGTCAATCTGAGCGTATCCATACCGATCAGCCGATGAACCATCTCGACCTCAAGATGCAGATTCATATGATAATATGCCAGGCTCGTGCCGCTTGCATAGGGACTGACAGGAGGATACGCATTGGCCAGGGCTTTGATTATCCCGAGATGGAAGTCGGATTCCGTCAGGAGGGTGCTGCGGATCTTGAAGCCATCGTCCAACAGGAGCACATCGGTGAAATGAGAAAGATGCAGCAGAACGAGCACGAGCAGAACCAAAGAACAAACCGACGCAATATCATAGAGCGACGTCTCCGGGACAAGTTCTTTCCTCCGATAATCTCTCATGGCAAGAACGAGCCAGACGATCAGAAAAACTGCACAGAAGATAAAAATAAACTCCGGATGGCTGAGACGCCTGAACAAACTATAGACAAGAGGCATCAGCGCAACCCCAAGTGCCATAGCATGGGAGACGTCCAGGAAAAACTCGCCGCTTTGGCCGCGGGTCAGGCGAACCAAACAATATCCTGTGGGATAAAAAGCGACCATGGCACCAGCGTACCAAAGGAACGTCCCGCTGAAAGGCAAACTGTAAAGCGCTTTCAGGACGCCGGCAACAAGTATCAGAAGAATGCCGCCGACCAGGAGAACGACTCCCCCGGTTATTCTTTTGTTCCCGGCTTCCCCGGGAGATTCGTCTGCCGCATGATATGGCGGGATCACCTCATTCAATACCAAATGATGTTACCGTCCCTGCTCTTGACCGGCACCTTTCTCATGGTCATCTGTTTTTCCCAAAGGTGCCTGTTTTCCTTGTACCACTGGATGGTCTTCTGAAGACCGTCCGCAAATGAGGTCTTGGCCCTGAAACCGAGGACCGTTTCGGACTTATCGGTAGAAGAAATATGGTTCTGCACCTGGCCGAAGCGCTCTTCCATAAACGTGAAATCGGCTCCGGCAATGTCGAAGATGTCAGCTATTCTTCTTGCGATCTCGATCACGCTGATACTGACGCCGGTGCCCAGGTTGAACACCTCTCCCCTGACCTTTTCAAGAGGTGCGTGGATAGCCCGGTCAACCGCCTCTGCGGTATCTTCGGCATACAGCCAGTCGCGTGCCGCAGAACCGTCGCCATGGATCGTAAAAGGTTCCCCCAGAATGGCGCTTGTGATGAATCGGGGGATCACCTTCTCCAGGTGCTGGTTGGGACCGTAATTATTGAACGGTCGTATAATAACGCCCGGGATACCATAGGAAACGACGTAGGAGGACACAAGCCTGTCCGCACCGGCCTTGGCCGCAGCATAGGGCGTCGTCGGCTCAAGGGGATGACCCTCGTCCATGGGCTCGACACGCGCGCTCCCATAGACCTCTGATGTTGAAATGTGGATGAACCGGTCAACGGTATCGGAATGTTTCAGGACCGCGTTTACCACTGACTGGGTCCCCAGGACATCCGTCGTGAAAAAGACGCGGTTGAGGTAGAGGGAACGTGCGACATGGGTCTCAGCGGCAAAATGCACGATCACCTGGGATCTTGCCACAAGATCATTCATAAGGTCGAGATTGTTGATATCTCCGTACCAGAACTCGAAACGCTCCGAGTCCCTGATCTCCTGGGGAATATTCTCGATATTTCCGGCGTAGGTCAGCGCATCAAGCACCATGATCTTATATTCAGGATATTTTCTGAATATATGCCGGATGAAATTGCTGCCGATAAAACCGGCTCCGCCGGTCACGAGAACTGTTTTCACAAGAATCCCCCTTCGTGATTACTGGTTCAGCTCTTCTTTGAGAACCTGTACGACATAGGCAAGCTCATCGCGTGTGAGATCAGGATAGAACGGCAGAGATATCGTGCGTCTCCCTATTTCTTCAGCGATCGGAAAATCGCCTTCCTTATACAGAAAGTTTTCACGGTAGTATTTTAAAAGATGGATCGGACGGTAGTTTACGGCAACGCCGATACCTCTGTTCTGGAGGGCCCACAGGAGCCGATCACGTTTGGGGGCAGGCACAAGGGCCGTAAGCAGATGCCGCGCATGCTGAACACCTGCAATGGTCCTGAGCATTTGCGCATCTCGAACATCTTTCAGGGCCTCTTCGTAAGCCCGCCACGTCTCTTCCCGCTGCTTATGGAGCATGTCGATACGTTCGAGCTGGCCGATAAGGAGAGCTGCCTGAATATTGTCCATATTGTATTTCCATCCGAGAAGCGGCATGTCCCAATGTTCGTACCGTTTGGTATAACGGTCTGCTGCTCCCCGGTCTATCCCGTGCTGCCGGAGCATCCTCAATTCATCCGCGAGCAGGGGATTCCCCGTTGTCACCGCGCCCCCTTCACCGGATGTGATATTCTTTGTTGCGTAAAAACTGAAGCACGCAGTGTCTGCAAGTTGCCCCACCCTGACACCGTCCCGTGAAGCCTCAATCGCATGCGCAGCGTCTTCAATGATATGCAGGCGGTATTTATCGGCAATTGCCCGTATCCTCTTCATATCGCACATCTGCCCGTACAGATGAACCGGAATGATCGCCCTGGTCCGTTCGGTGATGGCAGCCTCAATGAGCTCCGCGTTCAGGTTGCCGGTCCCCTCCTCCACATCCACAAACACCGGTGCAGCCCCCGCGTGCAGGACAGCATTGGCTGTTGCGCAGAAGCTCATGGGCGTTGTTACCACCTCATCCCCGGTGCCGACATTGAGCGCGATCAGGCTGAGATGAAGTGCAGCCGTACAGCTGGTAAGACCTATGGCATGCTCCTGGACCGTATAGGCAGCAAACAGTTTCTCGAACTCTGCGACCTCCCCGCCTGTCGTAAGGAAAATGGAACGAAGGACCGCAGACGCACGTTCGATGTCTTTATCATCTATACAGTGTCTGAAGAACTCTATCTTTTTCATGCGCAATATTATAAAATCTTTACGGAAAAAATACTTAAAGCCTTTTCAAGGAGAGCAGGGACGAGGCATGCCGGACTCTCAGGTGTTCATTTCAGTAGTCATCCCTATCTATAACGAGGAAGAAAACATCCCGGAACTTCATGAGAGGCTTACCCCCATACTCGAGAAACTCTGCTCGGATTCCGGACAATCCCGTGAAGACTATGAGATCATCATGGTCGATGATGGCAGCAGGGACCGTTCCTGGGAGCTCATCAGGGACCTGCACCGTCGCGATGGCCGGGTCAGAGGAATTACCTTCGCGCGCAACTTCGGCCATCACATAGCACTCACCGCCGGCCTCGACAACTGCCGCGGCTCAGCAGTTGTCCTCATGGACGGGGACCTGCAGGACCCGCCGGAGGAAATCCCGCGGATGTACGCGCTGTTCAACGCGGGACATGACCTGGTCTACGGCATCAGGGAAGTGCGAAATGACAGCCTGTTCAAGAAAATGACATCGAAGCTCTTCTGGTGGATGCTCAGAAGATTTTCCGGGGTCGCCATCCCGGAGGGGCAGACCATGCTCAGGATCATGAGCAGGCGTATGGTGGACGCACTGAAACAGATGCGGGAGCGGGCACGGTTCGTCCATGGCATGATGGCATGGGTAGGGTTCAATGTCACGACCATGGACGTGAAGCATGCGCCGCGTTCGAAGGGAAAGAGCAAATACAACATACCGCGCATGTTCGCCCTCGCCTTCCATGCGATAACCTCATTTTCAACAGTCCCGTTGCGGCTTGCTACCTACACAGGCCTCCTGTGTGCCTGCATCAGCATGCTCATTGGGCTCTATTTCATCTATCAGAAGATATTTCATGATATACCCGTCCTTGGCTATGCTTCCATCATTGTCTCGATCTTTTTTGTGGGTGGCGTCCAACTCCTGATGCTCGGCCTGTTCGGCGAGTATCTTGGGCGGACCTATCAGGAAGTGCAAGGCAGGCCGCTCTACATCACCAGGGAAACCTTGTTGTGACCGCATGATTCGGGAGCTCGTCTGGGACAGTACCCTGCTCGGCAAGAAAATCGGCAGGCTGACCATAACTGCAGCCAGCCGCGCCACCCTCGTCGCTGACCTGAAAAGAGCCGCCTCCGGGGGGTTCGCGTATGTAACCTGTAAAGTTCAGGGCCATGATGAAAGAATCATCCGCCTGCTGGAGTCATCAGGATTTTATCTTTCCGACATCGGCATAACGTGGCAGAAAGATATTGATATCCTGTCCGGAGGAATATGCGTCGAGCCGCAGACCCCGGAAACCATCCGCATCGCCGATGAGCATGACATCCCGGAGATCAGGAAAATGTCCCGCTCGCTTTTTACACAGAGCCGCTTCTATCATGACCCTTTTTTCTCAAAAAGAGATGCTGACACTATTTATCAGGAATGGGCAGAAAACTCCGTGCGAAAGGGAGCTGCTGACATCGTCTTTTATCTCCCGAACGGGGGATTCATAACCTGCTGCAAAAAGGCCAGGGGCATCGGTGAAATCGTTCTCATCGGCCTGAGGCCGATGTTTCGGCGCAGGGGATATGGCACGAAAATGGTTCATACAGCCCTGCAGTGGTTCAGCGATAACAGGGTCAGAAACGTGAGGGTGAGAACCCAGGCAAAGAATATCTCGGCGATGAACTTCTACCTGAAATCGGGTTTTATGGTCCGCGAGATAGATATCGTGTACGGCCTCATCCTTTAACGTCGGGGGAGGCAAATATGTCCTTTGCAGCACGCCACGCATATTGCTACTGCCGGGCTTTGATTTCCGTTGCCCTTTCTCTCAGCAGCCTGCTTTTCTCATTTTCCCCTACGAGTGCATACGCCGCGGAAAGATTTACGTACATCGTATAATCTTCCCTTACGTTCAGGGCTTTTTCATACAACGCGATGGCAAGCCGGGGCCTGTTGCTTTTGATGTACTGAACACCAAGATTGTTGATGAGCACAAACGAGTCGGGATATATGCTGAGCGCCTTTTGAAAATATTCTATTGCCCTGTCATACTGTCCCATCGCACCGTATGTCCTGCCAAGTTTGTTCAGCACATCGAGGGTGCTCAGCCTGTCCTTTCTGCCGGCACCCAGGGCCTTGTTAAGGTATTCAATGGATTTCCCGTAATTGCCGCGCTGGTACTCGACATCGCCAAGATTATAATAAGGGGCGGTAAAGTCGGCCTGCAATTGCAGCGATTTTTCAAAACATGCAATGGCGCGGTCATACTCCTTCCTCTCCTTATAGACAGTACCCAGGTTATTGTACCCCCTCGCGTTAAGTGGCGCTTTTGTCACGACATCAGCCCATAGATGCTCGGGACTTGTCCAGACCCGGTTCCGGGCATACGCACCCGCAGAGAACAGGATGACCAGGGCCGCAACGATCGCCATACGGAGCTTTCCCTTGACTACGGCACTGTCCAGGGCAGCGAGCGCGGCAATCAGGAACCCTATGGATGGAAGATAGGCGCGCTGTTCATTGATGACATCGCGAATGGGAATAATGCCGGATTCAACGGAAAGAGCGATAAAAAACCAGGCAATACCCAGAGACACCATTCTGTTTCCTCTGTATGCCCAAACAGCAAGCCAGACCAGGGAACTCAGCAGAGCAAACGACGCGAGAACTGCCGGGGCAAGAACGGTCGTGAACCTCGGATAGTCGTAATCCAGCACCTGGTTCACCGGCAGCAGAAGCAGACGCAGATAGGTGACAATGACCCTCAACTGCGTGAAGAAATAGTCTGAACGGGATATTGACACGGTTTCCTTCGAAGCCGCGTCAATGCTCGAAAGCACTTCTGCGAGCGGCCGCCCGGTCTTGCCGATCATCATATATGCCGCAGCTGCAAGAACCAGCATGCCGAGCAGGATACCCACCCTTTTCGCAGACCGTCTTCCGTCATTGAAACAGAAAAGTTCGATGCTGATGATCATGAGCGGAAGGGTTGCAACGATCTCCTTCGTTTTCAGTCCGGCCAGGGCAGCCAGCACAGCCAACGCATAGAATACGATCTGTTGTGCGGAGACACCCGGGGAAGGTCCCCTGTCGAGAGCCCTTGCCTTCAGGTAACAGATAACTGATGAAAGATAGAACAGGGTCGCAAGCGCGGTCACCCGCTGCGAGACATATGCCACAGATTGCGTATGGAGCGGGTGCGCCACAAAAAGGAACGCGGCCGAGAGCGCAAGAAATGATGTTGAGCGTTCATCCCTTGCAATGCCCGGAACAGCGCACAGGAGACGGACAAGAAGATAGGTCAGGACCGCGTTGCAGATATGGACAAGGATATTTACGAGGTGATATCCGAAGACGCGCTGACCGCTGAAATAATAGTTGAACGAGAAGGTAAGGTTGCCGATATAGCGTCTGTCAGAGATATTTGCGATCGACCGGGAAAGGCTCTTGACCGTCTCGTTCTCAATAATACCGCTCCGGTCATCGAAAAGAAAAGGGCCGAAGAACACCCTCGAATAGATAAGAATCCCGAGCAGCGACAGGCAGAGCAAGAGAAGGAAGACAACCTTGCGCCTGTCTTCCTCTAAACGCAGCTCAATGCCCACTAGAAATTTCTGTTATTTCGGCAGTCTACGTCAAACTGATCGAGGTCAACACGGGTGCCGGTGTTGCCGAACGCCCGGGCCGCGAAACAGCCGGACAATCCAGTGCCGTCCATAGTCTCGTCCTGCTCGATGCAATAGCTGTACATGGTGTTGGGGCCTGGGCGGAACCCGGGAAGATCATTAGCGGGATCTAGCGCGGCACCGCCCTGCTGGATCTGGGTAATATTACCAGGATTATCCTTGGCGCATGTGCCTAAGCTGACGGTATATCTTCCGTTTTCTGCATAGAACTGCTCTTCGAGAAGCCGCAGATTCTCAAGATTGGTATACGCTTCTGTTCTCGCAGCCCTTTTCTGCTGGCCAAGATACCCGGGAATAGCTATCATGGCAAGAAGACCGACAATGGCAACGGTGATCAGCAACTCTATCAAAGTTATACCCTTACTGTTCATATCAGCGATCCTCCTTCTTCCTTAAATACGCGATCTGAATCCGTTTTGTAATGATAGCACATCATTGCGCAGGGCTGCCGCTCTCGCGGACGGACCTCATCCTGTTGAGGGCGGCCTTCGCATCGGCATCCTGAGGGTCGAGCCGCAGGACATGCTGGTATGCCTTTTCAGCCTGTTCGGGTTTGTCCATCTTCTCGAACGCAAAACCGATATCATAATAGTAAGCCTTGTTTTGTACATCAAGCAGGGCTGCACCCGACGCATACCGGATAATGGACCAGAGCAGGTCCTCCCTGCTCATCCCATACTTCTTTATCAATGCACTGTTTCCGTCAATATTTCTCACAAAGACCACCGAAAAACCGTCGTTAAAGACCGGCTTCCAGCGCGGGTTGTCGACGAGGTCCTTTGTCAGACCCCACATTTTGCCTTCGAGCGACATCATATGGAAGGCAAGGATATTCACATCATAGGTCGAAAGAAGGCGCTCCCATACAGGACGTTTCTTGTCGATTGAGGGAGCGGCGATCATGACCGTATTGAATTCAACATGCGACGCTATATCGATCTGACGGGTATCGACAAATACTTTTTTCCATGGATAAAGCTCCCAGACCAGATAGCCGCCGAGAAAGTCGGAGTTGAACATGCGGCCCGGTATGGCACTTTCCCGGATGAACTTCCCGAGATACTGCGAGGGCGGAGTGATCGGGGCCTTGGACAAATGGGGGATCGCCTTCACGAACTGCTGATAATTCAGGCCAAAGATCACCAGGGTGAAGACCACAAGAACAGCAGCTCCAAGCTTTTCTATCTGCGGCTTTGCGCGTACAAAATACCTGTCAATCATGCTTTCCCATAACCTGAAGACCTGGGGCCCGCTTATGAGTATTCCAACCGTTACGGTAAAAGAGAAATAACGCATGGACTGGGCCCCCATCACCGTAACCCCTATCAGGAGAACTATCTGCGAAATACGCATTTTATGGATTCTCAAGATGCTGAGCACAAGAATTCCGAGAATCACAAAAATATTTTTGTCCACGGGAAGCGACGGCCGTCTCAGATACACAATCAGGGGCTGATATTCCTGGATGCCCTCATAAAAATAGTCATAATGGGGCATGAACATATAAAAGACAAGGAAGCCGTTCGGGTTGCAGAACGATGCCGCTGCCCCCCCCAGCATACAATAACAGTAAAAACGGAACTCCTCCCGCGAGAATGCTGATTTTCTCAGCAGATACAAGACCGCTTCAATAAGCAGATTCGTACCGATCATGACGAGGCCAAATACAAAGCCGCCATGGAGATTAGACCAGAGGAGCATGGCCACAGGCAGCAGCAGGAGCAGCTTTCCGGGCTTGCGATGATATTCCTCTATCAGGAGAAAAACAATGGTTCCAAAAAGAAAACTGAACAGGACTGGGCGGTCTGCAGAAAACTGCTGCAAAAAAACAAAAAAGACCGGGACAACCAGCGACAGAGAGACAGGCAGAGGGACTGCAGACCTGCGCAGCCCGACATAGACCAGAAAGACGGTCAGCGTCAGAAGCGCCGACCGCAGCAGAACAACACCCCATCCCCCGAAATATTCGTACAAGCCATAGAACAATACCTGCGCAAGCCAGTATTGCCGCATGAGGAACGGCTCCCGGTACTTGGTGGTTTCAAATTTGCCCCGGTTCTCCTGAGTTACAAAGGAGAAGGGGTCCTCGGCAGGGATAGTCCCGGTCTCCACGACGTTCCTTCCAGTGGCAATATGCCACCAGAAATCGAAGTCCCATATCCTTATGCAGCTTATCCGGAGAAAAACGGACAGAAAGAACAGGGCAAGGAGTATGACGGACACCCTGCGCTGCCAGGCATGCAGCGCGGTCCCAGAAAAAAGGGAGGAGATCATCTCTCCTCCCTTTTCAGATAACGGAAAAAGTGCAAAGGACTAGTCAGACGCGATAACCTTTGTGTACAGCATTGCCCCTGTCGCATCGTATGCATTGACCGTAATGTTGCCGCTGCCGGGATGCCCGCAGGTGATGGTACCACTCGTAGCCGCAGACCCGGGAGACCAGAGCGACTGGCCCGCGATCCAGGGGGACTGCTCGTTGTTCAGGTTCCAGCGGGCCATGATGTACGCGGAACACAGACCGTCTGCGGCAGCGTACGTGGTTGCCAGATCGCTATTGTTCTGGTCGGCAGCGCTTTCGACAATACCATTACCATTGGTATCCACCTCAACAAGGGTGAGCTGGATGCCGGTCTTCTTTGCTGCGGTGAGCCAGCCCTGAAGGTCTGCGACTGCTGCTTCAGCTGCCCTTACGACCGCGCCCTTCCTTGACCTTTCCTGCATGCCGATGTAGCCCGGGATAGCGATCGCGGCGAGAATACCGATGATCGCCACAACGATCAGGAGCTCGATCAGGGTAAAGCCTTTTTGATTCTTGACATTGTGCATTGCCTGGTACATAAAACCTTCCTCCTTTTATGAATTATTCTAAATTAATCATGGCCGTAAACAGCCACTTGATCCATAAGTTGGTGCTTCCTGCCTCACCTCCTTAATAAGAAATAACTATCTAAAAAAAGCACGTTCCATGCCAATATGAACAAAATATAATGCCTTGCTTTTGCATAATATACATTCTTTTCCCTGCGTTTACAAGCTCCTGCTGACAATTTTTGTCACTATCGTGTCAAATTACGGCATGCATAAAGAGCAATCAATCAGTGGAGACGATCTTAACATATACGGGGTTGCCGTCCTCATCTGCCGCAGAAAGCAATATCGTAGGGCCGCTCGGACCATGGGAACATGTTATTCTCCCCGGCTGCGGAGGCCCTGCGAGCCAAAGGCTGTGATTCCCCCAGGGAGACATCTCCGGCTGGAAGTTGTACCGGGCCTCTATGAAACGGGAACAGAGCTGGTCCTGTATGGCGAAATCTGCATTAAGAGCGCTGTTTTGCATATCGTTGCTGTCGACATGTCCGTCTCCGTTGGTATCAACTTCATGAAGCGTCTGCTGAAAGCCGACCTTTTTGGCTGACGAAAGCCACTGCTGCAGATCCGGCACCGACGATTGAGCAGTTCTGAGGACAGCCTTTTTCCGGGACCGCTCCTGCATGCCGATATACCCCGGGACAGCGATAGCTGCCAGTATGCCGATAATAGCAACAACGATCAGGAGCTCGATCAGGGTAAAGCCTTTTATTGATTTTATCTTGGACATGCATCAAGTATAAACAAATTTCATGCCCGCTCCACAGGTCGCAATAAGCAGCGCCATCATAAATACCATCGGGCATGCCCGTAGAGAATTTTTTTATGATATAATTTGTTAACCTCCTATGAACTATATCGGTCTTGACGCCGGCTCTGTCGCGGCAAAGATTGTTGCCCTTGATGAAAAAGGAAGAATTGTATTCCGCGCGTATGAGCGCCACAAGGGAAGACCGCTTCAGATATCCCTTGATCTTCTGACGCAAACGCTCTCCCATGTGCCTGCGTCCGCCCAGGACTGCTCTCTCTCGCTTAGCGGTTCTGCCGGAAGACTGATCGGTGAAATTCTCGGCATCCCCCCGGTGAATGAAGTGGTTGCTCACGCTTACGCGACCAGGATGCTGTATCCCCGGATCAGGACCATCATCGAACTGGGCGGCGAAGATTCGAAACTGATATTCCTCAACGAAGATTCGTCTGCTGCCAGGGACTTTTCGATGAACTCGGTCTGCGCAGCGGGTACTGGCTCGTTTCTTGACCAGCAGGCAGAGCGCCTCAACCTGTCCATCGAGGAGTTCAGCGATCACAGCTGCCGGTCTAAAAAACCTCCGCGGATCGCGGGAAGGTGCAGTGTATTTGCCAAGTCGGACATGATACACCTGCAGCAGATCGCCACGCCGGTGGAGGACATCGTGGCCGGCCTCTGTTTTGCCGTGGCGCGGAACTTTAAAGGCTCCATTGCCAGAGGAAGAAGCCTCCATTACCCGGTCTCCTTCCAGGGGGGAGTAGCGGCGAACAAGGGCATGGTCAGAGCGTTCAGGGAGGTCTTCGGGATAGAGGAACTCTTCATCCCTGAGGAATTCGCACTTATGGGCGCTATAGGCGCAGCCCTGAAAGACAGGGATACCGGCAAACGCAATGCTTTCTCTCTTCAAACGCTCCGGGAGTATATCGTTACTGGCAGACAGGCTGAAAAGGGTCTCACCCCCCTGCTCGATGCTGCCGGTGATTTTCCGCGGAGGCACCTGCTTACGGCTGATGCATCTGCGGGCAGACGCGAAAAAATATCCCGGCTGCCGGCCTCATCACTTCACAGGAAAGCATATCTTGGGGTGGACATCGGCTCCATAAGCACCAACCTCGCAGTGATCGATGAGGACTGCACGGTGCTTGCCAAAAGATATCTCATGACTGCAGGAAGGCCTATCGAGGCGGTCAAACAGGGGCTTGAGGAGATCGGCACCGAGATCGGCAGAGGGGTGGAGATCGCAGGGGTCGGCACGACCGGCTCAGGGCGCTACATGATCGCCGATTATATCGGTGCCGATATTGTGAAGAACGAGATCACCGCACAGGCCACGGCAGCAGCATATATAGATAAAGATGTTGACACCATATTCGAGATCGGGGGACAGGATTCAAAATATATCTCTCTCAAGAACGGGGTCATTGTCGATTTCGAGATGAACAAAGCCTGTGCTGCCGGCACCGGGTCGTTCATTGAGGAGCAGGCGGAAAAACTGAACATCTCTGTCAAGGGGTCGTTCCAGGATGCAGCGTTCCGGGCCCAGAACCCCTGCAGGCTCGGAGAACGCTGCACCGTATTCATGGAGAACTCCCTCATGGCAAACCTCCAGAAGGGGGTAGCAAAAGAGGACCTGCTTTCCGGGCTTGCATATTCGATCGTTCAGAACTATATCAACCGCGTTGTCTGCAAGCGGGCCATTGGCGATAAAATATTCTTTCAGGGGGGCGTTGCCTTTAACAAGGCCGTCGTCGCCGCGTTCGAGAACTATCTCGGCAAGAAGGTCATTGTGCCGGAGCACCATGACGTCACGGGAGCCATCGGCATGGCGCTCATCGCAAAAAAACATGGGGAGAAAGCCTCGTCCGGCAATGGCAAGTCGCAGTTCAAGGGGTTTGATATCTCACGACGCCTGTATGAGATATCATCGTTTGAATGCAAGGGCTGCCCGAACATATGCGAGATCAACCGCGTCCGGGTCGAAGGCGAGAAAAACTACCTGTATTATGGCGGCAGATGCGATAAATACGATGTAAAAAAGAAAAAAACATCAGCCGAGCTGCCCGATCTTTTTGCCTTCAGGGACGACATGCTCTGGAAGTATCATGTCGCATACCAGGACGTGCGTGCATCAGGGGGCATGAAGCAGAAGAAGACGAGGGGCAGGATCGGCATCCCCTATATCTTCTATTTCCATGACTTCCTTCCGTACTGGAGCACCCTGCTCTGGGAACTCGGTTTCGATGTGGAGGTCTCGCCGAAAACCGGAAGAGACATCATAGATCTCGGCAATGAAACCATTCTTGCTGAAACATGTTTCCCGGTCAAGGCCGCCCATGGTCACATCGCCTTCCTTCTGAAAAAAGGGATTGATACCGTTCTTGTCCCGAGTTTTGTAGACCTTAACACCAGCGGCACAGGTTCCGGCAGCGCTCTCGCCTGCCCTTATACGCAGACCATCTCTTACATGGCGCGGACGGCGTTCCCTTCTGCATCTATTCTCGCTCCTGTGGTCAGACTTGCCCTGGGCAGAAAAAAACTGCAGAGCGAACTCCTCAGCTGTCTCAAAGGGTTCCGCATCTCTGCCTCTGAACTTGCCGCTGCCATGAACGTCGCGGAAAAGGCACAGGAGAATTTCGTCAGCGCCATACAACAAAAAGGGCAGGAGGTCCTTTCAGGATTGACCCGGAAAGCCCTTGTCATCGTCGGACGGGCCTACAATGCATTTGATCGCGGGATGAACCTCGACATCCCCCGAAAGGTGGGCGGCCTCGGCGTCCTCACCATTCCGATGGACTTTCTTCCTCTCTCTGATGTTGATGTACGGAAGACCTGGCCGAACATGTATTGGCGGGCAGGCCAGCGGATTCTCAGCGCGGCCCGCACCATTACAGCGCATCCGCTTCTGGATGCGGTCTATATCGGCAATTTCTCCTGCGGACCGGACTCCTTCATCCTGAAGTTCTTTGAGGAGGAAATGGCCGGGAGATCCTGGCTTCATCTTGAGCTTGACGCGCACAGCGCCGATGCCGGAGCCGTCACCCGCTGTGAAGCGTTCCTTGACAGTATACGGGACCGGTCGAACAGCAGCGGTACCGTTCGCAGCAATTCTGCCCCAAAAAGCCGGTTAGAGCACGGGGCGGCACTCCCCGGCAGATCACGGCGGACAGTATACATCCCCCGTATGTCAGACCACGCATACGCGCTTGCTGCGTCGTTTTCACGATGCGGGGTTGAAGCAGAGGTGCTGCCGGAGTCCACGCAGGAATCCCTTGATCTCGGCAAACGGTTCGTCTCCGGCAAGGAATGTTACCCCTGCGCGATTACGACCGGCGATATGGTCAGGAAGATCCTGGAGCCGGGATTCGATCCGGACCGTGCGGCCTTTTTCATGCCGTCGGGCACCGGCCCGTGCAGGTTCGGCCAGTATAACGTATTTCAGCGCATGGTGATCCGGGACCTGGGCATGCAGAACCTCCCGGTCTTCTCGCCGAACCAGGATGAGGAATTCTACAAGCATCTCGGTATCGTGGGAAAGGACTATGCCGCGACAACGTGGGAAGGTATCGTTGCTGTGAGCCTTCTTAAAAAGTGCCTCCGCGAGACACGGCCCTATGAGGTCGACAGAGGGGTTTCCGGCCAGATTTATGAAGAATATCTTCTGAAGGTCTGCAATGCCCTGAAGAACAGGGAGAGCAATGTTACCGACGTTCTGGTGAATGCGAAGCGGCAGTTCGAAAATGTTGCCGTATCACGGGAACCCAGACCGCTCATCGGCGTAATCGGTGAGATCTTCGTCAGGTCAAACAGGTTTTCAAATGAAGACCTCATCTGCAGGATCGAGGCACTGGGCGGTGAAGCATATCTCACTCCGGTCGACGAGTGGATCAGTTATGTCAATCTCATGGGAATCCGTAAGGTCTTGATTAAAAAAGACCTCTCTGGTATGATTACTCTTCTGTTAAAGAGGTTCTTTCAAAAGCGAGTCGAGCACAGGATGGGGACGCATTTTGCAGGATTCCTGAGAACACTGCACGAACCTGACACGAGGATTCTGATCAGGAACGCCCGTCCCTATATCGATGCTTCGTTCGAAGGTGAGGCGATCCTCAGCATAGGGAAGAGCATAGACCTGGTGAAGAGGGGGGCCTCGGGTATCGTCAATGCCATGCCGTTCGGATGTATGCCGGGGACAATCGTGAACGCCCTCCTGCGAGGCGTCAAGAACGCCTACGGGATCCCCTATCTTAGCATCCCCTACGACGGTACGGAATCTCTTACAACCGAAATACAGCTTGAAGCATTCATCGACCAGGCAAGGGAATACGGCAAGGACTCAGCCGGCAGAAAATAGCCGGCACTACGACATTCGCATGATCATTACAAGAAGGAGGTGAGTCTGTGGGAAGCGTTGTCAAGTGGCGTAAAAAGAAGATGAGCAAGCATAAGCACAAAAAGTTGCTCAGGAAGACCAAACATCAGAGGAGGAACAAGTAATCAGCCCGGTCGGTTACATACGGCACTGCTGCATTCCGGACAGCCTGCGGTCAGTCCAGCCGGGTCACCTTTATCCCGACAAAGGGCATTTCAGCGCTGTACTCTGAAAAAAGAACCTTCTTCACCATTCCCCCCTTGTTCTTCTGGCCAAACGCACTGATAAGATAGACGGCATCGCGCTCTCGCTTGATGATGCCCATGTGGCCGATGATCTCTTTGTCCGTTCTTTTTTTAGGGGCCTTCACGAAAAAGATGATGTCGCCGTTCCTGAGCCTGTCGAGCGCCTCGGAGATCCCCTGCTTCGCTATCATGAAAACTCGTCTCCGGCCCCTGCTGCCCTCAAGGGAAACGGTAACGCCGAGTTCTGCCGTGATCTCTCTGCCCCATTTGCCGCTTTCGATCATATCCTCGCCATACCTGAAACGATCAGGGTAATTCCCGACTTTCCCGTTCTCAACGATGCCCCTTCCCGGGAAACGCTTGTCAAGGGCAAGGTCCACAGACTCTTCAGGGTCTCTTCCCAGTGCAAGCTCTACTGCCCTGAACGTCAGATACATGCAATCGACACGCTCGTCCGCGACAATAATATTTCTGCGAACATAGTCGCCAAGGGGATCAGGGTCATACGGGACACCGACGAACTGCTCTGCCCAAAAGGCTATCCTGTCGCCGGCATTCCAGCCGGCGGTTGTCTTCTGCAGCGCAGCAATTTCGTCGTCGGGCATGAAGGCCTGTGCGAAGGACGGACAGAGGATCAGCACGAAAAGAATCAGCCTTTTCATGTCTTATTATACTTCAAGCGGACAAAAAGACTTTGAAACGTTGTCCGTTGATAGGGTATCATCAAAGATGATTAACCCATTTACCACAACGGGCATAGGCAGCCTCCCACACCGCAGCGTTACGGACGGCTGCAGGCTTGTGCTCAGTTCTTTCGACATCCCCTTCTGGCCCCAGTTCCCCGCCATATCCTTCAAGGAACTCATGATCCCGCAGTACGCTGAGGGACTTCCGTTTCTCAGAATGGACACGGAGAAACAGATGATATGGGTCGACAGAAACGGATCGGACGAACTGGAGCGGTTCTACGAGAGCTGCACAACCGAAAGCAGAATCGCTATCTCCGAAGACCATGCACAGGGCCTGCATGCACTGCTCAAAATGATCAGGGGGAGGCGCTTTGCATATCTCAAGGGGCAGGTCACGGGCCCGCTCACCTTTTCGCTCGGCCTCAAGGATGTCAGCGGGAAGGCAGTTTATTTTGATGAAGAATTCCGCGAGATATCTCTCATGCTCCTTCAGGCAAAGACACGGTGGCAAATTGACATGCTGAAGCAGCATGCGGAAAAGGTCGTTATCTTCGTAGATGAACCGATCCTTTCCGCACTCGGAAGCTCAAGCTACCTCGGCGTCAGTTCTGAAGAGGCACTGCGGCTTCTCCGAGAGATAATCGCAACCATAAAGACTGAAGGAAGCATCGCCGCCATTCACTGCTGCGGCAACGCAGACTGGCCCATGGTCATGAAGAGCGGCGCAGATATCGTGAACTTCGATGCCTATGATTACCTTGACACGCTTGCGCTCTACCACCAGGAGTGCGGGGATTTTCTCAAAAATGGCGGTTATCTTGCGTGGGGTATTGTCCCAACATCCGATGCGGTCATTGGCGAAAACCCGGATTCAATCCGGGCTCGTTTTCAGGAAGGGATCGGCAGATTTTCAGAGCATATCCCGCGCGAACTCCTGCTGTCCCGCATGCTCCTTACCCCTTCCTGCGGAACAGGATCGAGAAGCGTCGAAGAAGCGGTGAAGATCTTTCAGCTCCTTATGCGTCTGAAAGAGACAATGGTATGAGGGGCGCCTTTCTGTCGTTCGAAGGCATCGAGGGCACGGGCAAATCGACGCAGTCAGGCCTCCTTGCCGACTTCCTTCGGAGCCAGGGCCATAGAGTTGTACGGACCGCTGAGCCGGGGGGCACGCCGATAAGCCTAAAGATCCGCGAGCTCCTCCTTTCGCTTGACAGCAAAGGCATGGATCATGTAACGGAACTGCTCCTTTACAACGCCGCCCGCGTACAGCATATCAAAGAGGTCATCGCTCCGTCACTTGCACGGGGGGAGATCGTCCTCACGGACCGCTTCTGCGACTCTACGTGCGCTTATCAGGGCTATGGGAGAGGAATCGACCGGCAGGTCATAGACGCCCTTGACGCTGTTGCAACCGGGTGCATGAGACCTGACCTGACGCTGCTTCTGGATATCGACGTTGAGACCGGATTGCGGAGAAACAAAGAAATGAACAAGAACGACCGGCTCGAGCTCGAGGATATCGCATTCCATCAAAGAGTGAGAACGGGATTTCATGAAATCGCCGCCGCAGAGCCTGAGCGTATACGCGTCATTTCCTGTGCTGAAAGCGTTGAGTCTGTGCATGAAGCGGTAAAGGACATTGTCGTCGCATTCCTGAAACAGAGGAACGTATGATAATCAGGGTTGCACGTGCCGCGGAGCCCGTGGCATGGCATTAAAAGATATCATCGGTCAGGAAAAGGCGGTTGCAATACTTCTGGGCATCCTGAAGAGAAAGAGGATCGCCAGCGCATATCTCTTCTCCGGAGAAACAGGCATCGGCAAGAAAACTACAGCATTAAATTTCGCCAAGGCCGTGAACTGCCTGAATACCGGCAGCGAAGCTGACACCTCCCCGGAAAATCTTTTGCCTCCTGCCGGCCAGGCATCAGGTGTCGCCTCTCTTGATGCCTGCGATATGTGCGAGTCATGCCGAAAGATCGATTCGGGCTCCCACCCCGATGTCGTACTCATATCTCCCGAGGAACGGCTGATAAAAACCGATGAGATACGATCGGTAGAAGAGGCTCTTTCCTTCAGACCCTATGAAGGAAGGAAGAAGGTCGTTATCGTGGACGATGCAGATACGATGAACCAGCAGGCAGCAAATACTTTTCTGAAGACCCTTGAAGAGCCTCCGGAGGACAGCCTGATCATTCTGATCTCTTCTCGGACCGACAGGCTTCTCCCGACGATCCGTTCCCGATGCTCCGCGATAGTCTTTCATCCCCTCTCCCTGGATTCCTGCAGGCGAATACTGCAGGGCAAGATCGGCGACGATGACATGGAGCAGGCGGTACGACTGTCGCTGGGGCGGCCCGGGCTTGCGCTCACCGCTGACATCAGGGAAGAGAGGGACTGGTTCGTAAATCTCCTGAAGGCCATGCTGCGCTCAGAAAAAGACAGCTGGGCTTCCCGCGAAGAAGTCGAGAGGTGGTTCGACCATGCGCTCCTGTTCATGAGAGACCTCGCCGTGCTCAACATAACCGGCCGCCGGTCTCTGCTGATAAACGAGGACCTTGCCGAAAACCTGGGAAGACTGGGAAAATCTGTCGGTCTACAGGGTATAATAGATATTCATAAGGAACTGAGCTTCATCAGGAACATGCTGTTTTTCAATCTGAACAAATCTCTTACATGGAACTATACATCAGCACTGCTCAGAAAGGAACTGGTCCCGTAACGTGTCTGACATAGTCGGAATCCGGTTCAAGAGCTGCGGGAAGATATATGACTTCGATTCCGGCGGTCTTGCCCTCCGGAGTGGTGACAGGGTTGTGATCGAGTCCGAGTTCGGCCTGAACATCGGCTCGGTGGTCGAGCCTCCTCATCCTGCCGAGAGTTCCCCGAAGGATCTGAAAAAGGTGCTCCGCATCGTGACAAACGACGATCTCAGACAAAAGGCAGCGAACGAGAAATTCGAGCAGGAAGCCAGGAGCTTCTGCTACGAGAGGATCATGGCACGGGGTCTCCCGATGAAGCTGGTGCGTGCGGAGGCAACGCTTGACAAGAAAAGGATCGTCTTTTATTTCACAGCCGACGGCAGGATCGACTTCAGGGAACTGGTCAAGGACCTCGCCGCGCGGTTCAAGACCCGCATCGAGATGCGCCAGATCGGGGTGCGGGACAAGGCAAAGCTTGTAGGGGGCTTTGGTCTGTGCGGCAAAGAGCTCTGCTGTAAGGTCTTCCTCACAACGTTCGAGCCCATCTCGATCAAGATGGCAAAACAGCAGGACCTGACCCTGAACACCGGTAAGCTCTCCGGCGCGTGCGGCAGGCTGATGTGCTGCCTCGGGTACGAATATCACGAGGGCCTGCCTGCCCCGGTCGCGAAAGAACAGCAGGCAAAGGCAGACACCGCGGAACAGGAGATTTCACCTGAACCGGCAGAGACCGGGATGGTCGAGGAATATGCGGCAGTTGGAGAACCCTCTGCTGATGGATCTGTTACCGCTGCCGACAAGACAGGAGACCAGCAGAAACAGCCGCATAAGAGAAGAAGGAGAAGAAGGCACAAAAAGAAGCCGCCCAAGAATGAATAAGAGATTCTACGTTACAACACCCATATACTATGTAAATGATATCCCCCACATAGGGCACGCATATACAACGATAGCCGCCGATGTCCTTGCCCGCTATCACCGGCTGCTCGGACAGGACGTTTTTTTCCTGACGGGCACGGACGAGCATGGCCAGAAGGTGGAAAAGGCTGCTCTGGGAAAGGGCCGCTCACCCAAAGAGCATGCCGACCTGCTCGTTGAAAATTTCAAGGCGATCTGGAAACGGCTGGATATATCGAACGATGCCTTTATCCGGACAACTGACCCGAACCATATAAAGACTGTGCAGGGGCTCCTCCAGATGCTCTGGGACCGGGGAGAAATTGAAAAGCGCTCTTATGCGGGCTGGTATTGCACGCCTGATGAGCGGTTCTGGACAGAAAAAGACCTGGTGAACGGAAACTGCCCTGACTGCGGACGGCCCGTCGAGCAGATCCGGGAAGAGAACTATTTCTTTCTCATGTCAAAATATCAGGACCGCCTTATCGCATACATCGAACAACATCCTGCATATATCCTGCCGGAGACCAGGAAGAATGAAGTGCTCGGGTTCCTCAGGATCAATGTTCTCGGCGACCTCTGCATCTCGAGGCCGAAACAGCGTCTTGCATGGGGCATACCCCTGCCGTTTGACGACGCCTTTGTCACGTATGTATGGTTCGACGCGCTGGTGAATTATTTCTCGGCAACGCGCTATCTTGCTCCCGGTGCAGAACTGGCCGGAGAAGGGAATTTTTGGTGGCCTGCCCAGCACCACCTCGTGGGCAAGGATATCCTCACCACCCACGCAGTCTACTGGTCTACGATGCTTATGGCACTGAACATGCCGCTCCCGGAGAATATCTTTGCCCATGGCTGGTGGACGATCGAGGGCCAGAAGATGTCAAAGTCAGTGGGGAATGTGGTAGACCCTCACGCAATGGCGGACAGATACGGCGCAGACGCCTTCCGCTATTTCCTGCTCCGTGAAGTCCCCTTCGGCCTTGACGGCGATTATTCCGAACAGGCTCTTGTGAACCGCATCAACACTGACCTTGCAAATGATCTGGGCAACCTCCTGAGCAGGTTCATGACCATGGCGGAGAAGTACTTCGCGGGCTCCATTGAGAAGCCGGCGCCGTATGGCCGCGCAGACAATACCTTTGGCCGTCAGTGCGTCAATGCCTTTGCATCAGCGCACCATAAGGATCTGTGGTCTCGCCTGCAGTTCAACATCATCCTTGACCATATCTGGGAAATGGTGCGTGCCGCAAACAACCATATAGCACAGACCGAACCATGGAAGCTTGCCAGGAGCGAACCCGACCGGCTCAGGGATGTCATGTTCGACCTCTGGAATACGCTGAGACTGACTGCGCTGTCCCTTTATCCCTTTGTTCCCGGGACCGCAGAGAAAATATGGAAGCAGCTGGGCCTCAGATCTCTGACAGAGGAAACCGCAGAGAGCATCAAAGGGGCAGAGGACTTTCCCCAGGGGGTCTTTGATATAGAATGGCTCCCCGGCTACGCCATAAAAACATGGAAGAGTGAACAGCTTTTCCCGAGAATCGAAAAAGAAAAAAAGATGACCGGAGAGATAAAATCAGAAGCCTCTGTTCAGGGGGAACGGAAAGAAGATACGAATCTCATTGCCATCCAGGATTTTGCAAAGGCGGAGCTCAGGATCGGCAAGGTCGTCAGCGCAGAACGGGTGAAGAAGTCCGACAAACTGCTCTGCCTTCAGGTCGACACCGGCGGCATGCGGCAGATCGTAGCGGGAATAGGCAGGACATATGCTCCTGAAGACCTGATCGGTCGAAAGATCGTTGTCGTTACGAACCTCCAGCCTGCGAAACTCATGGGGGTCGAATCGCAGGGCATGCTGCTTGCCGCAACGGGAGCTGACGGGGTGCCGGTAATCCTTATACCTGAAAAGGACGTTACGGAAGGCTCAAAGATAAAGTAGCAGAAGCTATCCTTCCGTTTTTCTCTGTGCTGTAAAGCGTACGATCATCTCAGGAAATTCGATCTTTTTCCCGTCCTTTTCGATGGTCATCAGCACCTTCACCGCCGCCGGGAGCATTTCTTTGTCCTCAGGGTCCCATTCGGATACCCAGCTTCCCTGCTTCTCGCCCTCGGAGAAATCGAGATATTCGAACGCTATCTTCTTTATATCAGGGTCAAGCAGATATACTTTCCCACCGCTGTCATCGAAAACGTCCTTAAGAAAGTAGACCTTTTCCCGTATCTTGAGGCCTTCCTTATCCGTGAAGATCGAGATCCACTTGAGCCCTCCCCGGTCCTCTGGGCCCTGGCCGCGGTCATCCACACTTGAGGTCACAAAGCCGGCACGGTCAGACTTCCCTTCAAAGAAGAGCTTCTGCTCGTCGACCGTATTGAGATAAAAGGGATAGGCTCCTCTCAGGAGCCATGCGATCCTGTCGCTGATGAGACGCACTTTTTGTGTCTGCTCGCTCCGTTCCGTACCCCTGGCCTCTGATTTGTAGCCGAGGCGCATGGCCGCGAAAAGTATTATAAGGATAACGATCGAAAGCGAGATCGCGATGAGAAGCTCAAGAAGCGTAAAGCCATGCCTATTCCTGAGGTTCATACATGCTCCGCAGACCCCTGATTTTCAGGCTGCCCGACGGGGGCCAGGTAACCGTGACCGTTATCTGGTAAAGCTTTGTCTTCCCGTCTTCAGAAGCCGACTGCACGGCGACGTCTCTGACGACTTTATACGGCCCGGCATCCTTTGACGCCGCAGCTTCCGAGAGGTCCGGAAGGGCATAGGCTTCGTCCATCATGGATCTGGCGCACAGGACCGCGCTGGTATAGTCGTCCGCCTTTTTTACGGAACGCAGGGCAAGGGAGTAGAGTTGGAATACCGCCACCACGGAGATCGACATGATCGCGAGAGCGACCATCACCTCCATCAGGCTAAAGCCGTTTGATCGCAGACGTGCCGAGGACCTCATCCACCTCGATAACATATTTCGTTCCCTTTTCATTTTTAATCTCTATGATACCGCCCGAGCTGTTGCCCTTCGGGTAAAAGAAGAGGTCCTTGCCTGAAAGGGGAAATTTTTTCGGAACAGCGTGCATCTCGGAGGTCCTGTCCTTTCCATAGTCCAGCCAATAGCGGTTCCCCTCTTCGTCGATCTTCAGGGCCACATCCTGCCGTTCAAGGATCGCGACCTCCCTGGCATGTCGTGCCGTAAGATATATCTTCCGCGCTTCCTCTCTGAACACCGAGCTGTCCCTCATCCGGCCGGCAGAAACTGCCACAATGGCAGTTGTCAGGCCGATAATGAGAAGGACAACGAGAAGTTCGAGGAGCGTTACCCCTTTGCTATTCCCAGCTGTTGACGTCTTTGTTCTCACCTTCTCCGCCAGCAGCCCCGTCTAAGCCGTAGGAGAACAGGTCATAGTCTCCGTGAGTCCCCGGGGACTGGTACTGATACGGCTTGCCCCATGGGTCGTTCGGCAAGGCCTTCTTCAGATACGGACCATCCCACCCTTGTGCACCGGAGTTCGTTACCAGCGCGTTTAAACCCTCGGACGTAGAAGGGTATTTGCCGATATCAAGACGATAGCTGTCGAGCGCCTGGCCGAGCATCTCGATCTGGGTCCGCGCAGCCGACTGTTTCCCCTTGCCGACCTTGCCGAATATCTGAGGCCCGACAAGGGCGGCAAGCATGCCAAGGATCACCATGACCACGAGAAGTTCGATAAGCGTAAACCCTTTGCGGTTCCTGAGACGGCCCTCTATTCTCTTATATCCCATATATCCTCCTTTGTCGTACTCAATTAGATATGCACACTTGCATCAGATAGGTATCTCGTTGATGCTGAAAATGCCCATCAGCATGGAGATAACGATCAGGCCGACGACCAGACCCATGAGCAGGATAAGCACCGGCTCAAAGAGGCTCACGAACCGCTTGATCAGGTTCCGGGTATCGGTCTCGAACCGGTCCGCGATGAGGAGGAACGTCTCCTCAAGTTTTCCCGCTTCCTCCCCGACGGTCACCATCTGGTTGAAGATCGGAGGGAACACGCCGCTCTCACGCAGGGGAACCGATATACCCTTTCCCTTGCTCACCCCTTCTTCCAGCACGCTCAGCTTCTGCGCGATGACGTCATTGTCTATGACATCCCTCGATACCCGTATGGCCTCGAGAATTGGGACGCCGCTCTGAAGAAGCGTACCGAACGTGCGGGAGAACCGTGCAATGATGAACTTCATGCTCAGTTTCTTCAGCACCGGCACCTTCAGCTTCAGGTTATCCAGATAGTTCTTGCCTTCTGCTGTCCTCAGATATCCCCTGAGCAGCACTGCCAGACCGATAATACCCCCGAGGAAAGCCCACCAATAGGAGGCAAAGATGTCGCTCACTTTTATCAGGATCAGAGTCGGCAGAGGAAGCGTCTGTCCCATGTCAGAGAAGATCTTCGAAAAGTTCGGGATAACATACAGCATGAGGACGGTTACGGCAAGACCGCCAACGACCGTCAGGAGGATCGGATAAATAAGCGCGGAGATGATTTCCTTTTTGAACGTCAACGTAGTTTCGAGGAACACGACCAGCCTCTTGATTACTACCTCGAGGATACCTCCCGCCTCCCCGGCCCGTATCATATTAATGTATAACCGGGGGAAGATCTTGTGTTTTCCCATGGCGTTTGAAAGCGTATTGCCCTTCTGGATATCGATATAGACTTCCTTGATGATAGCCCGCAATGCCTTCTTCTCCGCATGCTCTGAAAGGACGAAGAGAGCACGGTCAATGGGAAGGCCGGAGTCAAGCAGATTGCCGAGTTCCTGGGTAAAGATCAGGATGTCCTCGCTTGATATTCTCTGGAAAAAAGAGCTCTCCCTCGCTTCGCTGGTCCTGATGCTGAGAGGCACCAGACCCATGCCCCTGAGGGTTGACTTGAGGGTATCCTCGTCAGCAGAAGAGATCGTTTCCTTAACTTTTTTGCCGGAAGTATCAATGGCCTCGTAGGTGTAAAGCGGCATAGTGCTATCTTATCACGCAGGAGAAAATACCGTCAAACAAGGTTTCTTGCAGGACGATATTGGACTGTCCTGATGTCAGGAATGACAGATCTGACGAACGCAGAGTGCATCGAACATACGGAGATCCCAGCCAAGAGAAAGGGTTCTCCGTATCAAACAATCAGGCGGAGCCAGGTTCGCTCCAGGCGAAGTCGCTCCGCCTGATGCAAGATGTGAACTTCAGGAAACCTTACGGATCTCGGAACGCTTGATTTTTACATGGGAGCCGGATTCAAGCACCGCCCTCACCGTGGTCGCGGAGTGATACTCCTTTTCCATGCATTCGAGCTGCATCCCCTTTTCAAGCTTCACCTCATTACCGTCAACGGTTGTTGCTGTCCTGGTCTCCCCGATGTACGTTATCTTCATCTTTTCCTCCTTCTCATCGGGCACATGTGTCTGTGTCCCGTGTTGTTCCGTTATTAGCTGACCGTCTGTGTCTCCTTCGGCAGTATCCCTTCAAGATGGGGGAATTCATCAAACATATGAGGGAACTGCATCGCCTCACCGAATCGGTCGTTGAAATCCTCCTCAAGGGCGAGTTCCACATACTCAACTTCCCGGGCAATGACGTTGGCCTCTTTACGCTCATCGGTACTGAGCAGGGCGATGCGGGCACCATCTCCCGCAGCATTCCCGATGTATTCGACCTTTTTCAGATCGCAGTCAGGGAACATGCCGATCACCATGGCCGCCACCTTATCGATATGGCTTCCAAAGGCACCGGCAATAGCAAGACGATCGAACTTCTTGATCCCAAGCTTGCGAAGCATGATCAGGCATCCGGAATAAAGGGCTCCTTTGGCCAGCTGGATGGCACGTACATCCTTCTGGTTGACCACAATGTCAGCATCTATGGCCGTTTCATGCTTCCAGGCAAGCACATATTCGCTGAGACCCTTGTCGTTTTTCCGTATCCTTTTCGATGTGAGGTCATGGTTGATCTGGCCGTTCTTCTTCAGGATTCGGGCCCTGAACATCTCGGCGATGACATCGATTATAGCTGACCCGCAAATGCCCTTGGCCTGCATATTGGTCTCACCATCGCTCCATCGGTTGCTGCCGATGACTTTATAGGCAGGCTCCAGTGTCTCGGGATCGATCTTGACACGCTCAATAGCTCCGGGCGCTGCCCGCATGCCGAATTCGATCTGCGCACCTTCAAGTGCGGGGCCTGTTGCGCAGGAACAGGAAATGAGCTTGTCCCTATTGCCCAGAACGAGCTCACCGTTGGTCCCGATGTCGATAAGAAGTGTCATTTCCTTTCTCTTATGCGGCTTGTCTGCGATAAGACAGCCGACGTTGTCCGCGCCGACAAAGCCTGCTTCAATAGGCAGGACATGGATATTGCCGGCAGGCAGTATGTGGATGCCGAAGCGCTCTGCCTTTATGTCCACTGAATGGTGCAATGCCGGGGTAAAGGGCGCAACACCCATGTATTCGGGGTTGATGCCGAGGAGAATATGGTGCATTGCCGTGTTGCAGACTAGGGTCATTTCACTGATGTCATCTGTCGAGAGCCCGGCCTTATGCGTTGCCTGTTTCGCGATCGTGTTAAGCCCCTCGATTATCGTGTCCTGAAGCTCTTTCAACCCTGTCTCTTCATTAAACATGCAATAGGAGATTCTGGACATAACGTCTTCGCCGTATCGCACCTGGGGGTTCATCATGGACTCTGTCACAATCACATCACCGGTGGTAAGGTCCGTCAGATATCCGGCAACAGATGTTGTGCCGATATCAACGGCAAGCCCGATATTCGTCTCGACCTTCCCCGGCTCAATCCGGATGATTTCCGCGTCATTCCAGACGGTGACAGTTATCTTCCAGTCGCTTTTTCTCAAAATGTCGGGAAGCTTCTGGAGGGCCCGGTAGTCTATGGAAAGCTTCTTCATCTTCGGATTGTTCCCGTATAACACCTTCTCTATTCTCTCGAAATCGCCGAGCGGATCGTCAAGGTTAGGTTCAGGCAGTTCCACATAATATTTCCGGACTGCGGGCTTCAGCCTGACCTTGATCTTGCCGGCCGCCTTGCTGCCGACCTGCTTGCCTGTCCGGCTTGCCTCAGGAACAAACACGAGCACGTCTCCATAAATTTTTGTACAGCAGGCAAGACGGACGTGCTCCTCAGCATCCTTGCGTTTCAGGACCTTCTTCTCCTTCTCGTCGAGACTGCTGAGATGGTTCATCGAAGAGGTGATGTCTTCCTTCTGGAATTTGCCTTCCATGATTTTGACCCGGCACTTGCCGCAGACAATCAGCTCACCGCAAACGGCTTCAATGTCGACGCCCAATTTTCTGGAGGCATCGAGGATTGTGGTTCCCTCCGGCACCAGACCGCGCCTGCCGGATGGTTGAAAAATAATCGTATGATCCATATCGCTTAAATCCTCCTTATTTGAGGAACCGCATCCTCAATCGCATAAAGCTGCATAACCATCTCCCCCTGTCCCCTGCTCTTTCTCTGCAAAGATAGGGGACAGGGATTGGTCGCCGACATGTTATGCCGCTCTTCCTTTTCTGAGTGTCTCGAGCATCTTCATTGCTTCCTTGAGCGCATTCGGGGCATTATCGGCAGTTATATCCGCCCCATACTCCTCAACCGTCTTCTCCGTAATGGGAGCGCCTCCGATCATGATCTTCACCTTCGGGTTCTTCTCCTTGATCATGGGGATGAGTTTTTTGATGCCTACCATTGACGTCGTCATCATGGCCGAGAGCATCACGATATCGGAATCGGTCTTCAGCTGTTCTTCCACGAACCTCTGAAGAGGAACGTCCCTGCCAAGGTCATGGACCGTCCAGCCCGAGGCCTCAAAGATGGCCTTGATGATATTTTTGCCGAGGTCATGCACATCCCCCTGCATAACACCAAGCACGACCTGCCCTCTCGCGCCGCCAGCCTGCAGCTTGATATGAGGCTTCAGCACGTCAAGCGCTGCGTAGAGAGCCTTTGCGCAGAGCAGTGTCTCGGGGACAAAATATTCATGACTGTCAAACTTCTCGCTGACAACCTCCATGCCTCCTGCAAGACCCTCCATGGTGACGGTGTACGCGTCAGCGCCAACAGCTACCGCTTCTTCAGCGATCTGCTTGGCATCGGCGACTTTATAATTGATAATCGCATCCTGTAACCTCTTGATCAATTCCTTTTCTTTTTCTTTTGTTGCCATTTTTTAGCCTCCTTGGTTTTTATGAACTATGTGTTTCGTTATTTCTTATACACGCCGTACTTCTTGCCTGCTTCAACAATCCTGCGGGCATTGAGAAGCGGAGCATTCGGCGGATATTCGCAGCCTGTTGAAAGGATAAAGCCGCCACCCTTGGCGAATATCTCTATCTCTGCCTTGCACTCCTCCTCGATCTCTTCAGGCGTACCGAGCATTGCAACCGGACCGGGCGGAATCCATCCGATCGTCGCGATCTTGTCGCCCCATTTGACCTTGTGTTCTTCCCAGCTGTCCACGTCATCCGAGACGTACGCATGGGATATTGCATGGGGTTTCGCCCATTTGTACGACATGTCGAAATAAATGCCGTTACCGCAATTGTGCAGCGCAACAAGCGCCCCCTTCTCACGGATGGCGTCGCAGAGTCTCTTAATGGAAGGGCCTTCAAACTTCTCCCAGAGCTCCTTGCTCAGGATGCTCTGCGAGCAGTAGAGATGGTCATAGCAGACCGCGTGTGCACCGGCTTCCGCCTGCGCCATTGCGTAATCGAGGAGCGTGTCGTCCATGGCCTGAAGGGCCGGGAGAACAGCGTCAGGATTCTCGATGAGGTCCATAAAGAATTGTTCTGCGCCTCTCATCATGCTCATGACGCCGAGGGAGCCATATACGAAGCCGACGATAGCGTGGGTCTTGCCGACTTCCTTGGCGATACCGGCGACCATGTCAATGACGCTCTTCATCCTCTTCGACTTCCGGGGATTGATCCTTTGGATCTTCTTGTAGTCGTCGATTGTCTTGATATACGGGTTGTCGTAATTCGGATAGGCGGTATTCATCTCGGGGAAAAAGACCTCCTGCCCAAAGTCGGCCGCCTCCACGGAGAGATCCACCAACGCGACAACGCCGTCGTGACCGAGCAGTTTCAGCGCGTCAAGATGGCCGCGGACCATGGAATCCACGTCATCTCCCGACGACCATTCGCCATAGCTTATTCCTGCCACGCGGTGTGATGCGCCGCATACCAGGGGGGCCACAGGTACCCGGTCCCCTTCCTTGAACTGCAGGGCAGTTGCTACTCTCTCAAGTCCGTTCATCTCATCCATTTCCAAAGCCTCCTTTTCAAGTTATGCATCGGTATCGCCTTGATGTTGTACAAAGCGATACAACTCTCTAATCGATTAACAGCAGGCCTGACCAGACAATCTCCGTCTTCGGCGGCATGTCAAACGGAAGACCTGCCCTGACGCACGTTTGAAGAACGTCAATGCCGACGCCTTCCATCGATGGCCTGGCCTCGAACGGCCGGCGGCACCCTTCCGATGCGCAGGGGCCCACGCAGGCCGGACAGAGCATACATTCGCCGCCGATAAGCCCCAGAGCATACGGGAATCCTATCGACATGGCCTTGCCTTCCACCTCGTTTACCAGCTTATGCAGCCGTACCGCAGCGATCTTCACGTTACTGAAATCGTCTTGCGCTCCTCCCCCTTCACCCCCTTTCGCTTGCGTCGTTTTTGCCGGGTTCATAAAAAATCTCTTCACCTCTTCCTTGTCATACGAATCTATCTCCCCGCTCAATGAACTGCGCGTCTGGATCAGGAGCGCCTTCCGGTAATTCCCGAGGGCCTTCCTGAACTCGTCGACGGTCGGCACATTGGGCGGACAGGTGAGCGTTCTGCCGTAATGCGGACAGAGCGGTATCTGGCATTTCATCCGCACCCGCTCGTCAATGGTAACGCCCTTTGAGGGAAAGACACGGGCGCGATAGGCTCCCTTGCTGCGGGCGAATTCCTCGAGCTCTGCAAGTCTCTTCCGCTCGTCGGAGGTGTTCCTTCTGCCCGGCGTCTTCATGAAAGCCACCTCACATCCTGGTCTTTCTTCCGCCGAAGACAAAGACCTTCGGCTTATACTGAATCGCATTGACCATGTCCTGCTCCAGCATGACCCGTTTCACCTTCCAGCAGACAGG
>VEOY01000124.1 GCA_012026685.1 Nitrospirota bacterium
CAAGATAAATGAGGCAGCCAACATGAAGGGGCCTGCGATATTTAGCAGGCCCCTTTTTATACATGCCGATACGCTTATTCAGATAAACGATAAATAATGTCAATTAGCCCAGTGCTTTGCCTCTTGCAGAAGATGATATAAATCATAGCAATGATCCCCCCTCCGATCTATACTGAAGACAGGGCAGGAACAGACCATTGAGAGAAACGTTATATCAAGGAGGCAAACAAATGAGTGAAGGATTTTGCGGGTGTGCGGGAACAAAACCGGTGGATTTTGCGGAACAGACAAATGATAAGAAAATTGCTGGTGATGAGAAACCTGAGCTTCAGAACTGGCCTATCCAGCTCAAGCTGGTAGGGACGGGCGGAGCCTACCTAAATGATGCAGACGTTCTTTTGGCTGCAGATTGTGCTGCTTTCTCCACTGTCGGATTCCACAACCGATTCATCAAGGGCAAAAAAGTCCTGATCGGATGTCCGAAACTCGACAATGCACAGCAGTATTTTGAGCAACTGACCGGCCTGTTCAAGGATTATGCTATCAGGAGTGTGTCCGTGGTGCGCATGGAAGTCCCCTGCTGCGGCGGACTTGCCTATATTACCCAGCAGGCCATCAAGAATTCCGGAAAAGACATTCCATACTGCGAGACAGTGATCGGTATCAAGGGAGACATCAAGCAGGAAGGGATGTCTCCGCTGATCCCCAAGATCCACCCAGTATAAAGCGCCTTCGAAAGAGGTGAAGAGACGGGCCGGGAGCAGCGTCCCGGTCCAATTTGTTATTCGATCCTGACAAGGATATCTTGAGAGAGCTTCCCGACAAGCTCCCCGAGAGCTTTTTCGAGGTCTGCCTGCAATTTCGATTCAGCAGTAACCATGATCTGGTAATCAGGGTTGTCAAGGACAGGATATGAGCCGAAAGCCACACAGTCATTATTCTGAACGACAGCGTTCAGAACGGCAGCAATGTCTGACTCATTTGCTTTCAGGTAGATGCGCTTAAGATAAAAGTCTGATGTCCTGAAGCGCTCACGGATGAGGGTGAACTTCTGCTGAAGATACTTTGGTATGCCAGGGAATATATATATATTCCTGAACAGAACGAGAGGAAAGTTGTTCGGACCGACCTCGATCACCTCCGACCCCGCGGGGACCTCAGCCATTTTCATCACAGCATCGTTCGCAGCGCTGCCATAACGATCCAGAAATCTCTTTTCGAGCAACGGATGTCGTACAAGGTCCACCCCGAATCCTTTTGCGATTCCGGCCATGGTGATATCATCGTGAGTAGGGCCTACACCTCCACTGGTGAACACCAGGTCATAGGTATCCGAGAATGCCTGAGCCTCCTTGCTGATCGTATCAAGGTCATCAGGGATGACCGAGATATGCATGAGGCTTACGCCAAGGGCTCTCAGTTCCGTTGCAAGAAAGAATGAGTTCTGGTCCTGAATCTTCCCGGAAAGTATTTCGTTGCCTATCACGATCAGACCGGCTGTCCTGATTATTGCCCGTTTGCAGTCCATGATAGTCATAATGTATCAGAAAATTGCAGATAAATCACAAGGATTTCTTCCCCTTGGGGAGGAGCGCTCCCTGCACACCAGTCTGCCTATTTTTTTTCTTCAGGGGGTTCGATGATAAAATTCATCCAGACCAGATTGAAAACGTCACCGTAATCCTTCAGATATTCCTTCATACTTCCATCCCGATTTACATTCTTTGTGTACCGTCTGAACTGTCTGCCGATATAAGCGAGTATCTGTTTTTTCTGGCTTGACAAATAAGGGTAGACGCATCCTCCCATGACATCCTTGCCGTCAATGTTCAGGATCCTCGTTGCAAAAAGATCGCCTTTCTTCAACCCCATGGTCATCGCTTTGTCCCTCAGATCGATCTCCCTGTCAAGGAGGACATCTTTCAGGAGAACCCTTTTGTCCTTTGCCACGGAGGATACCTCGTAGAGACTCAATACGGAATCCTTTGCCCTGCTCAGGAGTGATGCCGCATCGTCACTGAGTTTCTGGTTTTTCGCGAAAAGGTCGGTGAAGGTCTCTCCTTCCTCATTCACCTTGTAGTCGAAGACCATCCAATCCTCGAAATTGTGAAAACCGAGCGACAGCGCGGTGCCGGCAAGGAATTCGTCAGGATTCTCGCCATCCCAATAATAACTGTATGCCTTGTCTATGAGTTCAGCATGATTGATCCGTACATGCTGGACGATATCCTGAAAAAGCTCCTTGAGCTGTTTTGCTTCTTTTCCCATGGTCGAATTCCTTTGAAGATGGTTTTTTCACATGATGCCCGGCTTTACCAGTATCTGATTGGCCCGACGTCAATATGCACGAACTCTTGGTATCTGCCGACGCCGCCCGCATAAAATGTTTTGGCAAGGTGGGAAAGGGTCCCCTTGCTTGTCCCGCTGACGCTAAAATCAATGGCCAGCCCTTGCAGATGAAAGCTGTCCCGTGCGACCTTGCGGCTCTTCATCCTTAAATATTCATTATATTCAGTCGAGCGATAGCCTGAGATGATCTCTATCCGCCTGCCAGTTCCAAGCCTGTCCTTGATATCGCAGAGCAGATCAAGCACCCGTATATCGATCGGCTTAACCTCGTTTGTGAAGTGGCAGCGCATCAGCCAGTTAATCTTTTCAAGGGCCCCGGTGTCATAGGAACCATCTGCATAATAGGTTATATCCAGAGACTCGTCGGTGTGAACATTGTAGGCATTCAGCGTTCTTTCCGGCGGCAAACTGCCGAATGCTCCCGAAAAAGGATATGCAACAGCCGCGGCCGCCAAACCCATGATGAACGTTCTTCGTGATATCACAGTGATACGTCCTCTGCAGTTCCCGAGCGTTCCTTCAGAACCTTTTGCACTTTTTGCCAGTCGATAATATGGATAGCGCCGGTCTTTTCCAACTGCTTCCTTGCCTCTTCTTCGGGATTCTTTTCCAATTTGTAAAAATCTCTGTGGACCTCGAGAAAGACTCGTCCCTTTTCAGAGACAGCAGCCTTTACCGGCCTATATATTACCTCTCCAGGGGTGTTCAGCTCAACTTCTTCGAAGAATTTTACCATGTTTTCGGCCTGAACGCGCATGCACCCATGGCTTCTGAACTGATATACCGAAGACGGTCTGATCGTTTCATGGATCATGATGCCCGGCATCGTGGTCTTGAGCGCATATCTGCCCAGAGGGTTATCAGGTCCCGGCGGCACCGTGATTTTGACTTCTTTCCCGTCCATTTCCATCTCTTCCTGGATTGATGGCGGCACGTACCAAATCGGGTTCTTTTCTTTTGCAATAACCTTGAATTTTCCGAGAGGTGTTTTCCAGTCTTTCCCGGTTTTCGATGAGAGCATGCCGAGTCCTATCGGAAAAGATCGGGTAAGCTGGCCGCCCCTGAAATAATACAGTGTCCTGTCAGGAACATTGATGATGATGCCGTTTTCAATTGTCGCTGGTATGATTCTTCGCGTGTTAACTTTCAGCTGCTGGCCAAGCTGAAGCCTCCTGCTTGCGTCGATATTATTGTCCTTGGCAATCTTCCACCAATTGCCACCCGTCCGGGCACCAACAAGCTCTAATGTGTCACCCTTCCTGACGACATACACCAGTTCTTCCCCCACGATCATGCCGGCGAGCGAAAGGGAAGGCAGCAGGAGAACTAAGAGAAAAAACGAGACGAGATTTATATTAATGCTCTGTCCCATGGTCCGTGTTTTTGTAGAAAGAATCAACCGCGGATTCTTCAATATCCTCGAACATCTCCTTTCGGGCCCTTTCCATGCGCTCAATCGGGAGATTCAGTCTCCGGCTGACCTGCTCCAGGGGGACATTATTCGCAAAATGCTCCTCTGCGATGATAACCTTCAGGACATCGTCAAGTACGGTGTCCTGAAGAGCTTTGTCTTTGATGTTAACCAGCGCACATGCAGATTCGAAATCCAGGCCTTTGGCGAGACCTGCCTTCACTATTGCAAGCGCTTCCATATATATCTTTTCACCCTCATCGGGCATATCATCAAACCATTTCTCGGTCATTGTCCCCCCCCCGAAAGCAAAATTAGGATATCGTACCATAGAGGCAATGAATAAATATAATGTTCAGCATCAATTCAGGACTGAGCGTGGTTGTTGACAATGATACGGGAGAGTCTTTAAATTAGCACCAATATTTTCGCGCAGGAGGATCGTGTGGCGGGCAAAATAAAGGTAATAAATCCCATTGTCGAGATGGATGGGGATGAAATGACCAGGATCATCTGGCAATTCATCAAGGACAAACTGATCCTTCCTTTCCTGGATGTGGATCTGAAGTATTTTGATCTGGGCATGAGGCACAGGGATGAGACTGACGATCAGGTGACAACGTACGCAGCGAATGCGATCAAGCAGTACGGCGTTGGCGTCAAGTGCGCCACAATTACACCGAATGCTTCACGCGTCAAGGAGTACCAGCTCAAGCAGCAGTGGAAAAGCCCGAACGGCACCATCCGTTCGATCCTTGACGGCACAGTCTTCCGCAAGCCGATTATTGTAAAAAATATTCCGCCGGGTGTCAGGTCATGGGAAAAGCCCATCATTATCGGAAGACACGCGTACGGCGATATTTACAAAAGTACGGAAATCGTTGTTGATAGCCCTGGCACGGCTGAGCTTGTTTTTACGCCTTCGGCCGGAGGCGAAAAGAGGGTGATGCATATCCATGACTTCAAGGGCCCGGGCGTGATCATGGGAATGCATAACATCGAATCTTCAATCAGGAGTTTTGCGAAAGCATGCATAAACTATGCGTTAAGCGAGAAAGTCGATATCTGGTTTGGTGCAAAGGACACGATTTCCAAGCAGTATCATGGTTTTTTCCGGGATATCTTTGCTGAGGAAACCGAAAAATCAAAGGATGCATTACGGGATGCAGGAGTCCAGTACCGGTATATGCTGATTGATGATGCAGTCGCACAGGTAATGAAATCTGACGGCGGCATGCTCTGGGCATGCATGAACTATGATGGAGATGTCATGTCCGACATGATAGCGTCAGGGTTTGGCAGCCTTGGACTGATGACCTCGGTCTTGGTTTCCCCTGACGGCAAGTTCGAATTCGAGGCTGCCCACGGAACGGTCATGCGCCATTACTACGCTCACCTGAGAGGAGAAACCACTTCTACCAACTCGATAGCTTCCATCTTTGCCTGGACAGGTGCACTTTCCAAAAGAGGTGAATTGGACAACGCGCCAGATGTCGTGAAATTTGCCCGGACTGTTGAGCGGGTAGTAATAGAAACAGTCGAACAAGGAACCATGACAAAGGATCTCATGCTGATCGCGGAGCCAAGAGTTTCGAAGTATGCCTTGACCGAAGAGTTTATTGATGCGGTCGTGGCGCGATTGAGAGAAGTCGTTTAGGCGTCTGTCCGGTTGCAGAGGTCCACAGGGTCAGTCACTGCCCGGACCGGGATAGCGATAACTGCGCAAAACAATTCAATCTTTTTTGCCCCGTATCCACCAGTCACTTTTGTCCGAGAACCACCACAGAGAAGAGTCTGTTTCAAGAATGGTCCCGGCAAGCTCGCGGGCGATATCGGTTTTGAGCCGTTTAAGAGCAAAATCAAGCCACTCCCCCGCATAGGTATTGCCGAGGTCCTTGTATTCTTTCAGGGCAACGATCATCTCGAGCTGGTCGGCATCATAGGCAAGCTTTGCCTCCGGACTCTCACCACGCATGAATTCAAAGATCAGTTCCCTGATCTCGTCGCCGAAGGGAAGCGTATCAGCCAGGTCGTTGACAGCCTTCGTTTCATCTGCCTTCACGTATTTCTTGTTCACGTAGTTCAAATCACCGGTCCTGGCCTCAGGAAGGTCATGGAACAGGCACATCTTGAGAAGCTTCTCCGTGTCTATATCATGCGCAAGACGACCGAGGGCAAACCCGATATAGACAGTCCTGAATATGTGCTCTGCCACCGATTCAGCCCCCGAGCCGAGAAACTGGAATCCGGTGCGCGGTGTGCGTTTCAGCATGCCTGCTTCGAACAGAAAATTTGCTATTCGTTTCATGATAACCCCGCACGAAAGAGATTTTTTATTGAGCCTGTGTTCAGGCGAAAAGTCAATACCTGCGCTTAAGGTATGATTGCAGGCGTCCGGTCAACTGGGATATAATGGGCCATCCAAGCATTCAGATCATGGCCCGCCTGCGGTGATCCGGCTGCCGCGTGGTTCGACAGGATAAGCAGGCTCGTCCAGAGGCAGTTCTGAGGCAGTCGGGCTGGCATTTCATGCTCGCGCTCGCAATGTTCCGGCATTTTGGTATCCGGCAATTACCTATGCTGTGCACGCAGCATAGGATGTAAGGAGAAACATATGTCAGATTTGAAAAAGATGTATAAGACCATTATGGATGACAAGTTCCCGGATGACATGACTGTTACGTTTGGGGGGCAGACGCTCGCATACCGCAAGAGGGCGTGGAAGATACCGGACGAAAAGACCGGGGAACTTATCGAAAAGGGCCTGAGATATGGGGAGAACCCGGACCAGCAGGCGGCGCTCTATGAACTGGTGAACGGCAATCTCGTGCTGGGAGACTGCCGGTTCATCGATCCGGGGAACGGACTGGTGAGCAGCATTACAGAGTCAGACATGATCCAGGCCGGAAAGCATCCGGGCAAAACGAACCTCACTGATCTTGATAATGCTTTGAATATTCTTAAATTCCTCACCGACCGACCCGCTGCTGCAATCATGAAGCATAACAACCCGAGCGGAGTAGCATATGGCACAACGGTTGCGGAAGCGTATGACAAGGCAAATATGGCTGACCGGATAGCTGCTTTCGGCGGGTGTCTTGTGGTTAACCGCCCTATGGACAGGCAGACTGCGGAGATGGTGAACAGCAATTACCTGGAAGTCGTTGCAGCGCCAGATTTTGAAGAGGGAACAGTTAATATCCTCGCGCAGCGCAAGAACCTTCGGATCGTGCGAATCGACAAGATCTCCCGGCTCGAGCAGTTCTGCTCACTGCGGTTTGTTGATTTCAAGTCGCTGATCGATGGCGGCATAATCGTTCAACAGTCGCCGGTGAACAGGATCAGGACAAAGGATGATTTTCTTCCCGCGAAGACATCGTATAAGGGAAGGGAATATACGATCGAACGGGAGCCAACTTCGCAGGAATATGCGGACATGCTGTTTGGCTGGAACGTGGAGCAGGGCATTACTTCGAACTCTGTGATCTATGTCAAGGACGGCGTAACCGCAGGGATTGGTACCGGCGAGCAGGACAGGGTCGGCGTTGCAGAGATCGCCGTTTTCAAGGCATACACGAAGCATGCCGATGCTCTCTGCTACAAAACGTATGGAGTCCCCTACAAGACGTTTGAGCACGAGGCTTTGCAGGGAAAACGTGATATTGCCCTCCTTCGCGGCATCGATGAAGAGACAAAAAGGGCGAGAGGCGGACTGACAGGCGCTACGATGGTATCGGATGCATTTTTCCCTTTCAGGGACGGCATTGATGTCGGTATCAAGGAAGGAATCTCGGCCGTTGTGCAGCCAGGCGGGTCAGACCGCGACTTCGAGTCCATAGAGGCATGCAACCAGGCTGCTCCCTGCGTTACGATGGTATTTACCGGACAGAGGGCATTCAGGCACTGATCTGCCGGTACCGGTTGATCGAAAGAATATTTCTAAAAAAAGTACACTTTTTTGGGCTGTAGTGCTATAATGCCATTTCCCACTGCCGGGACTTTTACGGTGGCAGTCTAAAACCTGCCATAAAAAGCTTGACTTTGAAAAAACATCTCTGGTAACCTTGCAAGGTTTTCCTGGGGTATAGAGGATTGTTCACTTTTTTATTTTTGGAGGAAACGTGCCGACAATAGCACAGTTAGTACGACAGGGACGCAAGACGCTGGTTAAGAAGACGAAAAGCCCTGCGCTGAAATCATGCCCTCAGAAGAGGGGTGTATGCACCAGAGTGTATACGACAACACCAAAGAAGCCGAACTCTGCATAGAGGAAGGTTGCCAGGGTGCGGCTGACCAATGCGATGGAAGTAACCGCGTATATCCCGGGCGTAGGGCACAACCTTCAGGAGCATTCAATTGTTATGATCAGGGGCGGAAGAGTGAAGGACCTTCCCGGTGTAAGATATCACATCATCAGGGGCACGCTCGATTCACAGGGTGTCAACGAGAGAAGGCGCGGAAGATCCAAGTACGGAACCAAGAAGCCTAAATAATACGGAGCCAGGAAATGCCGAGAAGAAGAGTTGCGGAAAAAAGAGAGATACTGCCAGACCCGAAATATAACAGCAAGGTCGTGAGCAAGTTCGTCACGATCATTATGGAGAGCGGCAGGAAGTCCACGGCAGAGAATATCTGCTACGGCGCGTTCGATATCATCAAGGAAAAGACCGGGAATGATCCTCTCAAGGTGTTCAAGACAGCGCTTGAAAATGTGAAGCCGCTTCTTGAGGTCAAACCGAGGAGGGTCGGCGGAGCGACATATCAGGTGCCCGTTGAGATCAGACCGCAGCGGCGGATGGCCCTTGCGTTCAGATGGATCATCAACTATTCGCGGGGGCGTGGCGAAAAGACCATGAGGGAGAGACTCGCAGGAGAACTCCTCGATGCGTTTAATAACACGGGTTCATCCATCAAGAAGAAGGAAGATACCCATAAGATGGCTGATGCTAACAAGGCATTTGCCCATTATAGATGGTAAAGAGCTTAGGGGAGATATATCTTGTCACGGGGTCCTTTAGAAACAACACGAAATATCGGTATCATGGCGCATATCGATGCAGGGAAGACCACGACTACCGAGAGGATCCTGTACTATACGGGCGTAACCTATAAGATCGGGGAGGTCCATGAAGGGACAGCGGTCATGGACTGGATGGTTCAGGAGCAGGAACGGGGTATCACCATCACTTCGGCTGCAACTACCTGCACATGGCGTGACCATAGAATAAATATCATCGACACGCCGGGCCATGTGGATTTCACCATAGAAGTTGAGCGTTCCCTCAGAGTCCTGGACGGTGCCGTTGCCGTTTTCGATTCGGTGTCGGGCGTTGAACCGCAGTCCGAGACCGTTTGGCGCCAGGCAAACAAGTATAACGTTCCACGCATCGCCTTTATGAACAAGATGGACCGGATGGGTGCCGATTTTTACATGTGCATCAACAGCATGGTCGACAGGCTCGGCGCTAATCCCGTGCCCGTGCAGATCCCGATCGGTGCCGAGGACCATTTCAGGGGCCCCATTGACCTTATCTCCATGAAGGCATTTTTCTATGACGATGAGACGCTGGGCGCGAAATATATGGAGGGCGACATCCCTGCGGAATATCTGGAGCAGGCGAAGGAATATCGGGAAAAGATGATCGAGGCGATCTCTGACGTTGACGAGAAGGTCATGGAGAAGTTCCTTGACGGGCAGGAAGTAAGCGCTGATGAGATCCGCGCTGCTCTGAGAAAAGGTACGGTGGAGATGAAACTCACACCGGTAATTTGTGGTACGGCATTCAAGAATAAGGGTGTTCAGCACCTGCTGGATGCGATTGTTGACTACCTGCCGTCTCCGTATGATATTCCTCCGGTAGTTGGAATTTCGCCCGATGATAATTCAGAACAGCTGAGAAAGCCCGATGCCAAAGAGCCTTTTTCCGCTTTTGCATTCAAAGTCATGACCGACCCTTTTGTTGGTCAGCTCACCTTTTTGAGAGTTTACTCAGGGACCATGAATGCCGGTTCGTATGTATATAACTCCACAAAAGGTACCAAGGAGCGGGTTGGAAGGCTCCTGAAGATGCACGCGAACAAAAGAGAAGATATCAAGGAGGTCTCCGCCGGCGATATTGCAGCTGCGGTGGGCCTTAAGAGTACGCTTACCGGCGATACCCTCTGCGATGAAAAGACCCCCGTCGTGCTTGAGGCGATGGAGTTTCCGGATCCGGTCATATCTGTCGCTATCGAGCCTAAGACGAAGCCTGATCAGGAGAAACTTTCCCAGGCGCTCGCAAAGCTTGCGCAGGAAGATCCGTCCTTCAGGGTTTCGAACAATGAGGAGACAGGCCAGACGCTTATTGCCGGCATGGGTGAACTTCATCTTGAGATCATCGTTGACCGGCTTACCCGCGAGTTCAAGGTGGGTGCGAACGTCGGCAAGCCCCAGGTTGCATATAGGGAGACGGTCCGGACTGCATCAAAGGCAGAGGGGAAGTTTGTCAGGCAGAGCGGCGGTCGCGGCCAGTATGGTCACGTGTACCTTGAGATGGAGCCACTTGCGGCCGGAAAAGGCTTTGAGTTTGTGAGCAAGGTCGTTGGCGGTACGGTTCCTCGTGAATACTGGAATGCGGTGGAAAAGGGCATTAAGGAAGCCGCTGACGGTGGTGTCCTCGCGGGATATCCCTTTGTGGATTTCAGGGTGACGCTCACTGACGGTTCGTACCACGAGGTCGACTCCTCTGAAATGGCATTTAAGATCGCCGGCTCCATGGGCTTCAAAGAGGCAGCCAAGAAAGCAAAACCGGTTATCCTTGAGCCTATCATGAATGTTGAAGTCGTCACTCCGGAAGAGTATATGGGAGACGTTATCGGCGACCTCAATTCCCGGAGAGGCAAGATACAGAGCATGGAAAAAAGAGGTAAGGCCCAGGTTATCAGGGCGCAGGTCCCCCTTTCCGAAATGTTCGGCTACGCAACAGATCTCCGTTCCCGGACCCAGGGAAGGGCGACATACACCATGCAGTTCTCGAATTACGATGAAGTACCGAAAGGCATCGCCGAAGGCATCATTGCCAAAGTTAAAGGCGAATAGCAGTAGTTAGCATACAGTAATCAGTGGGAAGGTTCAGCCCAGTCTATTCTGAAAACCGCCCGCTGGATTATTAAGGAGGCGAAATGGCAAAGGCGAAATTTGAAAGGACGAAGCCGCATTGCAACGTAGGGACGATAGGGCACGTTGACCACGGCAAGACGACGTTGACGG
>VEOY01000181.1 GCA_012026685.1 Nitrospirota bacterium
CCCAATGATCATGAGGGGCTGACAATCGTAGTATTCTGACGGGAGAATTCCCGTCAGAATACGCCTATAGAGGTACGATCTCGCAGAAATAAAATCTGTCTTCGCGAATGACGATACCGCCCCGTTCGAAGAGAACAGGCCGGTTAAAGGCCGGGGCTTCGTATACAAAGGTATGGAACTCGCCGTTTTCGCCGCAGGGATCAACAGATGCGGGCAGGTCTTCGAGAAACCGCTCGTCATAGAACCTTCCTGAAAAGCTGCCGTCAAGGACCTGCGAATCGACACACGTGACGATCGCCTTGAAGCCGAGCCGGACAAAAGAACGGGCAAGCTCCTGCGTGTCCCTCTTCCAGAGGGGGAAGACAGCCTTCATCCCCGCCTCTGCCAGCTTTTTTTCACGATAGGTTTTCAGGTCTTCGAGAAAGAGATCGCCGAATGCCACCGCTGATACGCCCTGTGCCTTATGCGAAGAGAGGCAATCCTTCATGGCCGTTTCATAGCTTTCGTTCGACGATTCTTTCGGTATGTAGACCTTGTCGAGCGGCATGCCCATGGCTTCGGCCTGCTGTTCGACAAGGGCAAGTCTGACGCCGTGCATGCTGATCCTTTCATAACCCTCGGTCACGGTCGTCATCAGGCCTGCGATCTCATACCTCTCGTCCTGTTTCAGTTCAAAAAACGCTCGTGCGCTGTCTTTGCCGCTGGACCACGCAAAAAGGACCTTTTCTTTCATTAGCGTTCTCCGGCCATTGTATGGATGGATCTGACCCTGTCTACGACAGGGGGATGGGAATAATAGATGAAGGCATAAAGGGGATGCGGATGCAGATTCGAAAGGTTGTCCTTCGAAAGTTTGATGAGAGATGTCGCAAGCGCATCCGGTCTTGGCGTGAGTTCAACCGCGAACCGGTCCGCCTCACGTTCATGCCTTCGCGAGAAAGCGCTGAGCAGGGGGGTAAAAGGAAAAGAGACTATGCCGAAAACAAACCCGAGGATGACAAGCTCGGCGAAAAAGGTGCTGCCTCCTAATCCGAAGGCATCTGCCAGGATTCCGCTCTTCAGTATCCTGAAGGCGATATATACCCCTGCAAACGAGAGCACTTCAGAGATCAGTATCATCTTGAGCACATGTCTCTTCTTCCAGTGGCCCGCCTCATGGGCAAGGACTGCAAGCACTTCGTCCTCGTCCATTTTGCTGAGCAGCGTGTCGTAGAGAACGATCCTCTTTGTCCTCCCGATGCCGGTAAAATAGGCATTCGTATGATGGCTCCGTTTTGACGCATCCACCCTGAAAACCCTGCTGATCCTGATGCCGGTCTTTTGCATCATCGCCTTGATCTTATGCTCGAGTCCGTCCCCCTCAAGCGGCGTGAACCTATTGAAAAGCGGCTCAATGACATACGGCGAGATGTACATCAGGAAGATACTGAAGACAAGAAAAAAGCCCCAGACAAACAGCCACCACAGGTCAGGGCTTTTCTGAACAATCCACAAACCGCAGGCACAAATGATGACGGTCATAACTGTCGAAATAAGCGTGGATTTCATGAAATCCGTGACCCAGAGCTTCGCGGTCATGGTATTGAAGCCGTACTTGTTCTCGATCCTGAACGTATGATACAGACTGAACGGCACATTGAGCAGGGAGCTTGCATAGCTCAGGAGGAGGAAGAAAAGTACCCCCTGAAGGATAAACGAGGCGGTGACGGATGATACCCATGACGCATACAGACCCAGCATACCGCCGTAGAGAAAGGCAATGGTTATGATACCGCTGAATACCGATTCGATCAGCGAAAAGGTATTGTGCTCGATGGCATACGCATGCGTCTTTCTGAGGAGCGCCTCATCAATGTAGCCTTCAAATCCTTCAGGGACCTTCGTGCCGTGCTTCTTCATGTGGCGGATATTGACGAAGTCAAGGCTGTATCTGACCATCTGAAACACGAGGTAGGCGACAAGCAGTATGCCCGTAAACTTATCCATTGTCCTGGTTCATGAGTGCGGTCCGCCAAGCAGGAACAGGCAGCGGCAGACTATGCAGCCCCTCCGGAAAGGACCTCCTGAAGGACTGCAGCCAGCTCGTCTTTTCTGTACGGCTTGGCAAGGACAGCAGCAAAGCCATACTGCCGGTAGTTTGCCATGACCGCATCGCTCGAATAACCGCTCGAAACAATGCCCCTGACCGACGGGTCAATTCCTCGCAGCAGTTCCATCGCCTCCCGGCCGCCGATCCCTCCCGGGATCGTAAGATCCATGATCACAGCGTCAAACCTTCTTCCGTTGCTGAGGGCTTCCTTATACTTGTCCAGGGTTTCCCGTCCGTCAGCGGCAAGTTCAACCTCATAGCCGAGTCTCTGCAGCATCAGGCCCGTTGTCTGCCTGATGATATCCTCATCGTCCATCAGGAGGACCCTTCCGCTCCCGGGAGGACACACCGGCAGTACGTCCAGATCCCCTTTTCCCTTCTGAGACAAGGATGCAGGCAGATATACTCGTATCGTCGTGCCCCTGCCCACGTCCGACTCCACCTCTATACTGCCTTCATGGCTGCGCACAATGGAATAGGACGTCGCAAGTCCGAGGCCGCTTCCCTTTATCTTGGTCGTAAAATAAGGTTCAAATATCCGCTTGAGATGTTCATGAGGAATACCGGTCCCTTCATCGCTTACCGTGATCCTTACGTACCTGCCGGGCTTCAGTTCCCCTGCCCTTGCGGACGGGACCTCGATGTTGTGTGCTGAGATCCTCACGGTGCCCCCCTGCGGCATAGCCTGCGCCGCGTTCAGCACAAGATTATTGACGACCTGGCTGATCTGACCTTCATCGATAACCGCCTTCCAGAGATCGTCCGGAAAAATGAACTGCGCACGGCTGTTCGAACCCCGGAGAGCGAAATCAGCGGAATCACGGATCAGCTCAGTGATCGACGCGGTCTTCCGGATCGGCGCGCCTCCGCGGGAAAAGGTAAGGAGCTGGGTGGTAAGGTCTCTGGCCCTCAGTGCCGCCTTCTCAGCCCTCTCCAGGTTCTCCTGGATCTCTCCGCCCCGGCCGGAAGAGAGCAGGGCAAGGTCTATGTTCCCCATGATGGCATTAAGAAGATTATTGAAGTCGTGGGCAATACCTCCGGCGAGTACTCCCAGTGAATCGATCTTCTCCGCGTTCATGAGCTGTTCTTCCATTTTACGGCGCTCTGTTATGTCCCTGAAGACGAGCACCGTACCGATTATCCTGCTTTGACGGTCCCGGATAGGTGCCACACTGTCGGAGATCAGGCGTTCAGTACCGTCCTTCGTGATGAGAACGGTATTGCTCATCAATTCAGTTACGTTCCCGTCCTTCAGGACCTTCTCGACCGGATTTTCACAACAGGTGCGGGTCCTTTCGCTGATAATGCGAAAGACATCGGTTATCGCGCTGCCCACAGCCTCTTCCTGAGACCATCCCGTAAGATCTTCTCCCATCTTGTTCATAAGGGTGATCCTGCCGGCCGTGTCCGTGGTGATCACGCCGTCGCCTATGCTTCGCAAGGTTACGGCAAGCCGCTCACGCTCTGAAGCAAGAATTTCCTCCGCTTTTTTACGCTCGGTAATATCACGGAATATCCCCCGCGCACCCAGCCTTTTGCCGCCTTCAAAGACAGCATTGATATTGCCTTCCACAATGATCTCTCTGCGGTCCTTCGTGAAAAACCGTGTCTCGATCCTTCCTTCCTTATCACCAAAAACAATGTCCTTGAATTCCGAACTGCACTCGCTGCACCCGGGATAAAGCACATCGAAGATCGTAAGAGAAGAGAGCTCTTCCGGCCCGTAACCCATGGTCTCCATCCAGGCGCGGTTGACATACTGAAAGGACCCGTCAGGCCCTATGCTCTGGACAAGGTCATTGGCATTTTCGAACAGGTCACGGTACCGCTCTTCGCTTTTTCTGAGCGCCTCCTCTGCAAGGACACGCTCGGTGATATCCATATAGACGATGACGATCCCCGAAATTTCCCCGAGGTTTGCTATGGGAGCACCTACCACATCGAAATAACGCCCCTTCAGCTTCCAGCGCATCTGCCTGACACTTTTGCCGGTCTCGAAGACCTGAAGGAAAGGACATTCATGCAGAGGGCTGCTTAAATTACAGATCATATCGTGGCAGGCAAACCCTTCACTGACGTCCCTCTCCGGGAAAAACTGATCTTTGAGCTTTGCGTTATAGGCAACGACCTTCATGGAGCGGTCAATGACGAGAATTCCCATCCCTGCGGCATCGAATATCGCCTGGATCTCATTGTTGGCGGCCTTCAGCTGTTCATTCGTTTCATGGAGGTGCTCCAGGACCTGGCTGAAGGACCCGCTAATGATACCGATGGGATCGAGTTCTATGAGCGTTCTGTCGTCCAGTTCTTCCGGGCGAAGGGGTGCCGTCCCCATAACGGTCAGAAGCTGATTGATCTTTGATCGTATATATTGTACGGACTCAGCATATCTCTGCCTGAGGTCTTCGTTCTCCCTTTGAAGCCGTTCTACCTCCGGGGAATGACTGTCCTTTCTGCCGGTAAGACCGGACTCCCCGCCGTTCTGCAGCATGTCAGCCATGGAACCGGCTCAATCCTTTCTGACCTCGATCACGTAGTAGCCCTCTCTCTTTGTCACCGAAACGGCATATCCCATGTTCGAGGCGGATTCCGGGATCGTGACGACCGCGTCCCTGTTGTCGGTAAGGAAGGAGAGTATAACGGACTTGTCCCTGAGCTCTCCGTTGTGGGCATTGATCTCCTTCAGGGCAAAAAGAAGCGTCGAGGGACACACCTGACCGCGAATATCGATCTCTATATTTTGCACTGCAGCTTTCCTTCTGCTTCTTCCATCCCGGGCCGTGCGCTCAGGACGACACGGGAAAGGATCAGTCCCCCGATCCAGGCGCCCGGAAACAGTCCGCCGAGGAAAAGGATGCTCGATATCGACAGGATCGGGAGACCGCCAAGGAGATGCCAGACATTACAGGTAGGAGCCATTCTCGATGCAAGTCCCATAATAACACCGCCTGCAAGCACCGACACATACTGTTTTGCCGGTACCCGGAAATGAAGATGAAACTCCTTCAGACTGACAGCCGAAACCGCGCTGCCGATGATAATGCCCGCAACGATCGGGAACTGAATGACTGCAAGTGCATCGGCCACAGGTCCCGGACCTCCCTGGAGATAAACTCCGGTAAGCGGATATGTGTACTTAAGAGAAACAGCCTTGAAAAAAGAAAGCCCCTCCATGTGCGCGGGGAAGATGGCCTGCTCAATGTAACCGCCGATCTTGACGAATGATGAAGTAATACCCATCGGCATGCCGACGAGGACATAGGAAGCAGTACTCGTCAGGGAAAGGGCGATAGCGGCCTTCCACGGCTGGAGATACCCCTGTACCGCGGCACGACGGACGAGCAATCCCTGCCTCTGCCACCTGAAAAGCACGAACAAGCCTGCGGCCGAAACAGCCGCCAGCGGGATGATCGGGTCAACACCGGAGACCTGGGCAATGGTGATCTTCCCCGGGAAAAAGGTAGTAGCCTTCACAAAAGCCGACCAGGAGGGGTGTACCTCGGCATAGAGGGCACTTCCGCCGATCAGTCCTCCAAAGGCCACGGCGCTCAGCACGCTGCCAGCCCCCATCCTATACAACGTCCCGACAACGCACCCGCCGGCAAGCACCATGCCAATGCCGAAGAGAAACCCTCCGATGAGATTGGCAGGGGTCGGAGGATAGAGGAGCGGAAAAGGATAAAGGGGCAGGAATCCTGCCTGTCTGGCGATCTCAAAAAGGATCATGCTGGTGATCACCAGAAGGAAAAGCATCCTGATCATGACAGCTTTTCTGAAGAGGATAAGGTCCCGGAACATCCCGGCTATGCAAAAGTCAGACCGGTGCATGACAACACCGGAGGCGAGGCCCGCTGCCAGGCCCATTGTAGCGATAATAATGTGTGTGCTGTCAATCACCGGTTTCGGGGCCCGGCCACTCCAAACGGCGTTCGGTCATCTCCGGCATCCAGAATACATCACAGAAGCACGTCGCATACATATTACATAATAATGCCACCGGGCACGCTGAAAAGCAACCGGATTCAATGGATCATGAGGAGGGATACTGGTCAAAGCGGATTAACGCATCTTCCGGAAAAACAGCCTGGCTGAAGATCGGGCAGGGCTGTCAGCGCCCCGTCTTCAACACCCTGCTCAAAAAGGTCCTCGTGCGCTCGGCCCTGGGGCTGACAAATATCTCTTCCGGCGGCCCGACCTCGACGATCTCTCCCCTGTCGAAAACGACGACCCTGTCCGCGACCTCCCGCGCAAAGGCCATCTCGTGAGTGGCTATGACCGTTGTCATGCCGTCATCCATAAGGTCCCTGATGACCGAGAGCACTTCGCCCACCGTCTCCGGGTCAAGCGACGACGTCGGTTCATCGAAGAGCATCATCCGGGGCCTCATCGCCAGGGCACGGGCAATGGCAACGCGCTGCTGCTCGCCGCCGGAGAGCTGATCGGGATAGCTGTTCACCTTCCCTTCAAGATTGACCCTTCGGAGAAGAGAGCGCGCATGGGAGACCGCATCCGATTTCCCGATGCCGAGCACCAGCACCGGGGCTTCGATGATGTTTTCGAGCACATTCATATGGGGGAAGAGATTGAACTGCTGAAAAACCATGCCGACCTTCAGGCGAACCTGTCTGATCGCTTCCCGGTCAGCCACAGCCGGTTTGAGACGATTCACTGAATGAAGCGCTGTCCCGTCGACCTCGATCTCCCCTTCCTGGAAATATTCAAGGCCATTGATGCACCGCAGAAACGTGCTCTTGCCGCTTCCCGACGGTCCGATGCATACGACAGCCTCTCCCTGCGCCACATCGAAATCGAGCCCGCTGAAGAGCCGCTGCCCGCCGAATGACTTATGGAGGTTACGTACCCTGATCATCCGCGTTTCCCTTTCAAGTGCTCCTCAAGCCTCCTCGCAAGAAGCGAGAGCGGATAGCTCATGATGAAATAGAGCACCGCAACGATCAGCCCGAGCTCGAAGAACCTGAGTGTCGAGGCGGCAAGGATCGTGTACGTTTTCGTCAGCTCCACCATGGCGATGATCGACACCAGCGATGAATCCTTGAACAGCGCGATGAAGTCATTTGTGACCCCCGGCAGGGCTATTCTGAACGCCTGGGGCAGGACGATCCTGCGCACGGCCATGCCGTGCGTCATGCCGAGCGAGAGCGCTGCCTCCATCTGTCCCACGGGTATTGCATTGATACCGGCCCGGTACAACTCCGCCTCATAGGCCGCATAGTTCATGCCCAGTCCGAAAAAAGCGGCTGCGAAGGGGCTCAGGGAAATCCCGATGTTCGGAAGACCGTAATAAAGGATATAGAGCTGGATGAGAAGCGGGGTGCCGCGATAGATCTCAATATATGCGGTCGCAAGGCCATTGAAAGGCGACCTGCCATACAGTCGCGCAAGCGTGAGCGCAAGACCGAGGGCGATCGCCAGCATCATCGACGTCGCGGAGATAAGAAGGGTTATGCCGGCGCCTTTCAGGAGCATGGGAAAAAATGTACGAACAGGGGCCCTCTTGCTCTCCTCAAGCCCGCTGTACCCGGAAGTGTCCCTGACATTCTTATAGAGTTTCTCCTGGGTCTCGTTCCAGAGGTCCCATTTATCGTATATCTTCTTCAGCTCGCCTGAGATGAGGAGCTTTACGAGGATCCCGTCGATGGCTTTCTGAAGATCGGCATCGCCCTTCCGCACGGCGATGCCATAGAATCCCTCGCCGACCGGCCTGCCTGCATATCTGAGCCTGGGGTTCGGCCTGCCGTAATAGGCGGCGATCGGGAGG
>VEOY01000167.1 GCA_012026685.1 Nitrospirota bacterium
ATCCGATATGACGCCGTCAATGAATGCCCGTGACTTTGATGTCATCGTGATGAGCTATCCGTACTGTACCCCTGTCTTTGACAAAATAGCAGGGAAAAATAAGCCGATCGTAATTCTCGCGGATAACTTCGACGAAAACCTGATCAGGGAACTGGCTGCGTTTGACGTCTCTTACTGCATGATAAAACCGCTCGATTACGAAAAGTTCAAGTCCCTTGTAAGGGAGGTCATAAGCGGCGATGTTCCCGTTCAGGGAGGATATAGTATCGTTTAGAACGGTCGGTATGCCTGCATGTTGCGGACTGCTTTGCGGATGCGTGATGGACGCGGGAAAGACGGAGGTTGATCGTAATGCTTGCGACCGGGACGAAAGAAAAGATAGTATCGCTGCCCGTTAGGCATACCGGAAAGCATCCGGGACTCAGGGTCGTCGCCCTCGGAGGCGGCACAGGGCTTCCTGCCGTGCTGCGGAGCCTGAAAGACAGGCTGTTCCCTGTCCCGTCCTGTCTCATACCAAAGAAGAGCCGCGAAAGACTGACCGCCATCGTTACCGTGACGGATGATGGGGGAAGTTCCGGCAGACTGAGAAGTGATTTCGGCATGCTCCCCCCGGGTGACATCAGGAACTGTCTCTCTGCGCTGTCAGAGAACAGCTCCCTGGGTTTTGATCTCTTCCAGTATCGTTTCGAGAAAGGCAATGGACTGAGCGGGCACAGCCTGGGGAACCTGCTTATTGCCGCATTGACCAGCCTGAAGGGAAATTTTCTGGAGGCCGTTCAGTGCTGCAGCGATATCATGAACGTGAAAGGCAGGATATTGCCGTTCACGTCAGAAAATGTCTCGCTGGGTGCGCGGTTCAGGGACGGCCTGGTCATTAAAGGAGAAACCTGCATCTCAGGGCACAGGGGAAAGATAGAGAACGTCTTTTTGATACCCGAGAATCCGGCCCCGTTGCCCCAGACCATAGGTGCCATCGAACAGGCAGATGCGATAATCGTGGGCCCCGGCAGTCTGTATACCAGCATCATCCCGAACCTGCTTGCAGAGGGGATGACGGATGCCATAAGAAGGTCCAGGGCAAAGAAGATCTATATTTGCAACTACATGACGGAACCGGGCGAGACGGACAACTACAGTGTTTCAGACCATATACGGGCGATCTACGAACATACGGAATACGGGCTCTTTCAATATGTGCTGCTCCACAAGGGAAGGATCTCTCGGCGTATTATGGATGGGTACCGTAAGCAGGGCTCTTATCCGGTAAAACATGACAGCAAGGAACTGAGACATCTCGGCCTTACCTCGGTCGCTGCCGATCTGGTATCAGCCCGGAACAACAGGATCAGGCATGATGAGAAAAAGCTGGGCCGCCTGTTGTTTGAGATCATGTAATATTCCGGGTTGCATGTCTCCCCGGGCCGATCTTCCGACGCCAAGCGGTTACTACCCCTCAGATTAGTCTGTCCCGCCATTTCCGCCCTGCGGCATCGCTGTCTCCGGTTCATGCCGCTATTGCCGGCAAATACCATAACAGGCCAAAAAAATAAATAATAACAATAGGTTGGGCCACTCCTTGGCAAGGTTGAGTCTATACTACCCTTAAGTTTTAAGCCTAAAGTTAATTCTAAAGTTAAAACTTGACAATTAGCCTGTTATAGGGAAGAATTGTATCTAAGGGAAACAAATAGGGTCATGGCAATCTCTTGCGGATGTTTCCGTTCACTCCATAGAGAGACGAGGCCAAACCGATAAATCGGGATGTTGTCGGGGCGTAATGGGGATTCTTGGAGGGGGATTTTGAAATCAAATAGCGAGCTGTCATCAAAACCCGTAATTTTTTCAGCAGAGGGCACTTCATCCGGATACCACTTCAGTACCGACGGTGATCTCAGGATCACGTCCTGGTGCGAGCAGATTGCATCGCTTACGGGCAAGACAGCGCCGCAGGTTATCGGGAAAAAATACTGGGAGGCTTTCCCCAGGATATTCTCCGATGAGAAGGATGCTCTCCGGACGGTCCTCGAGACAAAGCACGGGATCAGACTGGACAGACATAAATTCGACTGCCTTCTCGGCCAGATACGTGCCGATATCAAAGTTGACCCGGTGTTGGAACAGGAAGAAGTGAAGATGCTCGATGTGACGGTCACGTTCGAGACCATCTGTCCGTTGTCGGAGAGGTTCAGGGAGCTGCAGCAGATCGTCGACATCGGCAAGACCGCGTCAACCCTTGCCCACGGTGTCAGGAACCCGCTGAATGCCATAAAGGGCTCTGTCGTCTACCTGCGGGACAAATACCCGGACGAACCGCCGCTGGTCGAGTTCCTGAAGATCATCGAGTATGAGATCTCCCGGCTTGATACGTTCATCTCAAGGTTCCTGAGCACGTCAGTCTCCGAGGCCGATCTCTCCGATACCGATGTCAATGCCCTCATGGAGAGGATCAACGTGGTCATCTCCTTTCAGGCCAGGGCATCTCACGTCCATGTTGTGTATGAAGCGGGGAATATCCCGACGGTCAAGGGAAATCCCTTTCAAATAGAGCAGGCGCTGCTGAATGTCATGAACAATGCGCTGAAGGCCATGTCATCGGGAGGACTGCTCAGAGTGAGGACCTTCGGCGAAGATATCGGAGGTTCGGGTTTCGTTGTCATTGAAGTGTCTGACACAGGGCCGGGCATATTGACAGACCGGATAGGCACCGTTGCTTCCCGGAATGCCGAAGGCAAAGGGTTCGGGCTGTTCATTACACATGAGATTCTGAAACATCACGGGGGGCACCTTCAGGTAGAGAGCAAGAAGGGCGCAGGAACCACGATGAGACTGTACTTGCCGTGTTAACGGAGGGGGATTGAAATGAATACGAATTCTGGTCAGGTCTTGGTAGTCGACGACGAACCGAATGCCACCCGGGTATTATCCGCGGTCCTTTCGGGAGAGGGTTACAGCGTCCTGGAATCCCATGACGTGGATAAGGCCATCTCCATGATGCACAGGATGGATATCGATGCGGTGATCACCGATGTCAGGATGCCGGGCAAGGACGGCATGCAGTTCTTTGATTATCTCACCGAGAACCATGCCGATGTCCCCGTGATCTTTCTGACCGCTTATGGGACCGTGGATTCCGCGGTCACATCGATACAGCGGGGAGCGTTCAATTATTTTATCAAGCCGCCTGATTATCCGAAACTGAAGAGCGTCCTGACAAAAGCGGTGCAGCAGCGGCTGTTGAAGCGGGAGATCGATCTGCAGAAGAGGAATCCGTCCGCGACGATGGCCGGACCTTGTTGTATCGGCAATACACCGGAGATGCGCAGGATCGGCGAGACGATCGAAAGAATAAAGGATTCGGAGAGCAGCGTGCTCATCAACGGTGAGACAGGGACCGGAAAGGAGATCATCGCGCGCTCTCTGCACTTCAGCAGCAGACGGAGAGAGAAACCTTTTGTTGCTTTCAATTGCTCTGCCATACCGCGAGAGCTTGTTGAATCCGAGCTCTTCGGGTACGAAAGAGGGGCTTTCAGCGGTGCAGCTTCCCGGAGAATAGGCCGTTTCGAAGAAGCGTCGGGTGGCACGATCCTGCTTGATGAGATCGGAGAGCTCGAGTTTTCGGTGCAGGCAAAACTCCTCAGGGTACTCCAGGAAAGAGAGGTCGAGCGACTGGGCAGCAACAGGCCGGTCAAGGTCGACTTCCGGCTTGTTGTGTCTACAAACCGTGATCTGCAGAAAGAGGTCCAGGAAGGCAGGTTCAGGGAAGATCTTTTCTACCGCGTCAATGTCGTACAGCTTACGGTCCCTCCTCTCAGGGAGAGGCGTGACGATATACCGCTTCTGGTCAGGGAATTCGTGAAAGAGTTCTGCGTGAAGGAGCGGAAGATGCTTGTCGCGTCCGATCAGGTTATAGAGGCTCTTCAGGCGCACCTGTGGCCGGGGAACGTCAGGCAGCTGCGGAATGTCATCGAACGGGCGGTGGTGCTTTCAAAGGGTGATTCGCTCAGTCTGGAAGACCTGCCTGAGGAATTCAGCCACGCACACGCGTGCGTCCCGATGCCGGATTCCCGGGGTACGCTGAAAGAGGTGGAGCTCCGCGCGATCAGGGATGCCCTGGAGATGTGCGCTGGAAACAAATCGAAAGCAGCAAAGATGCTCGGTATCTCCAGAAAGGCCCTTTATAAGAGATTGAATGATGATGCCCAAGTGTTTCCAATGAAGACACACTGAACCGCGGGAAGTGTTTCCAAGGGAACCACTTGTTTCGTCCGGCGGCGGGGCAGCAGCAGACATTCAGGTTAAATGCACTGCATGCAGCGTATGGGCAGGCCGATTTTGAAATATGCGTGATCTGCCGGCGCTGATCAGACGGCGGTAATTCCGCTGTTCAGTACCCGCCTGTTCATGAGCTGTCCGGCAGGAAGATGAGCAGGAAGCCCGGAACGCATTGAATTCACTGCAGATTTCTCTCCGGCGCACGTGGATCGAACAACGTGAGCCGAAAGTCCATCCTTTTTCCTTCCCGTTTTGACTGTGTTCAGCGTGCGCCGGTATACCCATGCAATGGAATGTGGGGAAAAGGCGCCATGATGTTTTGCCTTTGGCATGGCAATTGCTGAGTTTGAAGTGAGGTTTTAGCACAATGAAGAAATGGTATGCCCTATATGTCAGGTCCAGACACGAGTTCGTCACTGAAGGTGAACTCACGAGGAAGGGCATTTGCTGCTTTTTGCCTACCGTCAAGAAAATGAGCCAGTGGAAGGACAGGAAGAAACTGGTAGAATTCCCCCTTTTCCCGGGATATATCTTTGCGTATGTCCAGCCTTACACCGAGGGGTTCATAAACGTGCTGAGGACGCGCGGGGCCGTGGATCTTGTTGCATCGGAACCGGGTGTTCCGACGCCGGTCCCCGATGAAGAGATGGACGCCCTGATGATCCTGGTGGGGAGCGGCCAGAAGATAGATGTCTATCCCGATCTCAGGGAGGGAACGCGCGTCAGAGTCACGAAAGGTCCCCTCCAGGGGGCGGTCGGGACCCTTGAGAACAGGGATGATGAATACAAGTTCATGATCAATATCGATATCCTCGGCCGGAGTGTCGGTGTCAGGGTCTACGCCGATGATATCGAGGCCGACTGAGGGGCAGAGCGTGGCGGTTACGCACTGATGCGTCGGTCCCTGCTGCAAGACGTACTGAAGACAAGCTGAATGCTGACGTCGCCTGTTGTTATTTCTGTTCGGTTACGGGTGTCTGTAATCGAGAGAGCGGAGCAGTGTTCGAAGACAGCGGCATCCACATACTCCAGAGCATATGGAAATCCCTTTTCATAAACCGTACATAACCGAGGACGAGATCACCGGCGTTCTCGATTCCCTGCGTTCGGGGTGGATCACCATGGGCCCCAAGACGATGGAATTCGAGAAGATGTTCGGAGCGTACATCGGTTCACGGAACGCGGTCTCCATGAACTCATGCACCGCGGGTCTCCATCTTGCCCTCAAAATGATCGATCTGAGCGAGGGTGATGAGGTCATCGTCCCCACCATAACCTTCACGGCGACCGCGGAGGTCATCGCGTATTTCAGGGCAATCCCCGTCCTGGTGGATGTCGATGAAGAGACGTGCAATATCGATGTGACAAAGATCGAGGAGAAAATAACCCCGAGGACAAAGGCCGTCATACCCGTGCATTTCGGGGGCCAGCCCTGTGACATGGACGAGATCGCCGATATCGCGGAACGGCACGATCTTCTGGTGGTCGAAGATGCCGCACACGCGATACCCGCATGGTATAAGAACCGGACGATCGGAACGATCAGCGATATGACCTGTTTCAGTTTCTATGCGACGAAGACGCTTGCGACCGGAGAAGGCGGCATGGTGACGACGCGGAACGACGCCTGGGCGGAACGGATGAAGATACTCCGGCTGCACGGGATATCCAAGGACGCATGGAAGCGGTATACGAAAGAGGGGTCATGGTTCTACGAGGTCATTGAAGCGGGCTACAAGTACAATATGACGGACATTCAGGCCGCGCTCGGTCTCGCCCAGCTCAGGAAGGTCGAATGGATGTGGAAACGCAGACGCGAGATCGCCGGCAGATATACGAAAGCGCTCGCAGCGTGCGAGGCCGTATCGCTTCCTTCCGTGAAGCCTGATCGCGAGAGCGCATGGCATCTGTATACGGTCAGGCTCGATCCCGAAAGGGTGCCCGGGGGACGGGACCTGTTCATTGACGAGCTCAGGAACATGGGGGTCTCGACATCGGTCCATTTTATTCCCCTCTATCGTCATCCCTATTACCGCACTGCCTATGGGTATGACCGAAGCGCGTTCCCCGTGTCCGAAAAGATCTTCGAGAGGACCGTGTCGCTGCCGCTGTATCCCGGTATGACCGACGGGGAGGCCGACTGGGTCGCACAGTCGGTTGAAGAGGCGGTCAGGAGATGCAGCTGATGACCGGCCGGGCGATGAAGCGCCTTTTTGATGTCTTCTGTTCATTCCTGGGTCTTGTCCTGCTTGCGCCGGTCTTCCTTGGCGCTGCAATTCTGGTAAAGCTCGACAGCAAAGGCCCGGTATTTTTCAAGCATGCGAGGATCGGAAAGGACTTCAGGCCTTTCCGGGTGTACAAGTTCAGGACGATGCATGAAGGGGCCGAGCAGCACGGGGCATCAGTGACCGTTGGTTCTGATGCACGCATCACGAAACTCGGCAGACTGCTGAGACGGACGAAGATCGACGAACTGCCGCAGCTGCTGAATGTCCTGAAAGGGGACATGAGCCTGGTAGGGCCGCGGCCCGAGGTAAAGAAGTATGTCGACCTGTATGAACAGGAATACCGCAAGCTCCTCACCCTACGTCCGGGCATTACCGATCCCGCGTCCCTCCGCTATTCCGAAGAGGAAAAGGTCCTCGCATTGTCGCCGGACTGGGAAGAGGATTATCGGACGCGGATCCTTCCGGACAAGATCAGGCTTTCGCTCCAGTACGTGGAGGACCATTCGCTGGGCACCGACCTTTCGCTCATCCTGAGGACGATCATGAAGACCTCCGGCATGGACCGGCAACACGCGGTGCATAAAGAGCATATATGAGATTGAACAAGGGCCTTACCTTAAATACGTTCATAGCCCCGATCGTGAAGCACCGGCGCTTTGCGGTGACGATCACCTTTCTCGCCCAGGCCGCGCTCGCGAACTGCCTGGCATTCCTCATACGTTTTGACGCCGGTCTGACCGAGTATTATCTGCATGCGTTCTTCCACTATCTGCCGGTCATCATGGTCCTCCGCCTGCTGTTTTTCCTGCAGGGAGGCCTTTACAAGGGCCTGTGGCGCTATGCGAGCATCAGTGACCTCATACGCATCATCAAATGCGCGACGCTCGGGAGCTGCCTGTTCGTGCTTATCGTCCGTTACGGGTTCGGCGATAAGTCCTATCCCATGTCCGTCTATATCCTTGACTGGCTCCTGTACATAACCATATCGGGGGGTACGCGTTTCCTCATGCGCGTGCTGAGGGAATACAACCTGTCAGAGCCTTCCCGCAAGCGGATCCTGATCCTGGGAGCCGGCGATACCGGCGAAATGCTCGTCAGGGAGATGAGGCAGAGCAGGGAGCATGTGTACGAGCCTGTCGGTTTCATAGATGACAATACCGACAACAAGGGCCTGACGATCCATGATGTGCCCATTCTCGGCACGACCGATATGCTCCCCGAGATCATCAGGAAATACCGGCCGGCCGAGCTGCTCATCTCCGGGGCGAACGATACGCAGAAATCGATCAGGGAGATCTATGATCTCTGCAAGTCTTTCCCGATCACGATCAAGAAACTGCCGGGGATAGGCGATATTCTTGACGGCAATATCTCCACCGCGAACAAGCTCGGGCAGCGCCTGATCGAGGCCAACCTGGTGACAGAGGCGCAGATCAGCGAGGCGCTGGCGCTCCAGAAGAAGGAAGGAGGAAGGCTCGGATCAAAGCTGGTGAAACTCGGCTGTATCCCGGAGGAAAAGCTGCTGGGCTTCCTTCATAAACAGTACGGCATCTCCCATATGAAGCCTATTTCCCTCGAAGACCTCCTGCAGCGGGAACAGGTGAAGACCGATATCACGTCCGTGAGGGAGTTCATCCGCGGGAAATCCGTCATGGTCACCGGGGCAGGAGGCTCCATCGGGTCGGAACTCTGCAGACAGATCATCAAATACCATCCGTCGCATCTCATGCTCTGCGACCGCTATGAGAACAGCACCTACGAGATAGACCTTGAGCTCAGGGCCGATCATCGGGAGACGCCGATATCGACGATCATCGGCGACATCCAGGACACGGTGTTCCTGGACCAGCTCTTTTTCCGGCATCGGCCCCAGATCGTCTTCCACGCGGCCGCGTATAAGCATGTGCCCCTCATGGAGCATAACCCCATCGAAGCGGTGAAGAACAATATCTTCGGAACGAAGAACCTGATCGACGCGGTATCGAGGCATTGCGCCGAGAAATTCATACTCATCTCCACTGACAAGGCGGTCAATCCGACGAGCATCATGGGCGCGACAAAACGCATCGCGGAGTTCCTGACGATCAACATGAATTCTTCCTGCAGAACGAAGTTCGCTGCGGTGCGGTTCGGGAATGTCCTCGGGACGAACGGGAGCGTGATCCCGATCTTCAAGGATCAGCTGAAAAAAGGCGGACCGCTGACCGTGACCCATCCGGACATCAAGAGATTCTTCATGCTCATACCGGAGGCGGTGCAGCTGGTCCTCATAGCCGCGGCATCGGGCAACGGTGGAGAGCTCTTTGTCCTCGACATGGGTGAGCAGATCAAGATCCTTGACCTTGCCGAGAATTTCATCCGGCTGTCGGGGTTCATTCCCCACAAGGAGATCAAGATCACCTACAGCGGCCTGCGGCCGGGCGAAAAGATGTACGAAGAGCTCTTCGATGAAACGGAAACGAAGATCCCGACATTCCACGGCAAATTGATGATGGCCATACCGGAAACGCCTTCCGCGCACGCCATGGCAAGCTCCCTTGAGGAGTTTGAGCATATCATCCGCGAATATCGGGCGGACCAGGTCGTGCCGGCGATACAGAAGATCGTCCCCAATTTCAACAACCTCACGAACGGACAGAAACCGGGAGTGGTCATGGTGGACTACCGTGTTCATTAGGGGCCTGACGGGACAGCACGGGGATTGAGCGGAAGATATGGACAACAACCATAAGGGAAGAGTCCTTATCGTCGATGACGAGGCGAATGCGCTGAGGGTCCTCTCCGCGATCCTCTCGGAAGACGGGTATCAGGTCCTGGTTTCCGAGGACGTGGAGAAGGCCATCGAGCTGATCTGCCGGGACCACGTGGATGCGGTTATCACTGACCTGAAGATGCCGGGGCGGGACGGCATGGATTTCTTCGGATACGCGGTGGAAAATCACCCCGACATCCCGGTCATCTTTCTGACCGCCTACGGCTCGGTCGAGTCCGCTGTCTCGGCAATGACGCGCGGGGCCTTTTACTACTTCATCAAGCCTCCGGATTACCACAAGCTGAAGGGGATCCTTTGCCGGGCGGTGGAACAGAGGCGCATGAAGCAGGAGATCGCGTCGCTGAAGATGAAGCTGATGAACGGAGGGTATCCGCAGCGTCTTATCGGCCACAGCTCCCAGATGCGGAGGATCTTCGAGACTATCGATTCCATCAGGGATTCGGCCAGCAGCGTGCTGATCCACGGCGAGACCGGTACCGGGAAAGAGCTCATCGCGCGGGCACTCCATACTTCCGGCAGCAGACAGGACCGGCCGTTTGTCGCCGTGAACTGCGCCGCCATACCGAAGGAGCTTATCGAGGCTGAACTGTTCGGATATGAGAAGGGAGCATTTACCGGGGCATACGCGCGGAAGACCGGCAAGTTCGAAGAAGCTGCGGAGGGGATAATCTTTCTCGATGAGATCGGTGAGATGGAGCTGTCGCTCCAGGCGAAGCTCCTCCGGATCCTTCAGGAGCGCGAGGTCGAGCGCCTCGGCAGCAGCCGGAAGATCAAGGTCAACTTCCGCCTCATTTCATCAACGAACCGGGACCTGAAGAAGGCCGTGGCCGAAGGGATGTTCCGCGAAGACCTCCTGTACCGGATCAATGTCATCGACATCAAGGTCCCTCCGCTCAGGGAGCGGAAGGAGGACATCCCCCTCCTCGTATCGGCATTCGTCGATGAATTCTGCCTCCGTGAAAAAAAGACGCTCTCGGTCACCAGCGATCTCGTCGGCGTATTGCGGGAGCATTCCTGGCCGGGCAATGTCAGGCAGTTGAGGAACGTCATCGAGCGGCTCGTGGTACTTGCGCACGGCAGCGTGATCACGCCGCGTGAACTGTCCGAGGAGTTCTCGGTCCCGAGGAAGCAGAAAATAACGCAGCATACCGTCATACGGACGCTCAAGGACATGGAAATGCAGGCGTTGCAGGACGCCCTCCATGCCTGCAACGGCAACAAATCGAAGGCATGCAAGGTCCTCGGCATTTCGCGAAAGGCCTTCTACAAACGGCTGAAAGACCTGCTGAACGGCAGGCAGGACCCGACGGCCGGCACGGTGCCGGGACTTCAGCAGGTGGGCAACGGCTATCGCAACAAACCGGGTGAGGGTGTCTGACATCCCGTCCTGTGCGTTCCGGGGATGCCGCATCATTTACAGCGAGGTGATCGTATGAAGGCAGTTATTCTTGCAGGGGGATACGGGACACGGCTTTCCGAGGAGACCTCGGTCAGGCCGAAACCGATGGTCGAGATAGGGGGAAGACCCATTCTGTGGCATATCATGAAGATATTCTCCGCCCACGGCATACAGGATTTCATCATCTGCTGCGGTTACAAGGGGTTTATGATCAAAGAATACTTTTCGAAATATTTCCTCGAAATGTCCGATATCACCTTTGACATGAAAGAGAACAGGATGAAGGTGCATACCAACGGCGCCGAATCCTGGAAGGTAACGCTCGTGGACACGGGCGAACGCACAATGACCGGCGGACGGCTGAGAAGGGTGAGGGAGTATATCGGCGATGAGACCTTCTGTTTCACCTACGGCGACGGGGTGAGTGACGTCGACATCCGCTCGCTCATTGATTTTCACAAAAAGAGCGGAACGCTTGCGACCCTGACCGCGGTGCAGCCTCCCGGAAGGTTCGGCATTCTGACGCTCCGGGAAAATATGGTAATGAGCTTCAGGGAAAAACCGCAGGAGGACGGTGCGTGGATCAACGGAGGTTTCTTTGTCGTTGAACCCGGGGCCATATCGTATATCACGGACGATTCCATACCCTGGGAGCAGGAACCGCTGATGAAGCTCGCACAGGAAGGCAGGCTCTCGGCATTCCGTCATCGCGGGTTCTGGCAACCGATGGATACGCTCCGGGACAAGCAGGTCCTTGAAGAGCTCTGGCTGAGCAATAAGGCCCCATGGAAGATCTGGTAGCCGCTTTCGGGGAGCGGAAAGGCAAACGATGACCCGAAGCACGGAACGCGAACTCAGGAACGCTCAGGATGTGGTCGCAGCGGATCTCGACCATATATGCAGCGATCTCCGTGAAGTGTTCGCAGCAATGGCCGGCAGGAATGTGCTGATATCGGGCGGGGCCGGCTTCCTCGGCTACTACCTTGTGCAGTCCCTCCTGGCATGGAACCGGAGCACCGCGGCGCCGGAGCGCATCCGCGTGGCGGTCTATGATAATTATCTGAGAGGCATACCCGACTGGCTCACGGCCCTCCAGGGACAGGACAGTCTCTCGCTCGCGCGGCATGACATCTCTGAACCCCTGCCTGCGGAGACCGCGGATTTTCAGTATATTGTCCATGCTGCGTCCGTAGCATCCCCGACGTATTACCGCAAGTTCCCCATTCAGACCATGGATGCCAATGTGAACGGCCTGCGCAACCTGCTGGAATACGCGGTACGGCAGCAGGGAACGGGCCGTCCTGTCGAGGGATTTCTCTTCTTTTCGAGCAGTGAGATATACGGCGATCCGTCCGCCGCGAACATCCCGACGCCCGAGACGTATCACGGCAATGTGTCCTGTACGGGTCCCCGCGCCTGCTATGACGAATCCAAGCGCTACGGCGAAACGCTCTGCGTCAATTTCGCGCAGCAGCACGGCATTCCGGTGAAGAGCGCCCGGCCGTTCAATAACTACGGGCCGGGTCTGAAGATCACGGACCGCAGGGTGCTGCCCGATTTTGCGAGGGACATCCTGGAAAACAGGGACATCGTCATGCTTTCCGACGGGTCGCCGACGAGGACCTTCTGTTATGTGGCGGATGCGATCACGGGCTATTACCGGACACTGGTGAAGGGACGGAGCGGTGAGGCATATAACATCGGCGTCGAAGAGCCTGAAATATCCATTGCGGACATTGCTGAAAAGACCGCGGCCATTGCCCGGACGCTCTTCGGATACACAGGGAAAGTTGTCCGCCGCACAAGCAATGACGCCGTGTACCTTACCGACAACCCCAACCGTCGCTGTCCCGTGCTCCGGAAGGCGAGGAACGAACTGGGGTATTCTCCCGCTATCGCGCTTGATGAGGGGTTGAAGAGGTCACTTCTCTGGTACCGCGATAACCAATGCGCTGAGGAGGCGTGATGGACCTTTCCGTTATCGGTACGGGATATGTCGGACTCGTCTCCGCTGTCTGTCTTGCCGACAGGGGACACCGGGTGACCTGCGTCGATATCGACCGGGAGAAGGTCGACAGGATAAACCGGGGCATCCCGCCCATCTATGAGAAGGGACTGGAAGCACTGCTCAGGAAAAATGCCGGCTCTTCCCTGAAAGCCACCACCGATCTTCGTGCTGCTGTGATGGGATCGGAGATCTCGATGATCGCCGTGGGTACACCGTTCGACGGAAGCGAGATCGACCTGACATACATACGGGCTGTATCGGCACAGGTGGGGGCCCTTCTGCGGGAAAAGAGCACATATCATCTGGTGGTTGTAAAGAGCACCGTGGTCCCCGGCACGACGGATTCGGTAGTCCTGCCGATACTGGAGCAGACCTCGGGCAAAAAGGCCGGTCAGGACTTCGGCGTCGGTATGAACCCTGAATTTCTCAGGGAAGGGGAGGCGATCCAGGATTTTATGTTCCCCGACCGGATCGTCCTGGGAGGCATCGATGAAAAGAGCCGGGACCTGCTGGAGGAGCTCTACCAGGTCTTCCCCGGTGTGGATAAACTGAGGACCAATACCCGGACCGCCGAGATGATCAAGTATACGGCCAATTCCCTTCTGGCGACCATGATATCCTTCTCAAATGAGATAGCTAACCTCTGTGCCGTCACCGGCGGCTGCGACGTCGTCGAGGTGATGAAGGGCGTACATCTCGACAAACGGCTGTGCCCGATCACCCCGGACGGGTCCCGCGTTGTCCCTGCCTTTACCACCTATCTTGCGGCGGGCTGCGGATTCGGCGGCGGCTGCTTTCCGAAGGGCGTCAAGGCCCTGCTCGCCCACGGGAAAAGGAACGGCAGACAGATGGAACTGCTCGACGCGGTCATCCGCATCATTGAAAAACAGCCCGGCAAAGTTACCTCACTGCTCAGACGGCATTTCACGTCTCTTGAAGGGGTGAACGTCGCAGTGCTGGGACTCGCGTTCAAGCCGGGCACGGATGACCTGCGCGAGTCGCCCTCGATCCCGGTCATCAGGGAACTCCTTTCGGACGGGGCCCGGGTGCGGGCATACGACCCGGTCGCCCGGCACGAAGCTGAAAAGACATTCGGAAACGCAAACATAACTTACAGCGATAGTCTTGCGGACGCGCTCCGGGATGCCCAGGCAGTCCTCCTCATGACGCGCTGGGAAGAGTTCAGCGGGCTTCCGGGCATGCTGGCCGGCCTGGACCCCCAGCCGGTATTCATTGACGGCAGGAGAATGATCGAAAAGACCAGCGTAGAGCGCTATGAGGGAATCGGGCTCGGGGCATGATCTTCAGGGAAACAAAGCTGAAGGGCGCGTTCGTCATCGAGGTCCGGAAGATCAGCGATGCCCGCGGTTTCTTCGGCAGGTCATGGTGCACAAGGGAATTTGAAGCGCAGGGCATTCCGGTTTCCATGATGCAGGCGAATATTGCCTTCAGTTTCAAAAAGGGGACGCTCCGCGGCCTGCACTATCAGGAGAGGCCGTTTGGGGAGGCCAAACTGGTCCGGTGTACGAGGGGGGCCGCCTATGACGTTATCGTCGATCTGCGGCCGGATTCCCCGACATGCCGGCAATGGTTCGCGACCGAACTGACACAGGACGATTATCAGATGGTCTATGCTCCCGAGGGGTTCGCACATGGGTACCTGACCCTCAGCGACCATACCGAGATGACCTATTCGG
>VEOY01000121.1 GCA_012026685.1 Nitrospirota bacterium
GCAGATTCGTAGTCTGACGCTCTATCCAGCTGAGCTAAGGGCGCAAATCCCAACGAACAAATACTATTTCTTTACGCCTTCTTTCAGCAAAAGCGAATATTTCGGATGCTCAAACGGATGGATCGCAGGGAATTTCGAGTACAGCCATCCCTTGAACACCTCCTTGTCATTTTCAAACACCTTCACATTGACAGCAGGATTGTTCGGTTCATTTGAGGTTGACGTTATGTTCAGGCCGTCCATCTTGAAGTCCGGAAGGTAGTCGCCCACCGTGACCTTCAGGTTTGAGCCAGGAATTTTGAAATCGCTGTTCAAGCTGATCGTGTACTCATTCTTCTTCTTCGCAGCCTTGTCTTCAACAACAATTACCACGGACTTCCATTTACCCTTAACACTATCCGGCACGACAACGGTCGTCTGACCTTTCGGCATCATTACCTGTCCCTGAGGACCGCCGGGATGTCCCGGGGGAACCTGCTGTTCCTGACCAGGCGCACCTGCCTGCGGTACGGCAGGCTTTTCTTCCTTCTTCTTGCATGCGCCGAAAGCCAATACGAGAGAAAGACCACATACTGCCACAATAATCTGCTTCTTCATTAATTCCTCCTTCTTATGGATAATGTCTTCTTCCAACGATGCGCTGGCGGAGAGGCAGGGATTCGAACCCTGGGTGGGGTGTTACCCCCACAACCGCTTAGCAGGCGGCTGCCTTCGACCACTCGGCCACCTCTCCAAAGCAGCGTATTTTAACAGCTGGGTTTCTGCTTTGTAAAGGAATGGCGGAATGCTGCCGCAGTTCCATACGTGCTGACCAGAACCTATACTGTCCCCTGCCGGGCACGCCAATATATTACTTCTTCTGCCGGCTCCTGTAATCCTCGATAGCTTTTTTCAGGGCATCCGCACCGAGGTTGGAGCAATGCATTTTCTGGGGAGGTAAGCCGCCGAGCTCATTGGCCACCGCCTCCTTGGAAATTGCAAGGGCCTCATCGAGCGTCTTGCCCTTCACCATCTCGGTCACCATACTGCTGACGGCAATGGCAGCCCCGCATCCAAAGGTCTTGAACTTGGCATCAACGATACGATCATCTTTGACCTTGATGTAGATCTTCATCGCATCGCCGCAGGTCGGATTACCTTCAGTACCTATACCGTCGGCATCTTCCATGTCCCCCACGTTCCGGGGATTGGTAAAATGGTCCATCACTTTTTCGCTGTACATGATCCACCTTCCTCTTTGTCCCCCCATCCCTGGGCATAGGGGGAGATTTCTCTCAATCTTTTTATTACCGCAGGAAATTCAGTCATTAAATATCCTATATCTTCAGGGGTATTATCCATGCCAAGACTGAAAACGATCGAGCCCTGAGCAAGACCTGAGGGAATGCCCATGGAAAGCAGGACCGGAGAAGCCTTCAGAGCCTTCGATGAACAGGCCGATCCGCTTGCGGACAGTATCCCCTTGGCTGCAAGCAGCAGAAGCATTGCCTCGCCTTCTATATATTCCACACAAAAGCTCGCATGCCCGGGAAGCCGCTTGTGCCTGTCGCCGGTAAGATAAACACGCTCAACATTGGCCATCGTATCGATGAGCCTGTCGCGGAGAGGCATAAGATAATCGATTCTCGCCTGAAGCTCCGCCGCAGCCATTTCCGCAGCCTTTCCCATGCCGACAATCGCCGGCACATTTTCCGTACCTGCCCTTCTTCCCGACTCCTGTATACCCCCATAGATGAGAGGCACGATACGTGTACCCTGCTTCACATACAGCGCTGCTGCTCCCTTGGGGCCGTAAAATTGATGGGCTGCCATGCTCAGAAGATCAATACCAAGGTCCATGACATCAACAGGGATATTTCCCGTCGTAGCAACAGCGTCGGTATGGACCATGATGTTATGTTCCTTTGCGACCTTTACGATCTCCCTGATCGGCTCTATGGTTCCCACTTCACTGCTTGCATGAGTCACGGAAATAAGCGTTGTTTCCTTCGTGATCATTTTTTTCACGGTATCAGGATCAACAAAACCCTGTTTATCCACAGGCAGATAAGTGACCGTAAAGCCGCTTTTTTCCAAAAAACGTGCTGCATTGAGGACAGAATGGTGTTCCATCCGGGACACCAGAACATGCTTGCCTTCGTTCTGCCGGGCAAGGGCTATGCCCCGCAATGCAAAATTGTTCGCCTCCGCTCCTGACGCTGTAAAAATGATCTCAGCAGGTTTCGCATGTATCAGCGCCGCAACCTGTCCCCGCGCTGACTCAATCGCATTCTTAGCGTTCATGCCGTACTCATAGACGCTCAGGGGATTACCAAACTCCTCCCTGAAAAAAGGCATCATTGACTCAAGCACGACAGGATGGAGGGGATTTGTAGCAACATGGTCGAAATAGTACTTTTTCATAATCACCTCGTGCCCTTCTTGATATAGAATTTAAAAAAATCGGGGGATTCCTGCACCCCCAGAAACTCGTTTCCCGTCTTGCTGCACCAGGCAGGAATGTCTTCGAAAGCGCCGTCATAATCTGTCATGATCTCAAGTATCTGTCCCGCTTCAAGCTCCTTCATCTGTTCCTCAAGCTTGAGCAGGTGCATGGGACACATCATGTAAACGATATCTGTCGTCACATCGGGTTTTACGTTGTCGACAAATTTCATGCAGGTCGACCCCGACGTGCGGCATGCGTGTTCTTGCCCGTGTCCCTGCGATCCAAGCCCATAAGCTGATTTCCCTGAAGAAGGTCCTGCAGTTTCATCCCATCCAGAAACCGTTCGATATTGTCTCCGAGCGATTTCCAGAGAAGATGGGTCACACAGCTGTCAACACGCACGCACCCCTCTTTCGGATCAAGACAGGATGTTATGGCAACCGGTCCTTCAAGCTCCTTCAGGATTTCGCCGATGCTTATCGACCCCGGGTCCCTCGCAAGGACATAGCCCCCTCCCGGTCCTTTCACACTCCTGATAATGCCGGACCTGCGGAGCTTGTTCAGGATCTGTTCAAGATAGGCAACGGAAACGTGCTGTTTCTCGGAGATTTCCTTGATCGTGACAGGTCCGGCCACGCTGCCCCTGGCGATCTCGTACATCGCCCTGACGCCGTACTGCCCTTTTGTCGATAACCTGAGCATGGTTTAAATTATAATAGCCGAGTATTTCTGTCAAGTATTTATTGCGCGGGAATAAAAAGAGAAAAAAGCCTAGGCGGTTACTTTGATCTCGACAGGATCTCCAACCGATATCTTGAACTTTTTTGCTGCGTGAGCGCGGTTTACGAAGAGTTCCAGGCATTCGGAGCTGTTTACAAGAGCGTGCAGCGTCGCGCTCTTCGCTTCCCCATAATATTTTTTGAGCGGCACTACCCTATCCCTGAGAAATATCCTGAGCGTACCGTCATGACGCCTGCCCGTGAGGTCAACGATATCAGGCAGGCATATATTCGTCATGGCGTTGCCGAACTTGTCTATATGAATGATCTCCCCTCGCAGCGTCCCTTTCATGCGGACCGGCACCGGAAGGTCGAGCGTCACGAAATCGTTTATCGTTTCTCCAAACATACGGCAGTCCTTTCCCCGCGTCAGCCATGCCGCGGCCGGAGCAAATACATCCCTGCCCTGGAACGTTGCACTGTTCACCTTGAGAAAATACTGATCCGCGGTAATATGCACAACTTTGAGGTCACGTTTTTCCCTTTCGAATATCATGGAAAAGACTCCGTTGTCGGGACCGACGAAATAATATCGTTCGGTAACCACGAGAATAGGCCGCCGTCGTGAGCCTACACCCGGATCGACGATCACGACGTGAACGGTCCGCTCGGGAAAGAAGCGGTAATTCATCCCAATAGTAAAGGCTGCCTCTCGTATGTCATGAGATGCAACGCCGTGGTTCAGGTCAATGATGTTCGCCTCGGGATTTATGGTCAGGATCACTCCCTTCACTACGCCCACAAAAGGATCATCCAGCCCGAAATCGGACGTCAGGGTTACTATGCGATTAGCTCGCATGCGCTGTCCCTCTTAACGAACGTATGTCATTAATACCCTCCTGCGTCAGAAAAGCGCCTATCCCTCCAAGGATATCGGCAGCCGCCGTAGGATGTATGAAGTTTGCCGTACCCACGGCGACTGCGGTGGCCCCTGCCATCAGGAACTCAAGTGCGTCTTCCGCTGTCATGATCCCGCCCATGCCGATGATCGGGACCTTCACAGCCTTATAGACCTCGTAGACCATGCGTATTGCAACAGGTTTGATCGCCGGACCGGAAAGCCCTCCTGTCCGGTTGGCAAGCTTGGGTTTCCTGGTCCTGATATCGATGGCCATCCCGGTAAGGGTATTGATAACGGAAAGCGCATCAGCACCCGCATCGACAGCCGCCCTGGCGATGACCGATATATCGGTCACGTTTGGAGATAACTTGACGATAAGAGGCAGCCGGGTGGCCTCTCTTACCTTCCCGACCACTTCTGACGTCACACGGGGATCGGTACCGAAAATGCACCAGTCTGCCTGCTTATTCGGACATGAAATGTTCATCTCCAGTCCGTGAACACCGTCAACCCCGCTCAGCCTCTCCGCTGCCGCCACATACTCACCGATGGAATCTCCGAAGAAATTGACAATGACTTTCGTGTCATAGGTCCTGAGAAACGGCATCTTTTCATGGATAAACCTCTCGATGCCGATATTCTGGAGTCCTATGGCATTCAGCATGCCCGATGCTGTCTCGACAATGCGCGGCGGAGGATTGCCTTCTTTCGGCGCGATCGAAAGACCCTTTACCACGACCGCGCCCAGCCTGCTCAGATCAAAGAACTCGGCATATTCCTCTCCGTATCCGAACGTTCCTGACGCTGTCATTACCGGATTCTTCAGCTCCAGATCCCCTATCTTAACGGAAAGATCCATAGTCACCAGACGATCTCCGAAGCGCTCATGACCGGTCCTTCCTTGCAGACTCTCTTGAACCCGTCATGCGTCTTTACCACACAGCCAAGACAGGCACCTATTCCGCAGGCCATATGTTCTTCCATGGAGACATACGCCCGTATCCGGTATTCCTTTGACATCCGGGCAACGGCCTTCAGCAAAGGATGAGGACCGCAGGCGTAGATGCAGAAATGTGCATCCGACGCCTGGGGAGCGAGAAAGGCACGCAGAGCGTCGGCAGCGGTTCCTTTCAACCCTGCTGAGCCGTCGTCCGTGCTCACGATCACTTCTTTTGCGTATACCTTCACTTCATTCAGCATAAGGAGTTCTTCTTTGGTGCGCGCTCCGTAAAAAACTATTGCCTTACCTGCCAGATCCTCTATGAGAGAAAAGACCGATGCTATGCCTATGCCCCCTGCCATGACCAAGGGTGTTTTTTCTTCAGAAGGGAGCGGATAGAAATTTCCCAGGGGTCCGAGCATATCGAGGATTGCGCCTTCCTTCATGTTCCGCAGGATATCCGTACCTTTTCCCCGGACCCGATACAGGATCTGCAGACCCTCGTCCGTTCTTCTGAAGAGACTGAATGCCCGCTTGAGAAGAGGATCGGTTCCCCTGTTCATCCCGACCATGAAGAATTGACCCGGTCGGGGATCAGGCATACTGTCAGGCACAGATAAGGACAGAAGATTATGGGTCGCGTGGACAGGGAGGTTTTCTTTGATAGCTGCCTTGAACGATCTACTCAAAGGTGATCTCTAAAATCTCGTATTCGATGGTTCTGGCAGGAGCCTTTATCGTGACCGCATCTCCCACATCCTTGCCGATGAGGGCTCTGCCGACAGGGGAACTGATAGATATCTTCCCCTGTTTGACGTCAGCCTCCTCGGGTCCCACCAGGATGAAAATGTATTCCACGTCTGCTTCGACATCAAGGACCTTGACCGTCGCTCCGAACGCCCCCTTTGATTGCTTAATGGTCGCCGGGTCGATCACCTGCGCCAGGGCGATCTTCGATTTCAGTTCCTGGATCCTGCCCTCGATAAAGGACTGCTGTTCTTTGGCGGCGTGGTACTCTGCATTTTCGGAGAGGTCACCATGAGCTCTCGCCTCTGCGATCGCCTGTATGTTTCGCGGCCTGTCAACCTTGACCAGACGCTCAAGTTCATCCTGCAATTTCTTATATCCCGTCGGCGTAAGCGGCACTCTCTGCACGGTTCATTGCTCCTTCTAAAAAATTGACTATACTGTAGCATGATGCCGTCTTTTTTTAAAGCTCATGCGATGCGGTCACGGTTCGGTTGCCGTCCCGCCCGTATCTTGACTCTCCGGCGGCAATACTTTAGTCTAAGCGATATATTTTTCCCGCGGGAGGAAAACATGAGATTCTCCAGAATGTTCATTCGGACGCTGCGCGAAGCACCGTCTGACGCAGAAGCGATCAGTCATGTTCTTATGCTGCGGGCCGGCTATGTGCGTCAGCTTGCATCCGGACTATACATATATCTGCCGCTGGGCTGGCGTGTGCTCGGCAAGATAAACGCCATAATGAAGGAAGAGATGGATGCCATCGGAGCGCAGGAGATTTCCATGCCTATCCTTCACCCCGCTGAGATCTGGCAGCAAACCGGACGCTGGGACGTCATCGGCGGCGAGATGTTCAGGCTCAAGGACCGCAATGACCGGGACTTCTGCCTCGGCATGACGCATGAAGAGATCATGACCTGGCTTGCGGCACGGGAGATCCGCTCTTACCGCGACCTGCCCCAGGTCTGGTATCAGATCCAGACCAAACTCAGAGATGAGGCACGACCCAAGAGCGGAGTGCTGAGGACCCGGGAATTCATCATGAAGGACAGCTACAGTTTTGACGCTGATGAGCAGGGCCTCGACAAAAATTACCAGCTGCATGCCGAAGCCTATCACCGGATATACTCCAGATGCGGACTGAAGTTCATGCAGGTCGAATCCGATCCCGGCATGATGGGCGGCGGCTACTCGCATGAGTTCATGGCGCCGAGTCCGGCGGGCGAAGATCAGGTGGCACTCTGCCCGAAGTGCGGCTATTCGGCAAATGTCGAACTTGCTCTTTCTTTTTCTCCCGTGATCGAAGACAGGGAATGGCAGCATGAAGAGGTCCACACGCCGGAGAAAAGGACAGTTCAGGAGGTTTCCCGCTTTCTCAAACTCACATCAGAATATTTCATCAAGAGCATTCTGGTTATCTCCGACAACGGACCCGTGCTTGCGCTGGTGCGCGGCGACCAGGAGGTACACGACAAAAAACTGGCGAAGATCATCGGCAATCACCGTCCGGCACAGAAGACCGAAGTAAAAGATATCCTTGGCGTGGAAGCCGGTTTCATCGGTCCCATGGGCCATACCGGCATCAGGGTCATAGCTGATCCCTGCCTCAAACACGCCACCTATGTCAGCGGAGCAAACAAACAGCATTATCACGTCAAGGGTATTAAGGCGGAGAGGGATTTTACTGCAGAGTGGCATGATATCCATATTGCCCGCCAGGGAGATTCCTGCGCAGCATGCGGGGGCGTACTGGTCGTAGAACGGGTCATTGAGATCGGCAATATCTTCAAACTGGGCACGAAGTATTCTGCAGCGCTCAAGGCGGTCTATCTGGACGAGAACGGCGCAGAGACACCGATCATCATGGGCAGCTACGGCATCGGTCCTGCCCGCATCGCAGCAGCAGCCATCGAACAGAACAATGACAAGGACGGCATGATATGGCCGAGGTCTATCGCGCCTTTTGATGTAGAACTCCTCCCGCTGAACATGAATGATGAGCTCACCGTGAAAACAGCAGAAAACCTCTACCGGGAGCTTTCCCTCAGCCATGTCGATGTGCTTTTGGATGACAGGGAAGAACGAGCGGGTGTCAAGTTCAAGGATGCTGACCTCATCGGCATTCCTACGCAGATCATCATTGGTGAAAAAACGCTCAAAGAGGGTCTGGTCGAGATCAAGGACAGGAAGACCAGAGAAACCGTCAAGATCGGCCTCGGGGATGTTATCAGCACGGTAAAGGCACTGACTGACAACTGATCACAAGAACCAGATTGTCTGCACACTGAGAAACGACGGCGCAATACCTGTCACGGCAATTCTAAGACGTCAGATGTCCCCCATGCGCAGGCAATACCGCATATCCATCCCCCGGGCGATCTGGATGCGTCTTATATCCCTTCCTGAATGGGATCGGAAAGAGGTCCTTCAGGGGCAGCCTCACCCTCCTTCATGACCGCCCCCTCTTTTCTTGGGCCCTTTTTCCCCCTGCGCGGTCTCCGCTTCCTGCGTCTTTTCTGTTCAGGCTGTGCTGCGGGCTGTGGTCCTGCCTCCAGACTGGGCTGCTCCGGCGCTCCTTCCGGCAATTCGGGGGCCGGAAGCGGCTGCTGTTTTTGATGCGGCTGTCTCTGATGACGCTGTTCTGCGTGCGCATGTTCTTTTACCGGTGAAGGAAGATCGGCATCGATCTTGTATTGCCCCGGAAGAAGTTTGACATCGGCAGTAAGGGTAATCGGGATGCCGAACTCTTTTTCGGTGTCGTCAATGTCCTTTCTCCAGGTATTAATCATATAGTTCATGCTGTCTACCGGAAGACGGCAGGTGATGCCCTTTACGCCTTCCTTTGTTGCATGAACGTGGATGTCACGGAGTGCACTGACAGCTACCATTTCATCGCTTTTGATCACGCCGGTACCGGCACAGAGTTCGCACTTGCGATGGATCGACTCCTGATACGCCGGTCTCATGCGCTCCCGCGTCATTTCGACGATGCCGAACTTTGAGATCGCCGTCAGCTCAAAATGAGCCTTGTCAGGGCTCATTGCGTCCCTCAGGCGCTGTTCGACCTCTCTCCTGTTCTTTGACGATTCCATATCAATGAAATCAACGACGATCAACCCTCCCAGGTCACGAAGTCTGAGTTGACGCGCTATCTCATCGGCCGCTTCAATGTTCGTTCTGAGGGCTGTTGCTTCGATATGCTCTTCTTTCCGGGACCTTCCGGAGTTGACGTCGATGGCGGTGAGCGCTTCGGTCTTGTCAATGACAATATAACCCCGCGAAGGGAGATAAACGTAACGTTCATAGACCTTGGCAATCTGTTCTTCTATGCGGCTTTCCCCGAATATCGGCCGTTTTTCCTTATACAAGGTTATGTTCGTTTTCTGCCAGGGAACGGTCTTTTTAAGAAATTCCTTGGTCTTTTTGAATGCAACGGGATCATCGATCAGCACCTCGGCAACGTCGGAAGTAAGATAGTCGCGCACTGTTTTGACCGCAAAATCCTGCTCCTTGTATATGAGCGCCGGTGCATGTGTCTTCTTCGAGTCCGCCTGTATCCTGCTCCAGAGCTTCGTAAGGTATTTAAGGTCATTGTCAAGGTCCTCTTCTGTCTTGTCGCTCCCCGCGGTCCTCAGGATAAAGCCCATCTTCTTCGGCAGTTTCAGTGAACTGAATATCTCCTTCAGTCTGCCCCTGTCCTCCCGGTCCTCGATCTTCCGCGAAACGCCGACCTTCTCCTGTCCCGGCATCATGACGATATACCTCCCGGGAATGGAAATATAGGTTGTCAGGCTCGCTCCTTTATTGTCCCTCTCGTCCTTCTCTACCTGGACGATCAATTCATGGCCCTTTGAAATGACATCCTGGATCCGCGGCCGTTTATTTCCCTCGACCTTTCTCTGGAAGAACTCCGGCTTGATCTCGCGCAGCTGAAGGAACCCGTGTTTCTTCTGCCCGAAATCGACAAACGCCGCCTGAAGACCGGGCTCAACCCGTACAACCTTTGCTTTATAGACATTTCCCTTCAGGTGCTCCTTGCCGGCGGTCTCGACGTAGAAGTCAACAAGCTTATCGCCTTCAACAATGGCAACGCGCTTTTCCTCGGCATGCAGGGCATTAATCAGTATTCTCTTTTTCACGTTCACCTCGTAAGTCAGTAGTTTCCTCGTCCTGCGTCTCGGTCTCCCTATGAACGAGCAGGATTGATTCCTTCAGGGGCATGGCCGGATACAGAACCGTTGCCTCTATAATTTCCTCGAGCGGATAATCATGGAAATGGTCTTCACTGAAAACAATCCTCATGAACCTCCGCTTGAGCAGAAAACAACGCATCGCGCTGCCGTCTGCCGAGCGACACGGTATGATCACGTGCTCCTTGTCTTCATCAAGGCCGTATTTCCGAATAAGTTCCTGTATCTCATCCATGACCGTACAGGGCACGGTTGATCAGCGCGACGGGTCCGCCTCATCCAGGGGCGAGATCATGATCGCCTCCCAGATCGCAGCGGGATCAGGATCGATCCCATCGATGCCTTCGGGAAATGTCTGCTTGAATATATCCCTGTTCCTGAGGTACCTCAAGACCAGGGCATCCTTCATCTCGACGGTCAACTCCCTCACGACATTGTCAGGGTCTCCGGATTCAACGATCTCCCGTACAAGATCATTGATCTGCGTCCGATAGGTATCGAGCATTTCAATGTTCGTCTCCCCGTCCCGGTTTCGCGCCCTCGATATTGCAGCCGCAACCTCCCCGGCTCCCAAAAAATTCTTCATCACCTGAACGCTCGCCTTGAATATATCATCTGATTTCATGATCACCCGGCCCCTCTCAAATTGTATCAAAGCCTGCCAAAAGAACAAGAACTTTAACGGTCAGACATTGAACCGGAAGTTGATTATGTCGCCGTCCTTCACGGCATATGTCTTGCCCTCAAGCCTCAACTGTCCCTTATCACGAGCCCCGGACATGCCTCCCTGGGCAACAAAGTCATCAAATGAGACCACTTCCGCCCTTATAAAACCTCGCTCGATATCAGAATGGATTTTCCCGGCAGCTTTTTGGGCAGTCGTTCGTTTCTGTATCGTCCATGCCCGGACCTCATCTTCACCGCAGGTCAGAAAGGAAATAAGCCCCAGAAGATCATACGATACGTGGATCAATTTATTGAGCGCCGGCTCTTCTATGCCGAGGTCATCCAGGAATGCCCGGGCCTCGGCAGCAGAAAGCTGCGCTATCTCCATTTCAATTTTGCCGCAGAGGCTGATCACCTTTACCTGTATGCCCTGATAAAAGGACTGAAGCTCCGCAAGCTGCCTGGCTGCCTTTTCTGTGTTCAGATCGGATTCAGAGACGTTCAGTGCAATGACCTCAGGTTTTATGGACATGAACTGAAGATGGCGCATCGATTTCTCCTCTTCTTCGGAAAAATCGATATCTCTGAGAGGTTTTTCCCGTTCAAGCGTCTCCTTGCATTTCAGCAGAACCCTCTTCTCTGTCTCATCGGGCTTTTTACCCCGCTTCACGCCCTCGTCCATCCTTTGCAGCCTCTTATCGACGAGTTCCAGATCGCCGAAGATCATTTCGAGTTCCAGAGTCTCTGCATCCCGCCGGGGATCAAGAGACTCAAGCGGGTGCATTACCGTCTCATCATCAAAGCCCCTGACAACATGCACAATGGCGTCAGCATCCTTGATAAGATCGAAGACCTTGCGGTTCTGCTCCATATCACCCTTTGTGAGCCCGATATAATCAATATATTCCACCGTCGCATAGGTAATTTTTTTAGGCTTATATATCTCTGCGAGCCTGTCGATCCGCAGATCCGGCACCTTGACCACGCCTATGTGCGGCTCTGCATTCAGGGTTGCGTAGATTGTTGTCTCCAGATTCTGCCCCGTAAGAGCGTTGAAGATCGTAGTCTTTCCTGCGTTGGCAAGTCCGATAATGGCTATCTTCACGAAAATCTCCTCTGTCACACTGAAATGTTCGTTATTATACACAATACCCGCCTATATTTATTTCATTACATATGGCACACGAGTCCGAAACAGCGTGGACCTCATTACCGTATCAGCCGGCCCGGGCTCCCTGCGGTTGACTTTCAGAAGAAACGGCATTTACACTGTATCTCCATGAAACGAGATGTAACTGCCCTGTTGACGGACGCTCTTGAAGCGCTTGGCGTGTCCCCCTGCCCTCACATCGAGATCGAGGTGCCCCGTGAGGACTCATTCGGTGACCTCTCAAGTCCTGTTGCCATGACGATGGCAAAGGCACTCAAGAAAGCTCCTCGGAAAATAGCGGAAGATATCGTTGGCCGCCTGAAGGACAACCCCATATTCGAAAAAATAGAGATAGCAGGACCGGGATTCATCAACTTTACCTTCACGAAATCGTATCTCCTTTCATCCCTGCAGCACCTCCTGAAAGCTGAAAAAGCTTTTCTCCGCGAAAATGTCGGCGAAGGGAAGAAAGTGCTCGTTGAGTTTGTCAGCGCAAACCCCACCGGGCCTCTCCATATCGGACACGCGCGTGGTGCGGCAGTGGGCAATGCGCTCTGCAACCTGCTGGCCGAGTCAGGATTCACGGTTGATCGTGAATACTACATCAATGACGCGGGCAGGCAGGTCAGGCTGCTCGGTCTCTCGGTATATGCACGATATCAGCAACTGACGGGCAATGAGGTCCCTTTTCCCGAAGATGGGTACCGCGGTCAGTATATCGATGATGAAGCATCCGCCCTTCGTGCTGAAAGAGGTGAAACGTACAAAGGGATCTCATTCGATATCTGCGGAACAGAGATCACATCATGGACCTACTCACGGATGCTCGTCCTGATCAGAAAGGATCTCTCGCGCTTCGGCGTGACGGAGTTCGATGCATGGATCAGCGAAAAAGAGATATTTGCGCAGGGAGAGGTTGCGAATGCGATCGAAACCCTGCAACAAAAGGGATTCATATATCAACATGCGAACGCGCTCTGGTTCCGCTCGACAGCATTCCGGGATGACAAGGACAGGGTAGTCATCAAAAGCGACGGGGAGTATACCTATTTTGCGTCAGACATTGCCTATCACAAGAACAAGCTTGACAGAGGTTATGACACCATCATTGACATCTGGGGCGCTGATCATCACGGATATATACCCAGGATCGAATCGGTCATGCAGGCATTTGGTTACGATATTTCACAGTTCAGGGTAATCCTTGTCCAGATGGTCAATCTCATGAAGCATGGAGAGCCGTTCCAGATGTCCAAGAGGGCGGGAACTTTCGTCACGTTAAGTGACATCATCGATCTGGTCGGGGCAGACACCACCAAGTTCATCTTTCTGACCCGGAAAGCGGACAGTCATCTTGATTTTGATCTGGATGTCGTGACCGCGACTTCCGCTGAAAATCCCGTCTTCTATGTTCAGTATGCCAACGCCCGGATCAACAGCATCCTGACCAATGCCAGGGAGAAAGGACTGGAACCGGCGCAGGGCGTCGACCTTGCGCTGCTGGCAGAGTCCGCCGAACTTGTCCTGATCAAAAAGCTCCTCACCTACCCCATGGTCCTTGAAAATGCTGCGCGCTCTTTTGAGCCGCACAGAATAACATTCTACCTGCAGGAACTTGCCGCCATGTTTCATACGTATTACCATAACCACCGGGTCATTGGCGAGGATGCTGCCCTTACGCACGCTCGCCTTTCTCTCTGCTCAGCGATCAGGATAGTACTCTCTGACGCGCTCGGAATCCTTGGCGTCAGTGCTCCGGAAAAGATGTAGCAGGACCGAGTTGCGGAGTTGACAGCGTACTGTCTGTCCTGCTTAAATATCCGTTGATGATTCAGAAATCAGATAAAATATGGATGGATGGAAAACTCGTCGGCTGGGACAAGGCACAGGTCCACATCCTGACCCACACGCTGCATTACGGCCTGGGCATGTTTGAGGGTATTCGTTGTTACAGTACGGCAAAAGGTTCCGCGATTTTTCGGCTCGATGAGCATGTGGACAGGCTTTTTGCGTCAGCCCACATTTTCAACATCGAAATCCCCTATTCAAGGCAGGAAATTCGTCAGGCCATTATTACGACCGTCAGGGCGAACAAGCTCAGGGAATGCTACATACGACCGCTCGTTTATATCGGTTATGGCGCCATGGGGCTTTATCCCAAGGGTAATCCGATAAATGTTGCGATCGCCGCATGGCCATGGGGTGCGTATCTTGGGGATGAGGGTCTAGAGAAGGGCATAAAAATAAAAGTGTCGTCCTTTACCCGACACCACGTCAACTCGTCCATGGCGCGTGCCAAGGTCTGCGGCCACTATGTAAACTCCCAGATAGCAAAGAAGGAGGCCATTGCCTGCGGGTATGATGAAGCCCTCCTCCTCGATCCCGAAGGATATGTTTCTGAAGGAAGCGGTGAGAATATCTTTATTGTACGAAACGGCAGGATAAAGACCACCCCCCTTACGACGATCCTCGAAGGCATCACCAGGGACAGCATCATCACGATTGCCCGGGACCATAAGATCCCCATTGCTGAAGAGCGCTTTACCAGAGATGAGATCTATATCGCTGACGAGGCATTTTTCACCGGAACTGCCGCAGAAGTCACGCCGATACGAGAAATTGACGGCAGAAAGATCGGTATCGGCAGTCGGGGTAAGATCACCAAAAAACTGCAGGCCGTATTCTTTGATACCGTGAAGGGCAAGAACAAGAAGTACGAATCCTGGCTCACGAAAATATAATATTCCTTCTTTTTCGCAAAGTAACAAAAAAGGCCTCCTGAAGACGCAGGGGGCCTTTTTTGTTAAAACAGAGTAATTATTTCTTATGGCACTTTCCGCATTCAGCTGCATCACTGGACTTGAATGCCTTGGTGCCGTTATGGCACTCGCCGCAATTCTTGCCAGCGTTCATGTCTGCCATGGTGTACTTGCCACCCTTCTTCATCGGGAAGATCTTTGTGTGGCAGTCATTGCACTTCAGGCCCTTGTCTGCATGAGCCTTGCCATCAAACACGACCTTTCCCGCGCTTCCTCCTGCATATTCGACGGTCTTTCCCGGAGGTACTGCGAGAGCGCTGCCCACAAATGCAACAATAACGAGCAGAGCAACAAACAATGCTGTCTTCTTCATATCTTCACCCCCTTTCACTCTGGAATTCTGCTTCCTGAAAAAAATACATACCTTGGGTTGCCGATCATTATAGCAAAAACCACTGGTTCTGGATAGCTATGATGTTCTAAAAGAATATAGTTAGAACTATCTCACGTCCAAGGGGAGATGTCAAGAGTCATTATTGCCGCATTAAACCGATTTAATCATGGCAGCGTCGTACCGCAGCTTTTTCGTTCTTTGCTCACATACAGCAACCCTCTCCACGGACGATCCCTGGACGGCAGTCGCTTTGCTATTTGTCTGAATGGCAAATTTTTCTCCGGGTTCCTGCGGAAAGTCTCTCCGTTTCTGCCCGCCTGAGATATCTTCCTGTGACATTTATGCTATGCGCAGGGTCTCTGCACTCTCTGCCCTGGAATGTCTTTTCCTGCTATGCATGTCTCTTTTAAATCCGCATGGCAGTATCGAAACTTTGCACGACATTATCCTTTTAGCGATAGCGGCGCCTTTATTGCCGTGTTTGCTTTATCAAATATTGCCGTGGTAAAATTTCTGGAAAATATCCAGGAGATTCTATGTCTGATAAGATCAAGCCCGGCCTAACTTTCGATGACGTATTGCTGCTTCCGGCGAAATCCGAAGTGCAACCCAGAGATGTTGATATCCATACCAATCTGACCAGGAAAATTCGTCTTAACGTTCCTCTTCTCACCTCAGCCATGGATACGGTCACGGAAGCCTCTATGGCGATAGCGATTGCCCGTGAAGGAGGCATAGGAATAGTGCATCGCGCCATGTCCCCGGACCGGCAGGCGCTTGAGATCGACAAGGTGAAGAAATCGGAAAGCGGCATGATCATCGACCCTATTACCGTGGGGCCGGATGCGCCGGTATCAGATGCGACAGCCCTTATGGAGCGCTACAGAATCTCCGGTGTTCCCGTGACGGTAAACAATAAGCTCGTTGGGATCCTGACGAACAGGGATCTCAGGTTTGAGAGAAAACAGAGCAAGAAAGTCTCTGAACTCATGACCAAGGACAGGCTGATCACGGCCAGCATGGGCACGACACTTGAAGAAGCCAAGGATCTTCTCAATAAATACAAGATCGAAAAGCTTCCCATCGTCGACAAGGAGTACCGATTAAAAGGCCTTATCACCATAAAGGATATCGAGAAGCGCAAGAAATATCCGCACTCATGCAAGGACAACCTCGGCAGACTGATGGTCGGAGCCGCCGTTGGCACCGGAGAAGATACCATCAAAAGAGCGGATATGCTGATCAATGCAGGAGTCGACGTCCTCGTTATCGACACGGCACACGGGCATTCAAAAGCGGTCATACTGACGCTCAAGGCGATAAAAAAGAGATATGACATCGAGGTGATAGCAGGCAATGTTGCCACCGCCGACGGGACGGCCGATCTCATCAAGGCAGGCGCTGATGCTATCAAGATCGGCATCGGACCAGGGTCGATCTGCACAACCCGTATCGTTGCCGGTGCCGGCGTTCCTCAGCTTACGGCGATCATGGACTGCTTTTCGGTCGCAAGCAGGTTCAACATACCGCTCATCGCCGACGGAGGCATAAAGTATTCCGGCGATATCGCAAAGGCACTGGCCGCGGGCGCAAGTTCCGTAATGATCGGCAGCCTGTTCGCCGGGACCGATGAATCACCCGGTGAGATCGTCCTGTTCCAGGGCAGGAGCTACAAGGTCTATCGCGGCATGGGGTCCATCGGCGCAATGGCGCAGGGAGCAAGGGACCGTTATCAGCAGGAAGGTGTTGAGACGCAGAAGCTTGTGCCTGAAGGTGTTGAAGGAAGAGTCCCCCATAAGGGTTCGCTTGCCCAGACCGCCCACCAGCTGCTCGGAGGTCTTCGCTCGGGAATGGGATACTGCGGAGCAAAAGACCTCGTTTCTTTCCGCAAGAAAGCCCGTTTCGTCCAGATCACCAATGCAGGTCTCAGGGAAAGCCACGTGCATGATGTCATCATCACAAAGGAGGCTCCCAACTACAGGCCTGAGTGGTAGTGACATCTCATCAGGATTCGGGAAAAAGATAAGCCATGCATGAAGACAAAATATTGGTTCTCGACTTCGGTTCGCAGTATACCCAGCTTATTGCGCGCAGGATCCGTGAAGGCAAGGTCTATTCAGAGATCTTTCCGTTCAACGCATCGATGGAAAAGATCAGGGAGTTCAAGCCTAAGGGCATCGTTCTTTCAGGCGGACCCTCGAGCGTCTATGACAAAGGGGCACCTGCTCCCGACATGGAAGTCTTCAAGCTCGGGGTTCCGGTCCTTGGGATCTGCTATGGCATGCAGCTCATGGCCCATCACCTGGGCGGCAAGGTTGCGCGCTCAACCAAGAGAGAATACGGAAACGCCGAATTGATCGTCGATAATGACAAGGACTTTCTCTGGGGCATCTCTGAGAGGTCCAAGGTCTGGATGAGCCACGGCGACAGGATAGAGAAGCTTCCGAAAGGTTTTTCGGTCGTTGGCCATACTGCCAACTCTCCCGTGGCGGCGATGGCGGATGCACAAAAACATTTTTACGCCCTTCAGTTTCACCCCGAAGTTGTTCACACCGATGAAGGCACGCGCATCCTGCACAACTTCGTGTATACCATCTGCGGTTGCCGGCCTACCTGGGAGATGTCATCGTTCATCGCATGGTCCACCGCCGCCATCCGCGATATGGTCGGCGAGAAGAAGGTCGTTTGCGCGTTGAGCGGCGGCGTCGACTCCTCCGTGGTAGCTCTTCTCGTGCATAAAGCAATCGGCGACAAGCTCACCTGCATATTCGTGGACAACGGCCTGCTGCGCAAAGGCGAAGCAGAGAAGGTGAACAAGACCTTCTCAGGTCATTTTCATATGAAGCTCATCCATGTCGATGCGCGCAAACGTTTTCTGAAGAAATTGAAAGGGATTACCGATCCGGAAAAGAAACGGAAGATCATCGGCAATGAGTTCATAGCCGTGTTTGAAGAAGAGGCCAAAAAAATAAAAGGTGCTGAATTTCTTGCCCAGGGAACGCTTTACCCGGATGTCATCGAGAGTGTCTCATTCAAGGGCCCTTCCGCAGTGATCAAGAGCCACCATAATGTCGGCGGACTTCCTGAAGTAATGAAACTGCGGCTTATTGAGCCTCTGAGGGAGCTCTTCAAGGATGAAGTGAGGGTGCTCGGGGAGGAACTCGGTCTTTCGGAAGAGATCTGCTGGCGTCATCCCTTTCCCGGGCCCGGACTTGCGATCCGTTGTATCGGTGACATAGCAGAGGACAAGCTCGATATCCTGCGGGAAGCTGATGCCATCGTACTTGACGAGATAAAGACGGCCGGTCTTTACCGGGAGATCTGGCAAGCCTTTGCTGTTATCCTGCCGATCAAGAGCGTAGGGGTAATGGGCGACGAGCGCACCTATGAGAATGTGATAGCAGTGAGGGCGGTAACCAGCCTTGACGGGATGACCGCTGACTGGGCAAAATTGCCCTACGACGTTATGGGAAGGATCTCAGGCAGGATCATCAATGAGGTCAAGGGCGTCAACAGGGTTGTCTTCGATATAACTTCAAAACCGCCCGGCACGATCGAATGGGAGTGACCAGGGGCTGATCGCCTTGATCCCTTTGGTCGATACCCGTTAACCATCACTATGGACCTCAAGAAATATCTCAGCGAAAGACGCGACCTCGTAGACGCATTCTTCAGGGAGTACTACAAGAAGCCTCATATTCCCCCTGTCCTTCAGGAAGCCATGCTCTATTCTCTTTTCGCGGGCGGCAAACGCATCCGGTCAATACTTGCACTTGCGTCCTACGAAGCCTGCGGCGGCGGTCCCTCGGACATTGTGCCGTATGCTTCGGCCCTTGAGCTGATCCACACCTATTCACTGATACACGATGACCTGCCGTCGATGGATAATGATGACCTGCGGCGGGGCAAGCCCACAAGCCATAAGGTATACGGGGAGGCCATTGCCATCCTTGCGGGAGACGCTCTTCTGACCGATGCGTTCAGCATATTGTCCGATCTCTCTCTTTCACCGCGTGTCCATCCGTCAGGCCTGCTTATGGCGCTGAGAGAGGTCGCACGTGCTTCAGGGCTGGACGGCATGGTTGCGGGACAGGTCCAGGATATTCTTTCAGAGAACGGGGAACCGGACACGGAAACCTTGCGTTTCATCCATACGCACAAAACAGGGGCTCTGCTCCGGGCTTCGGTGCGCATCGCTCCGATCCTGTTCGGCAGCGATCGGACATCCCTCGATGCCCTGACCCTGTACGGCGATCGCATCGGCCTCGCGTTCCAGGTCATCGACGACATCCTCGACATCGAAGGAGACACGGAGGAACTCGGCAAGACCGTAGGGTCGGACGAAAAGGTCAATAAAATGACGTATCCGAGCCTGTACGGATTGAAGAAATCTAAAGAGATAGCTGAGGACCTGATCGCCGACGCGCATGCGGCGCTCTCGGCCTTTTCTTCCGAGGCCGACCCCCTCAGGCGCATAGCTGACTATTTGCTGACGCGGAGGAGCTGATGGTTCTCGATAGAATATCGTCTCCCGATGATCTGAAGAAGCTCGACTCAGATGAGCTGATCGCGCTTGCGGGTGAGCTCAGGTCCCTTATCATAAAAACAGTCTCGGCCAATGGCGGTCATCTTGCGTCAAACCTGGGAATTGTCGAACTCACCATCGCTCTTCATTATGTATTTTGCTCCCCTGAGGACAGGATCATCTGGGATGTCGGGCACCAGTCATATACCCATAAGGTGCTGACCGGAAGGAAAGACCGATTTCCCTCTATCAGGACCTATAAGGGCCTGTCGGGGTTCCCGAAGATTGAAGAGTCTCCGCACGATCCCTTCGGGACCGGTCACAGCTCGACATCCATCTCCGCGGCCCTCGGCATCCTTGAAGCCAGGGACAGGCACCATCAGGATTTCAAGGTGATCGCCGTAATCGGTGACGGGGCGCTTTCCGGCGGGCTGGCATTTGAGGGACTGAACAATGCAGGACACCTGAAAAAGGACCTGATCGTCATTCTGAATGACAACGAGATGTCCATATCGCCGAATGTCGGTGCGCTTTCGTCATACATGAACAGGATCCTTACGGACGAGCGCTACCGGAGGTTCAAAAAAGAAACAAAATCCTTCCTCGAGGGCATTCCCCGGGTCGGCGGTCAGGTGGCAAAAATTGCCCAGAAGGCAGAGGAAACCCTCAAAGGCATGCTGCTGCCCGGCATGCTCTTTGAAGAACTCGGGTTCGATTATATCGGGCCCATTGACGGGCATAATATCGATCAGCTCATCGAGACCCTGAAGAGGATCAGATCATCTGCTTCGCCCACCCTGATCCACGTCATATCGAAAAAAGGCAAGGGATATGAGTTCTCCGAAAAAGACCCGTGCGTGTTCCACGGCATCGGCCCCTTTGAGGTCGAGACAGGCTCACCCATCAGTTCCGGGGCAGTAAGTTATAGCGCGGCATTCGGCAACTGTCTTTCAGGGCTCGCAGAGAAAGATCCCCGTATCATCGCTATCACCGCAGCCATGAAGGAAGGTACAGGACTTGACTGTTTTGCAGAGAGGTTCCCTGACCGCATCTATGATGTCGGCATCGCTGAGCAGCATGCCGTCACCTTTGCCGCGGGACTTGCTGCCGGCGGTCTCAGGCCCGTGGTTGCCATTTACTCCACGTTCCTGCAGCGCGCATACGACCAGATCGTCCATGACGTCTGCCTGCAAAGGCTGCCGGTCGTTTTTGCGGTCGACCGATGCGGCTTTGTCGGAGAGGATGGTCCCACGCACCACGGGGTATTTGATCTATCCTATCTCAGGCATATCCCGAACCTCACGGTACTCGCCCCCAAGGATACTGATGAACTAACGAGCATGCTTGCATGGGCGCTGGATCATACCGGTCCCTCAGCGATCAGATATCCGCGGGGAAGAGCTCCCCTTGCGGGTACGCCTTCATCACCCGTCTCACTGGGGAAGGCCGAACTTCTGAGAGACGGTACCGATATCGTATTCATTGCTGCCGGGAATACGGCACTCGCGGCAATGAAAGCTGCAGACCGCCTTGCCGCCGCGGGTATTGAGGCCGCGGTCGTCAATGCGCGTTTTATCAAACCCCTGGACCGTGAACTGATCCTGAATGTAACGGCGCGCATCCCCCGGGCCATAACAGTGGAGGAAAATGTTCTTCAGGGGGGATTCGGCAGCGCTGTCCTGGAATGTCTGAACGAGGCAGGTAAATACCCCCTCCGTTTTCTCAGGGTCGGTATTCCTGATGCATTCATCGAGCAGGGCAGCATGGAACGACTGAGAGAAATCTGCGGACTCGATGAAAACGGCCTGTTCGCAACAGCACTTGCCTTTGCACAAGGACCTTCCGCTATCCCGTAGCCCCCTGTCCCTGCAAGTCTTTCTCTTACATAATTGCTACATAATTCCGTTCCTTTTTCATTATAATAGACAACAATCGTTTCCAATCAATGCGTGGGGCATGAAAACAAAAGAGAGGCTCGACAAGGTCATCGTAGACAGGGGAATAGTAAAAAGCAGGGAACGGGCAAGAGCGCTCATTATGGCCGGAAGTGTCCTTGTCGACAACCGAAAGATCACCAAGGCCGGCATGCTCATCAGCACTGATGCCGAAGTCGTTCTCAAGGAAGACGATATCCCCTATGTCAGCAGGGGGGGCGTAAAGCTTGCAGCTGCCTTGTCCGCGTTTCATGTCGACCCTTCCGGCAAGATCGTTATGGACATTGGCAGTTCTACCGGTGGGTTCACCGACTGCGTGCTTAAGAAAGGAGCGGCCAGGGTGTATGCCGTCGATGTCGGCTATGGCCAGCTGGACTGGTCACTGCGGAACGATCCCCGGGTCGTACTCCATGAAAAAACGAATATCCGTTATTTTGGACGGGCCTCTGTCACGGACACGATCGATCTCATTCTGATAGACGTTTCGTTCATCTCTCTCACCCAGGTACTTCCCCGGGTGCACGATTTTTTGCGTTCTGGCGGCGACGTGATAGCCCTCATCAAACCGCAGTTCGAGGTAGGCAGGGAGATGGTGGATAAGGGCGGGATCGTGCGCGACGAGACAAAGAGGCTGTCCGCCGTAACCAAGATCCGCGAGTTCGCAGAAGCCGCAGACTTTAGCGTGAGGGGAGTCTGTGACTCCCCTATTCCCGGCCAGAAAGGCAACAGGGAATACTTTATGCACATCAGGAGAAAAGACCATGGAAGAGCCTAAGATACTGATCGGCCTTGATCTCTCGGTAGCATCAAAAGATGTCTTGGAGATCCTCATCGATGACGCGTCCGATCCGGCTCTTTTTCAGGAGATAGCACGGGCAAACACCGGCAGGCCGGAGATACTCCGGCTGCTCTACGAACATCCCGACACCCCTGAGGATGTCCGGAACTCGCTCACAGAAGCGCTTCATGTCCCTGCGCCCTCCTCCACCCAGGTTGCCAAGACAGAGAGACCCCGTGAAGTTCGTGCCCAGAATATCCTGCAGAAGATACAGACACTGACCGTTTCAGAGAGGGTGCAGCTCGCGATGAAAGGGGGCAGAGAGGTCAGGGGCATCCTGATAAAGGACACGAACAAAGAGGTCATGCTCTCCGTGCTTGATAATCAGAAAATAACCGATACCGAGATCGAGATGATAGCCCGAAACCGTTCCATCAGCGATGAAGCGCTCAGGCGGATCGCAAAGAACAGGGAGTGGCTCAAGACCTACGCGATCGTGCTCGCGCTGGTGACCAATCCAAAAACTCCACCCGGCATATCGGTCGGGCTGGTAGGCGACCTTAAGACCAAGGACCTGATCATCCTGGAGCGGAACAAGAATGTTCCGGAAGTGATAAGAAGCGCCGCCAAACGTCTCCTGAGTTCGAGAAAGCCGAAGTGACCGTTCCCGGGGAATGTGATGCATAGTTCGCGCAGGATTGCCAGTGCTTAGATGAATCGTTTGATCCGCCGGATATTCAACAGTCTGACGTTCAGGACAATAGCGCCGATCGTTGCCATAGCACTGCTGGCATGGATCGGTCTCTATGTTTTCGTGCTCCGTTCAGTCTCCCGGTTCGTCGATGATCAGATACAGGGGTCTTTTGTGGAGCTGTCACATGATATCTATACGATCTGCGACAGCGAGTTCAAACAGCTGGTCAACACCGGGTCGCTCTCCCAGGAAGAAGCGGTAAGGATCAGGAAGGCGGTGGCCCTCGGGTCGATCGACGACTTCATGCGGCAGAACAATCTCAAGGGGTCGGTAGTTTCGCAGGGCAAGACCCTTCTCATGACAGAGAACACGACCGGTGCGTTCATGCAATCAGCGGAAGCCGCCCATTCCACGACGTCCTTTTATTCCTTTACGAGCGGAGATCGTTCCTATTTCGCCTATCATATCAATTTCGATCCCTGGGCCTGGAATATTATCATTGTCCGCGACAGAGCTGAATACTCTGCCATTGTCAGCAAGGTACGCATCGCATATGGCGTGACGGGCGCCATCCTCACGATCGCCACCCTGCTCTTCATCTTTACGTTCAGAAAAAATATACGGGAACCGTTGGACGAACTGCTGACACCCGTCAGGGAGGGGCGCAGGCCGGACTACCGCGGCATAACGGAATTCGAATATCTGAGCAGGAATATACGAAATGCCATGGATCTGCATGAGAAGGAAGCGCTATTCCTGAACAATATTTACCACATCTCCGTCGTAAAGCGCGGAGAAGACTTTTTTGACGAAGTGACCATGGCAATCGCGCGTCTGTTCGATCTTAACGCATCCATTTCACGGCTCGATCCGGACGGCAGGACCGAACGCATTATTTCCCTCTATCTGCAGGGCTCGATAAAAAAGAACTTCACCATTGACCTGAAAGGAACCCCCTGTGAAGACATCGTCACAGGCAAACATATATATGTCGAAAACACAGGCATTCACAACCGGTTCCCGCATGTCCGGGCTTTTGCTGACACCAAGGCAGAGGCATACATCGGCATGGGCATCTTCAACCGAAAAGGAGAGGTCATCGGCATCATCAATGCGTTCGGAAAGGAACGGGAGTTCAGCGATTCGGACGTCAAGGTGCTTCAGACCATAGGCGAACTGGTAGCTTCGGAATTTGAACGTATCGATGAAGAGAAGGAAAAGGAGCAGATGCGCGAACAGCTTTTCCAGGCCCATAAGATGGAGGCCATCGGGACGCTTGCAGGGGGTATCGCGCATGATTTCAATAATATGCTCCAGGGGATCCTCGGCCATGCTTCGCTGATCAAGGCCCAGATGCCGCGAGGTCATGAGCTCTATGATTCTGTTGATACGATCGAACATATCGCAGAAAGGGCGGCCCAGCTGACAAAGCAGCTGCTCGGCTTCGCACGGAAGGGAAAGTACCTGAACGAACCTCTGGCCATTAACGAGGTCGTCCGCAATGTCCTGAAGATCATCTCGAAGACCTTTGACCGCAAGATCGAGATCGTAACAGACCTTGCTGATGATATGCTCATCATCGAAGGCGACAGGAGCCAGATCGAGCAGGTCATTATGAACCTCTGTCTCAATGCCCGGGATGCGATGCCTCATGGCGGCAAGCTCGTCATAAGGACCCATACTGGCAGAAATATCCCGGGAGACCCGACGCAGACTGTTGCCGCAGGCACGACGGATACTGTCGTGATAGAGATATCCGATACCGGTTTCGGCATATCTGATGATGTAAAGGACCGGATCTTCGAACCGTTCTTCACGACCAAGGAGCTCGGGAAGGGAACAGGTATGGGGCTCGCCATGGTATATGGCGTTGTCACCAACCATCACGGCACGATCACGGTACGCAGCAGCGCGGAAAGAGGCACTGCCTTCATTATCACGCTGCCTGCGTATGCGTACGGACTGCCCGAAGATGATGACGCTGCTCAGCCGCTCCTGCAGGGAAAGGGGACGATCCTCGTCGTGGACGATGAAGAGTTCATCAGAGGCATTCTCAAGAGCATACTTGAAAAGCTCGGCTATAACGTTATTCTTGCGTCAAACGGCAGGGAAGCTCTGGACATCTATGCCAGACAGAAAGATCATATCGACCTTGTGATTCTGGACCTTATCATGCCGGTCATGAACGGCCGGGAGGCCTATGAACAGCTTGTTCACATGAACAGGGATATCAGGATCATCATCGCCTCGGGGCATATGACCGCGGGACAGGCGGCATTCATCAAGGACAAGACCCGCCACGCCTTCCTTCAGAAACCGTTCAAAATGCATGATATCGCGACGAACGTCAAGGCCCTGCTTTCTGTCTGATCGCGCAGGCCGTAACGAAGTTTTTATTGAATTTTTCGGGAAAATGCCGTTTAATAATCTCTCACTTGAGGGCCATATATGAAACACCGTTTCAGAATTGACAGATCTCATACACGCATTACCGCAAAATCCACGATCAGGAAGGCGATCGATTACGTCAGGAACACTGACCTCGAACCGCCGTATCTGCTGATCGACAAGGCAAAAGTTCGTCAGAAGGTCCACGGCATCGGAAAGAATATCAGGAACGCAGAGGTCTTTTATGCCGTCAAGGCGAACCCGGACGTAGAAGTCCTGAAACTCATCAATGGTCAGGGCATCGGGTTCGAGATCGCCTCGGAAGGCGAGCTGAATATCCTTTCTTCCATAGGCGTCTCAAGCGACAGGATCATCACCAGCAATCCCATTAAATCGTTCAGGTTCCTGAGAATGGCCGCCGCATCCGGCATTACCTATTTTTCGTACGACTCAGAGGCCGAGGTCCTGAAAATGCGCGAATATGTCCCTGGAGCGAATGTGTACGTCAGACTTTCAGTTCCCAACGAGGGAAGTGAATGGCCGCTGAGCAAGAAGTTCGCTGTCGAGGTAGACGCGGCAGAGGAACTCCTCCTGTACGCCCGAAAAAAAGGACTGAACCCGGTCGGCATCACTTTTCATGTCGGTTCCCAATGCACGAACATCTATAACTGGAACGCTGCACTCAACAAGGCGAAGGACCTCTGGGACAGGGCGGAGAAGGCCGGCATCAGACTCTCCCTTCTGAACATCGGGGGCGGCTATCCCATCCGCTATACCAAGGACGTTGTCGGGATCTCGGCCATCGACAAGAACATCAACAAGCTGATCTACGAGAAGTTCCCCAAAAAAATGCGGGTATTTATCGAACCCGGCAGGGCCGTCGTGGGTGATGCCGGCATCTTCGTCACGCGGGTCATCGGAAAAGCTGTCCGTGGTGACGAAGAGTGGCTCTCCCTGGATGTCGGCGTGTTCAACGGCCTCATGGAGAGTGTTGGGGGCATTAAATACCGCTATATCGTGGAAGGTCCCGGTGAGATGAGGAAATGGACGCTTGCCGGGCCCAGCTGTGACAGCTTCGATGTGATAGAAAAGGACGTCCTGCTTCCCGAACCTGCTGTCGGCAGCTATGTGCTCATCCTTTCCAGCGGAGCGTACACCATTTCCTATGCTTCCGAGTTCAACGGCTTTTCGATACCGAAAACTATCCTGATTTGAGAGGTGGCACCATGATCAGATTCTTCGAAAAAGACCCCTACGCGCCGATTCAGTACACCTATGAGGTGAGCAAGGTGCTCTATCATAAACGCAGCAGGTTCCAGGACATCATGGTATTTGAGAACCCCCATTTCGGGAGGGTCCTCGTGCTCGACGGCGTTGTTCAGATCACGCAGAGAGACGAGTTCTTCTATCATGAGATGCTGACACACGTGGTCATGAACAGCCACCCTGACCCGAAGAACGTGATCGTGATCGGCGGCGGCGACGGCGGTACCGTCCGGGAAGTCCTCAAGCACAAATCGGTAGAGAAGGTATATTTCATCGAGATCGACGAAGAGGTCATCAATGTATCGAAAACATATTTCCCGCGCGTTGCGAGCGGCGTCAGCGATAAACGGGTCGAGATCAAATGCATGGACGGAGCAGAGTTCGTGAAGAACAGGAAGTCCGATATTGACCTGGTAATTGTCGATTCTACGGATATCATAGGCTTTGCGAAGAGTCTCTTCACCCGGAAGTTCTTCCACTCGATCCGGAATTGCCTTACCCCTGACGGCATGTACGTTTCCCTCTCGGAATCGCTCCACTTCCACAAGGACATTGTGATCGATGTCCAGAAGACCCTGCGGACCGTGTTTCCGGTCGTTGATCTCTATACGGCCCCCCTGGCCACGTACGCCGGCAACTGGTGGACCTTCTCGGTCGGGTCCAAACGGTTTGACCCAAGGGAGATCAGGTCAAAACAGACGGTAAGATGCCGGTATTACAGCGACGAGATCCATGCAAACGCATTCCTGCCGCTTCCCATGTACCGCAAGCTGATGTCAGGAAAACTCGATTGGTAAAGCATTTAACCTTTTGTTTTATCATGATATTTCAATATACTTGACACATTTCGAGTCAACCTGTTAAATTATTAGCACTCGAACAAGGAGAGTGCTAATTTGCTTGACGATCGCAGTAAACAGATTCTGCAGGCCGTAATACAGCTGTATATAAGCTCACCGGGGCCGGTAGGTTCACGGGCCGTCACGAAGAAATTCCCTATCGGCCTGTCCCCTGCCACGATCAGGAACATCATGTCTGACCTTGAGGACATGGGATTTCTCCGGCAGCCGCACACGTCCGCAGGACGCGTCCCGACGGATAGCGGATATCGTTATTACGTAGATGCGCTGGCAGCAGACAGGCCTGATCCGGACACGGAATTTGCGTCAGAGCTGAGCAGGAAGCTTGAACTGATCAGAACAGATGTAAACTCCTTCCTCGACAGTGCGTCCCGCATGCTCTCTGAACTGTCGCACTACATAGGCATATCCGTATCACCGAACGCGGGTCAGACAACGCTGAGCAGGATCGAGCTGGTCCCGTACCGCAAGAACCAGATCGCCGTCATTCTGATCACTGATGAAGCGGTGATACGCAACAGGATCATTTCCGTCGATCAGGAAATGTCCCGTGAAGACCTCAACCGTCTGGCGGGGTACATCAACGAACGTTTTGGAGGGCATACTCTCGATGACATCCGGAAGACGATCCTTGAGGAGATGGCAGACGAACGCGTACTTTGTGACGACCTGATCACCGAGGCGATGTCCATATGCAGAAATGTCTTCCCCGTCTCGGAGAGCGACATCTTCATTTCCGGGGTGTCCGAAGCGCTGACACTTCCTGATTTCTGCGACATCGGAAGGATCCGGGGACTGCTCAGGACCATCGAGGACAAGCATGTCATCCTCAGCCTCCTCGAAAAGATCTCCGAGACTGACAGTCCGCAGGTGTTCATCGGCTCGGAAAACCCTCTTGATGAACTGAAGCAGTTCAGCCTGATCGCCGCTCCCTACCGTGAGGGAAGCCGCCCCATAGGCGCGATAGCCATCATAGGGCCGACGCGGATGAATTATTCACAGGCGATCACGCTGGTCGATATAACAGCGAAATTCATTACGGATATTTTTTCATATTCACGATAGGAAGGTGCGCGTTGGAAGATAAGGATAAGCAGGACAACAGGGAAGAACATTTCGAAGAGGACGATCTCGAACTTGTGGACGAACCGGCTTCCGCGGAAGAGGCGGAAGCTTCCGGGCGAAATGCAGAGGCTGAAGATCTGAACAACAAGTATCTCCGCCTTTACGCAGACTTCGAGAATTACCGGAAACGGGTCAACAAGGACAAGGAAGACCTCATACGCTACGGCAATGAATCGCTGCTGTACGAACTTCTCCCGGCGATCGACAATCTTGAGCTTGCGATGAAGCACGCAACCGGCGATGTCAACAGCGGCCTCGTCCAGGGCGTCGAGGTGACGCTTAAGGAACTTCAGCGCACGCTTGAGAAATTCGGGCTTACGCGCATTGAGGCGGAGGGCAGGCAGTTCGATCCCGCCGTCCACCATGCAATGTCCCGGGTGGAGCGTGCCGACATTCCTGAACAGATGGTTGCTCAGGAGTTCAGGGCCGGATACCGGTATCGGGACAAGGTACTGAGACCCTCACTTGTAGCGGTCTCGATACAACCGCAGAAAAAAGAAGAACAGGATCCAGATTCTGTAGAAATCAAAATTAAGAACACCATAGAGGAGGAAAAATAATATGGGTAAGGCAATCGGAATTGACCTTGGGACCACAAACTCATGCGTTGCAGTAGTTCAGGGCGGAGAGCCCATAGTAATACCAAACCAGGAAGGAAGCAGGACTACGCCTTCGATCGTTGCCATCACGGACAAGGGTGAACGCCTCGTCGGACAGATAGCGAAGCGCCAGGCGATCACCAACCCGGAAAATACGATCTTCTCGATCAAGAGGCTCATGGGAAGAAAATACGGCTCCCCTGAGGTAGACCACGCGAAGAAGAGGCTGCCGTACCGGATCGTGGAGGCATCCAATGGAGACGCCCATGTTGAGATCTCCGGAAAGAAATACTCGCCGCCCGAGGTCTCGGCAATGATCCTTCAGAAACTGAAACAGGCCGCCGAAGACTATCTCGGCGAGAAGGTGACGGAGGCGGTCATCACCGTACCCGCATATTTCGATGACAGCCAGCGTCAGGCCACCAAGGATGCCGGCCGCATTGCGGGACTCAACGTCCTGAGGATCATCAATGAGCCGACGGCTGCCGCACTTGCGTACGGCATGGACAAGAAGAAGGAAGAAAAGGTGGCGGTGTACGATCTCGGCGGCGGGACGTTCGACATCTCGATCCTTGAGATCGGCGAAGGCGTCATCGAGGTGAAATCGACCAACGGAGATACCTTTCTCGGAGGCGACGACTTTGACCTCAGGATCATCGACTGGATGGTCGAGGAATTCAGGAAAGACCAGGGCATCGACCTGAAGAATGACAAGATGGCGCTCCAGAGGCTGAAGGAAGCCGCCGAGCGTGCAAAGATCGAACTTTCCACAGCCACGGAAACCGAGATCAACCTGCCCTTCATCACGGCCGATGCGACCGGGCCGAAGCACCTGCTCATGAAGATATCCCGGTCAAAGTTCGAACAGCTCACCGCTGACCTTTTTGAGAGCACGACGGGACCCTGCAAGAACGCACTCTCTGACGCAGGCCTCTCGACCGCCAATATCGATGAAGTGCTGCTCGTCGGCGGCCAGACCAGGACCCCCAAGGTGCAGCAGACCGTGCAGAACTTCTTCGGCAAAGAGCCGAACCGCACGGTGAACCCCGACGAGGTCGTTGCTGTCGGTGCGGCGATACAGGCAGCTGTTCTCAAGGGAGACGTAAAAGAAGTGCTGCTCCTGGATGTGACGCCGCTGTCTCTCGGCATCGAGACCCTTGGCGGCATCTTTACGAAGATCATTGAACGGAACACGACCATCCCGACGAAGAAGAGCCAGGTGTTCTCAACGGCTACGGATAATCAGCCCGCCGTTACGATCAAGATATGTCAGGGAGAGCGCGAGATGGCCGGAGACAACAAGCTGCTGGGCAATTTCGAACTCATCGGCATTCCCCCTGCCCCCCGCGGCGTACCGCAGATCGAGGTCTCCTTTGATATCGACGCCAACGGTATACTCCATGTTTCGGCAAAGGACCTCGGCACGAACAAGGAGCAGTCCATCAGGATCACCGCATCAAGCGGCCTCCAGGAGGACGAGATCAAGAAGATGGTGCGAGATGCGGAAGAGCACGGACAGGAAGACCACAAGAAGAAGCTCCTTGCCGAAGCACGCAACCATGCTGCTACGCTTGTATATACCGTGGAGAAATCCCTCGCCGATTACGCAGACAAGATCACGCCTGACGAAAAACGCGAGATAGAGGAAGCTCTTGAGAGCTGCAGGAAGACAAAGGATTCAAGTTCTGACCCTGCCGAGATCAAGGCAGCGACCGACAAGCTGACGCAGGTCTCGCATAAACTGGCAGAGCATCTCTACAAGTCCGCCGGAGCACAGGGACAGCCGGGCGGAAGTGGTGACGGATCAGCCCACGGGGCAAAACCTGCTGAAGAAGAGGTCGTTGAGGCAGAGTTCGAGGACGTTGACAAGGACAAGAAATAGTTCCGTAATGTAATCCTTTCGGGGTTCAGGGGTATAGGTGATGCTTCACATGTACCCCTGAACCCCTTTTCATGTATACTTTTTATATTGATCACTGACAGGGGACATTCGTTTTGAAAGATTATTACGATATACTCGGCGTTCCGCGCACTGCATCCCAGGAAGAGCTGAAGAAGGTCTTCCGGCAGCTCGCACTGAAGCATCATCCTGACCGCAATGCGGGGGATAAGGCCTCTGAAGAGAAATTCAAGGAGATCAACGAGGCCTATTCCTGCCTCTGCGACCCGGAAAAACGGGCTCATTATGACCGTTTTGGAACGGCTGAAGGGTTCGGTGCCGGCCAGGGGCCCTTTGGCGCGGGAGCAGGGTTCGGCGACATCTTTGAAGACATCTTCGGAGACCTGTTCGGCGCGGGATTCGGAGGCCAGCGGAGACAGCGCCCGACAAAAGGCAATGATCTCAGGTACGATCTTGACCTTACGCTTGAAGAGGCGATCTTCGGCACAGAGAAGGTCATCACGTTTCCCAAGCTCCAGAAATGCGCGTCATGCAACGGAACCGGCTCCGAACCGGGCAAGCAGCCCGAAGTCTGCCCTTCCTGCAAAGGGTCCGGGCAGATACGGTATCAGCAGGGGTGCTTCAGCGTTGCGAAGACCTGCGGGAAATGCTCCGGCAGCGGCAGGATTATCACGCACCCGTGCAAGCAGTGCAAGGGACATGGTGTCGTAAAGGAACAGAAGACGGTCAACCTCAAGATACCTGCCGGCGTGGACTCTGATTCGCGGCTGAAGGTCTCGGGAGAGGGGGAGCCCGGCCACTACAACGGTCCGCCGGGCGATCTGTATGTCATGCTCGATGTCGAGGAGCATCCCTTCTTCAAAAGGGAGGGCACCGAGATCTTCTGTGATCTTCCGGTCTCCTTCACACATGCGGCCCTGGGCGCCGAGGTTGAGGTGCCTACCCTCGACGGTTCGGCAAAGCTGAAGATCCCGGCCGGCACTCCATCCGGCAAGATATTTACGATCAAGGGCAAGGGGGCGCCCCGTATCGGCAGCTCCCAAAGAGGAAGTCAGCACGTCAGGATTCACATCGATGTTCCGAAGAAACTGACGCCGAGACAGAAGGAACTGCTTGAGGAATTAGCCGCGATCAGCGGTGATGAAACCGGCAAAAGCTTCAAGAACAAATTGAAGGACCTTTTCACCGGGGTCGAGAACTGACGTTCCCCGGCACCAGGCATTCATGACCCGGCTATTCGTTGATTCCAGGGTCCGGGAACATTCCGCTCTCGAACTCTCAGGCGATAAATCCCACTACCTCTCTGTCGTACTCCGGTCTGCTCCGGGCGATACTCTTATTGTTACCGATACTGATGGCGGTTCATTTCATGCACGCATATCTTCTTTCGGAAAAAAGACCGCCCGGCTCGACATATTGGACAGGTGCGAGCCGCTCCCGGAACCGCCGCTGCGTATCGTCCTGCTTCAGGGACTGCTGAAAGGCGAAAAGATGGACCTCGTGATCCAGAAGGCAACAGAGCTCGGCGTAGCGCAGGTGATACCGGTCATCACAGAGCGGAGCCTCGTCCGCGAGACCCGCAAGCTGGAGCGTTGGAAAAAGATCGCGGAAGAGGCGGCGCGCCAGTGCGGCAGGGTTTCTATCCCCGATATCGCTGAGCCCCGGGAGCTGTCGGAAGCCATGAAAGACGTCGATGCGTCATCTCCGAAGATCATCTTCTGGGAGCAGGGAGGCGCGCCCTTTTCATCCGTTCTGGGGACCGCAGCAGGTCGGGAGCGCATCATTCTCTGTACCGGACCTGAAGGCGGCTTTTCAGAAGCAGAAGTTTCAGCGGCCAACGCAGAAGGCTTCCGGACCGCATCGCTCGGTCAGCGCATCCTGCGCGCAGAGACAGCGGCCATTGCCGCGGTATCTATCACTCAGTACGTTCTCGGAGATCTTTCCGGCCTTCAGCAAATGCCTTCCAGCCCTATCTCAAAATAGTTTCTGGAAACAATGCTTTCATTCGCTCACGTGAAGCGGAAACTGTCCGCGCCTGCGGGGATCGCGGAAATCTCTCCGAAGCAAAGAATGATTCCGGACCGATCCCTGTCGAGCAGGGACAGGAGCCGGAATGACACATTAGAGCCGCTGGTATTACTGCGATTTTTGGTATAGTTTCCCGTTAATAAGTGGCTTCTCACAAGATTTGTGTGCGGATTGTCGAATCGAGTTGTTCGCGAGTCAGACCCCTTCGGAAAGCTCAGTGACGCGACCAAGTCTGAAGGATCAGGCGCGGTGACTGTTCGAAGTCCGGAAATTAAGAATGATGATAATTCCCTGCCGGACAAGTTTTCCCGCCTTTGGCGGGACCCCTGATGCCGACCAAGCGGAGCGTAAAGAGATTTCCGCGGGGCGCCCTTCTTTGCGCCGTCTTTCTTCGGCGTCAAGAAAGCGGCCGGGGTCCCGGGGCCGAGCTCCGGGGAAAATGGACTGGATTCCATTACCGAACTCCTGCAGCGGCCCTCGCCTCGCGCCAGCGAAAGCATTTCGTCGTATGATCATTGACCATGCCGATTGCCTGCATAAAGGCGTAGC
>VEOY01000074.1 GCA_012026685.1 Nitrospirota bacterium
CGGTTGGGACTGTGAACGAAGAAGTCATACGTAAGTATGTTCGAGACCAACGGTCATGAAGAAGCCAGATTATGCCAGCAACCCTGAAACCCCGGACTTCAGTCCGGGGAGTGGGTTCATTGCATATATCTGTATGCAAGATAACATGACCTACTTCGTGGGCACGTGTCGGCTCTATTGTAGGATTTTATGATGTGGATATTGACAGAGGGAATATACATGGTACTATGAAAATAGGGACTCAACATTAGATGGCTGCAATAAAAAGAGCGGTTCCTATAAATACGGCTCTGCTGCCGGGAGAGGAGGTGAAATAAGATGAAAAAAGTTCTCGCTATAGGCTTAGCGTTGACTTTCGTGATATCCATTGCCATCGTCGCTATTGCCGCGGAAGAGATGTTTTCTCTTAAGGGGCCCATAGTTTCGGTCGACGCAAAAGCAAAGACAGTGACTGTGAATTCTGTTGAAGGCGTAACCACAGCGGCTGATAACAGGTGGAAGGGTAACGTGACATTCGCAATAAACGACATGACAAAGATAAGCATGGACAAAGAGAAGAAGACTTTCAACGATCTCAAGGCAGGTCAAAATGTGAAAGTGAAGTTTCATGAAAAGAACGGGAAATCCAGTGCAGTCGAGATTATGATCATGTCAGGGAAAAAGGCCTCCGGGTATTAAATTCATTTCGAAAGGAAGCGCGAGGGATATATCGCGCTTCCTTTCGCCTCGACAGAAGAAAGCATATTCCGCAGTTAAAGGCTATTTCATGTTGTTGCTGCATTTGGATAAATGATCTTGAAGGGTGAGGCGCGCAAGAATGGAAAGGGCAGGGGGAGCACGAAGTCCTCTGATCACTTTACCTTTTTCATTTAATTGGAGGACACTTTTTTGTCTGATACCGGAGAAAATCAGGGGTTATGCCAAAAAAAGGAGGAAAAACAATGAGTCCCATAGGTGATATGTGTCCATGCTACACACGGCGCAGCTTTCTGAGCACTGCACTCGGTATTGCCGCAGTTGGTTCAGCATCGCTATTGCTTTCTGATGACATTGCTGCCGCTAATAAGTTGCCCAAAGCAAAACTGCGCACATACAATGGCAGCACTGAACCTTTTCCCATACCGTGGCTGGATAAGAACGGCAGTCATAACCAGCCGGCCGGCCCACAGTTGGAACCGTCGCACATATTCCATTTCAAAGGGCGGGTCGCCCGGTGTGCCGATTTCGTCGGTATGGGAACAGACAATAAAGGCAACCGAATTGCTTTCGGCACACGCACGACTGACTACGGATTTATGCAGGGAGAATACTTTGCCGGGCGCACTCCGCAGACAGGAGCATTCACCCATATCTGACTTACCTTGTTTCAGGGGCAGGCTGCTCCTGAAAACCAAATTCACGATTTTCATCCTCCCATCGCGCCTTCCGGGCTATATTGGGTGGTTCCCGTTCCTAAGGGGGGGCTTATCATCAGTCCTGACGGACTGACTGCAACACTTGAAATGAAAGATGTAGCGGTTGTTGATCAACCGAAATGGCCTGCCCTTGATGCCGTAGGTATGCCAGCCATTATGAGTTTCAGAATGATATGGAAGGCGACGGATGAAAAAATCATTTATGACGATCCCCAGAAACAATTCCGGGTGGAAGGCTATCGCGCTACAGCGCAACTTGAGGCACAGGTAAAAGTTCCATCAATAGGCTTCTCGTGGAAATCCGATCCTCTGTCAGCATCGCACGCCAATTTTGCGATCATTGGGGATGAAGTGAATGGACGATACTATACTCCAATGAAATAGTCTGTTAATTGGTTAAAGGGTAACCATCTGAAAATGAATACTCCTTGAGTTAATTGCTTTTGGCTTTCAGTTTCGCAAAGGATAAGTTACTATTGCGTTTAATGGGTCAGAAAATGCCTATAGGGTATCATAATCGTTCGGCGACGCCGGCCAGGAATAATACATGAGCCCGCGTTCGACGCCATCAGCTGGTAAACCACCGGACGTCGCGTCCCTATCAGTTCCCGATACGCTTTTGGCGCTTCACGTGAATTCCGAGACCGGGCTTACGCGCGCCGACGCGGACGCCCGCCGGAGGGGACATGGCTACAACGAAGTGATCGAGCAGAAGGGACACCCGGTCCTCAAATTCCTCGGAAAGTTCTGGGGCGTGTCAGCATGGATGCTCGAGTTGATCATGATCCTGTCTGTCGTCCTTCGGAAATACTCTGACTTTGCTGTTGTGGGCGCGCTGCTGGTCATGAATGCCGTATTGAGCTTTATGCAGGAACGACGGGCCGCCGGTGTAGTCGAGACGCTGCGAAAACGGCTGCAGGTCAGTGCGCGCGTCCTGCGCGACACTATTTGGCAAGTCATTCCCGCACGGGAGCTCGTCCCCGGCGACATCATCCGAATGCGTTCGGGCGACATTATTCCAGCGGATGTCAAGCTCCTGAACGGCGCGGTGAGCGTAGACCAGTCAGCACTCACCGGCGAATCGAGGGATGTTGAAAAGGCGATCGGCGAAGTGCTCTCCTCGGGGTCCGTTGTCCGCCGGGGAGAAGGCAACGGCGTTGTCATGCTGACAGGGGCGCAGACCTTCTTCGGCCGCACCACGGAACTGGTGCAGCAGGCGCGTCCGAAGCTGCACATTGAAGCAGTGGTGGGCAAAGTGGTTCGCTGGCTTTTCGTTATCGTCGGCACGCTGCTCGGAGCGGTCATTGTGCTGTCGGTGATACGCGGCGCACCGCTTCTTGAAATGGTTCCGCTCATGCTCGTCCTGTTGATGAGCGCGGTGCCGGTCGCCCTTCCTGTAATGTTCACGGTCAGCATGGCTGTCGGGGCCAGGGAGTTGGCCAAGCGGGGAGTGCTGGTCACTCGCCTCAGCGCAGCTGAGGATGCCGCGACGATGAACGTGCTATGCGTGGACAAGACTGGTACAATTACGATGAACCAGCTGGCTGTTGCAGGCGTGATCCCGCTGGAGCATGCGAAGGAGGCTGACGTGCTGTTCGCAGGTGCGCTGGCGTCGCAGGAGGCTAATCAGGACCCGATCGACCTGGCGTTCCTCTCAGCAGCAAAAGAACACCACATCTTCGATGGTGTGCCTCCGATCACCCCGATTTCCTTTGCCCCCTTTGATGCGAAGAGCCGGCGAACGGAGGCGGTGATCGAACAGAATGGGCAGCGGCTGCGCGTGATGAAAGGTGCCGTGCGGACTGTCGCTGCAGCCTGTGGACTCCGGCCCCCGGCCATCGAGACACTCGAAGCCCGGGTCAGCGCAGAGGCATTGAAGGGTTATCGGACGCTGGCAGTGGCGCGTGGCGCCGAGACAGGCACTCCTGAACTCGCTGGATTAGTGACCTTATACGATCCACCCCGGCCTGACGCCAGGCAGCTCATCGCCGAGCTCCGAAAGCTCGGTGTTTCCGTGAAGATTCTCACCGGCGATGCGCTGGCGATTGCGAAAGAGATAGCTCAGGGAGTCGGGTTGCAAAATATCATGCGCGTGGCTGACCTGAAAGCCACGGGTATTCAGCCTGGCAACGAAACAGTCGATCTGTTGGCAGGGGTAGATGGTTTCGCTGAGGTGTACCCGGAGGACAAATATATCGTAGTGCAGCACCTGCAGGCCGCAGGGCATGTATCCGGCATGACGGGTGATGGAGTCAACGATGCGCCCGCACTGCGGCAGGCCGAAGTCGGTATCGCTGTCAGCAGTGCGACCGATGTGGCAAAGGGAGCGGCCAGCGTTGTCCTTACCGAAGCGGGGCTGACGAACATCGTAACATTGATCGAGCAGGGGCGGACCATTTACCAGCGAGTGCTGACGTGGATAGTTAACAAGATCAGCCGGACAATCCTGAAGGCGGCATTTGTAGCGATTGCGTATGTGATGACCGGCAAGTTTGTTGTTTCCGCTTTTGCCATGCTGCTCTTGGTCTTCATGACGGACTTCGCGAAGATCTCCATTGCCACCGACAACATCCAACCATCCAGAAAACCGGAGACGTGGAACATCGGCGGCTTCATCGCAGTGTCTGTGGTGCTGGGCGTGGCAATGGTGGTGGAAGCGCTCCTGTTCTTATACATCGGCTGGTCATACTTCGGTTTGGCTACCAACGACAATGCCCTCTACACCTTCAGTTTCCTGATGATGCTTTATTTCGCGGCATTCTCCATCGTGTCCGCGAGAGAACGGCGGCGGTTTTGGACGACCATGCCCAGCAGGACCCTCATTGCGGCTGTTACTGCTGAGTTTGTTATGGGCACAGTCCTTACGCTCGTCGGCCTCCCGGGCCTAATGCCGTTGCCCTGGTGGCAGACGCTAGCGGTATTCGCATATGCAATGCTTTCGTGTCTCATAGTGAACGATACCGTGAAGGTCGCAATGATCAAGTGGCGCATACCGAGTGCGGTCGAATAGAACGAAAGTCGAGGAGAGCAAGGGTGAACGCACCAGGAGTCATCATGCTCCTATCATTGCCCTGCTTGGCGGCGGGGGTGACGATTTAATGAAGGGATATATACTGGAGCGGGCATATTAATTTTTAGCGAACCAACAGAGGAGATCTGGATGGTATATATTAAAGAAATCGATCAGGCGATTGCCGCGCATGCCTACTGGAAGGACTACCTGCGGAATGCCATTAAGACTGGCCAGATTGATACGCCGGTCGAATCGATTCGAAGTGATAACCAGTGCGTTTTTGGAAAATGGCTGGATGGTTCCATGCTCACATCTATGGAAGAGATATCTCACCATTTCGTAACGGTAAAGGAACGTCATTCCGAGTTTCATAAAACAGCAGCCCGCGTGGTGGAACTAATACTGGCTGGCAAGAAAAGTGATGCCGAGAAAATGATGTCGCTTGGGGGTGAGTATGCTACGATATCCGCTGAGCTCACCCTGGCCATGATGGAGTGGAAAAAAAGTCTCAGCTAAAAATACTATTGGCCGAACACGTGCACCATTATGGCCTTGGGGACGCCGGAGCGTAAATTCTCCACATATCGAGAGTGAAGAAAAGGCTCCCTGCGTAGAAGATGCTATCCCTTGTCAGTTCTGATTCGCTGCTATCTAAATTGCGCTGGATATAGGGCTGAATTGTTGGATTAGTGTATACTTTTAAAAGAGTGAGTTCTGAAATAGAGGAAGTGAGACTCTATATCCGCAAACATAAGGAGAAAAATGATGGCAGAAACTGAGAAGAAAGTTGCAAAGAAGGGATCGCCTAATCCAGCATTTATGAAAGCTATGAAGCCCAGCGAGGCGCTGGCCAGGATAGTAGGGAAGGAACCGCTTCCAAGAACAGAGATAACCAAGAAGCTATGGGAGTATATAAAGAAAAATAATCTCCAGGATGCAAAGAATAAAAGAAATATCAACGCAGATGATAATCTCTTAGCTGTATTCGACGGGAAGAACCAGGTTTCGATGTTCGAGATGACCAAATTAGTCAATAAACACCTCAGCTAAGAAAGCGGCATATTCTCAGCAGTATGAAAATAGGCCATTAAATCGACCTGTTTTTTATCTGTGATTGGCCGTCGAGCCACCAGCCGAACCGGTCAATGGAGCCGTCGAGTGCTATCAAGGAGAGGAATAGCTAAGTTTGTGGCTTAAGGCGGGCGAGCGGCTCGTCGCTACGTTAACTACTTTTCAAGTTGTACTCTGCACCCTTGCAGCACAGTGATTTTCATGGTCGGGTTAGACAAAAAGAGGGGGTCGAAGCCCCCTCTTTTATGGGACAAAGTACGCGTTACTTACGGGAGCTTCTGGTGACATTCGCCTTGAATGTCGCGGTCCCCGTAAACCATTCGCCCGTCGTGAGCTGGCCTTCGATCGTGAGGGTCACCGGGTACTTGCCCTTATGGGCGCCCGCCATAATGCTCTCCAGTTGATAGATGAGCGCCTGGTTGTCCATTTCAGGGCCTCCCTTTTTGTTGTACCGGAGGAACTTCACCTTCATGACCTGCACGCCAAGGTCATCGAGACCGACTTTCCACGGAGCTCCGGGCGCTATGAAGATCTCAGCAGGCTTCGGGGTAAAACCGTCAACCGCGATCTCCGTTATCCGGATGCTGTCGGGGTCGATCAGGCTCTCATCAAGAGCACCGGGAAGCTGGATATGGACAGAGACCCAGTTGCCCTTGCTGCGGAGATTCAGCGTGCGGGGATGAAAACTGATGACAGACTGCTCAGCCATGACCGGAGGGGTTCCGACGAGTATATACTGTTCGGTCAACCGCTGATAAAGAATATTGAGCGTGCCGTCTTTGGCCACGGCAAGAGATTGGTAAACCCCCACGTCCCCTGTCGGGATGAGCGGCTGGGTCATGGTCGTATCGTAGATGCCGCCGACAGGGTCCCAGGTCCCCACTGCCGTCGTTCCGATGACATAGACGATCCCTGTCGGACCCACAGCCATATCAACGACCGGCGGTATGGTCCCGGCGGTTGCAGCTGCACCGGTCACCTGCGTCCCGAGGGCAGGCATTACGCTGTTTCCGAGGCTGTCTATGCCGTAAAGACTACCTGTCGAAGGGTCTGCTGCTATTTTCACCAGGGGGGTAGCGCCGATGTAGGGGTAGGGGTTGCTCCATGTCCATGCCTGTGCCATGGCTTCTGTCATGCCGAAACTGAAGATCACGAATAAAGCGAATACTGCGATTACGGTCTTTTTCATTTCTTCCTCCTTTGGTTCAATATATGAATTATGACTCTCCGGAACCTTAAGAATATGTGAAGCATTCAACGTGCCAATGATAATCGGGTGCAATCGGCCGGCCCAAGACATTGAGCATAGTCAGAAATATCAATATGTTTGAGGCTGCTTCTTAAAGAAATATTCATTGGCTTCGGTGAGGAAAACAAGAGGGATTCATGACAGAATTTGACACGCGATAAGCAATAAATTGGCAGCGTGTGCAAATCCAGCACTGCATGTCTGAAGGTCGGATGAGAATCTTCCGGCAATGCTGAATTTCACGAGCGACTTGCCGCGACCACGCGGCGCGGTGAACGCAAAATTGTGGCCCTGGGTAGCAGCAGTTTATAAATTGACAATTAGGGTTGTTTGATGTAGTTTTTGCTTATGAGGAAGTGTACGTCAGTGATTGCTTTGGCCCTGCTGCTGTTCCTCTTTTCCTCCGTGCATGCTGCGGACATACAACGGCTTGGCATTATCCCCTTTTATGCGCCGGAAAAGATCTGGAATCTCTATACACCCCTGATCGAGCATCTCAACAAGACCACAGGATACAGATGGGAGCTGAAACTCTATAATGATCACGATGGTATCATTAGCGGCATATGCAAAGGGGAGGTTGCAGTCGCATTCCTCGGCCCCGTGCCGTTTGGCCGCGCACAGGAAAAATGCAGAGTGCGGCCGCTTCTGGTTGCCCTCGGCAGCGACGGGAAGCCCGATTACAGTTCCATAATCATCACGAGCGACCCTTCGATCAGATCTCTCAGTGACGTGCGCGGCAAGAGGTTTGGCTTCTTCGGAGGATCAACGGCTGCCTTCGTATTGCCCAGGCAGATGCTTGATGAAGAGGGCATCTCGATCGATAAGATCATCCCCGTTTATTTTAAGGGGCAGGACAAGCTCATGGAGGCACTTCTGAAACACGAGATTGCGGCTGCCGGCATAAAGGAATCCCTCCATGAAAAGTTCAAGGACTTTTCGCTCGAGGTGCTGAAAATATCCACGCCGGTGCCGAATTTTGTATTCAGTGCATCACCTGCGCTTGCACCGGATGTTGAGAAGAGTTTTATTGAGTCGCTCCGAAAGATACAGCCACGCACAAATCCGGAAGACCGGAGGACGGTGCAGAACTGGGACGATGAGATAAAAAACGGCTTCATCATCGCTCCGAAGAACTATTCTGGTGCTGCCCGTAATCTTGCAGAACTGTTCCATAAATACAGCAGATGAAACATACAGGCAAAAGTATACGCATGAGGGTCATCACCCCCATTTTTGTCTTTTCCGCCGGCATATGCCTTATCCTTTTCCTGATCATTCTCGATACGTCCCACAAGGTTTCAGTTGATTATCTTGAGTTTATCATGGCCGATTACGGAGAGACATGCCAATATATTCTCGATTCATCAGTGACTGAACTGATCTCTGCCCGCCTTCTTGATAATCCCATCGTGGCGGAAGCAAAGCAGAAGGAGGTCGTTTCTGAGCTCTCCGAATACTGGAAGCAGAAAGATCTTCAGGGAATGATCCTTTCTTCGGATGGAAGCATCCTGTATTCCTCCGTGCCTCCGGCCATCCAGGGCGTGCTCTCCCCTTTTGCCGGCAGGAGCGGATATTTTCATGCGGTAAAAGGTTTTGAGCATATCAATGGGTATGTCGTGGATTTTCCTGCATGGCACTGGAAAGTGGTAATGGTGCGCAAGCCGTTATTGTGGGTAACTGAAATTTTCAGAAAAGAGCTTGCCATCCTCGTTCCTGTTATCCTGTTCGGCATTTCACTGCTTATCATGAGCATTTTTGTGATAATCAAGAGGAACTTTCAGAGGCCGGTAGAGAACATTATCAATGACCTCCGCAGCGGCAAAGAGGTCAGGGAAACCGGAATCAGCGAAATGGACACGATCGTGGCAGCTATCAACGACTCGATCCTCGGGCTCCGTCAGAAGACCGAGCATATCAAGGCTCTGCATGACATCGCCCTTTCCCTTCATGACCAATCGAGAGATGTCACGATCAATGCCATACTTGAAAAGGTCAACTCGATCCTCGGGGCCGAATTTGCAGCCTTGGTCTTGTACGGTACTCAGGGGGACCTGAAAAACATCTTCTCAAAAAATTCCGGTTCGGAAACGCCCATGGACCTTCATGGCGAACAGGGAGTTCTGGAATATATCAAGACCCTTTCTGCGCCGGAAAGGATCAATGACGTATCCGTCCACCCCGGCCTGCAGCGCGCATTTTCGCCAGGAACGCGCATCCCGCAGAACATGATCGCGACGCCGATTTTTTCAGAGGATAAGAGCCGCACAGGAGTACTTCTTTTCCTGAACAAGCCAGGAGGGTTTACCGGAGAGGACGAGGTCCTTCTCAGTGCTGTATCTGCAGACGCGGCTGTCACGATCAGCAAGGCGGAGAACCTGATGCAGCTCATGAGATTCAAGCAGGTGATCGATTCATCCTTTGACGTTGTCGCCATTACCGGAAAGGAACGGGAGATCTCCTATGTCAATCCAGCCTGCGAGACGCTCACCGGCTACACCGTACTTGACCTCATGGGGAAAAAACTCGACGTTCTTTTCGGGGTCCCGCAGGCCTGGACCGCCGACGATGTCTGGGAACGCCTCCGCTCCGACGGTTTGTGGAGGGGTGAGTTCATGAATAGAAGAAAGAACGGCGATACCTATTATGCGTCCACCGTCATTTTTTTATTGCCCGTTGCACATGAGGAACGCTTTGCCATGGTACAAAGGGATATCACGCAGGAAAAGCGCCTGTATGAGCAGCTTCTGAGGGCACAGAAGCTCGAGGCGGTCGGCACCCTTGCGGGCGGGATTGCCCATGACTTCAATAACCTGCTCGCAGCTATCATGGGATATGCCGAGATCATGCAGTCTCAGCTCAGCGAGGAAGATCCGTTCTTTAAACCGGTTGATATCATTTACAAGGCCGCGGTCCAGGGGGCTGAACTTACGAAGAAGATCCTTTCGATAACGCGCAAGGAAATCCCGGCAATAAAGACGCTGGACATCAATGAGGCTGTAGCGGCCTCACTCGACCTGCTCGAAAGGAGCATACCAAAGGCAATAGAGGTCATCACCTGCCTTGCCCCCGGGATCCCTCCTGTCCTGGCAGACCCGTCACAGGTCCAGCAGATCATCGTGAACCTCTCCATCAACGCGCGGGATGCGATGCCGGAAGGGGGGAAACTCAGCATCGTAACGGAATATGTGACTGCGGAGGAACTGCCGGTATCTGGCCCCGCTGCCGATGCAGCGGGCTGCGTCAAGTTGTCCATTTCCGACACAGGGACAGGTATGGATGCTGATACAGTGCAGAAGATCTTCGATCCTTTCTTTACGACGAAGGAAAGTGGAAAAGGGACAGGCCTTGGTCTTTACATCGTCCATTCCATCATGGCCAAATACGGTGGGAATATCAATGTGTACAGCGAGCCGGCCAAGGGGACAAGATTTACCCTTTATTTCCCTGTCACGAACCCTCAGGATGCAGCGCCCCGGCAGCAGGCAGAGGACCTGAAAGGAAGCGGAACGGTCCTCATCATCGATGATGAGCCCCATGTGCGGGAATTGTGCAAGGACATCCTTCAGCCGATGGGCTACAAGGTGCTTGCAGCCGGGGGGGGGAGTGAGGGCATACAGATCTTCAAGGAAATGAAAGACCGCATATCCGTAGTCATTCTCGATATGATCATGCCCAGGATGGGAGGCATGGAAGTGTACGAAGTGCTGAAGACCATTCATCCCGGCGTGCGGATCATCTTCTGTTCCGGATACAGCAGGGATGGATTTGCCAACATTCAGGACATCGTCAAACAGGAATCAGCAAGTTTTGTCGAAAAACCTTTCTCTCAACTGACCCTTGGGCGGGCGGTCAAGCAGGCGGTCGCCCAAGGGCATATTTCCTGATCCCCGCTACTTTATTATGGCGTCCGCAGCAAGCCTGTCGACCATGACCGTGACAAAGGACTTTATCAGTCCTTCGTTCAGACCTGATATCTCTGTTTCTGAACGCGCTGTCCAAATGAGCCTATCCTTCTTCAGATCGTAGATGTTCGTCTCCGCATACGCATAGGTGTCTTCCACCATGTAGCCGGGAGTATAAACGTACTGGGAGTACCCGCCCCAGGTGTGATAGTAACCGGGGACAATATACGCCTGGCCGGGGATATACGCCTGCACGGTCTTCTTGTCAACAAGGCGCGTGACAAGGACATCGTCGAATCCTTCAGCCTTCAGCTTTGCAGCCACGACGTTCTTGTCAGGCCGCTCATCTGCAGGAACGATGGTATAGTTCGCGACTGCGTCAAGGCCATGCGTCCTCAGCCGCCGCACGAACTCATCTTCGTAAACGTTCCGGATGGCCGGTGTCCTGAATATACCGATGACGGCAATTTTACCGACCGGGCCGCGGTATGTCTCATCTTTCCAGACGGTGGTCAGGGTTGTCGTAGCGCATGCGGTAAACAGGAACGTGAAAGCGGTCATGAGAAAACAGGGAATTCTTACACGGTGTCCCACAATCCGGACCTCCTCAAAGATGATAGTGAGATCGCAATCGGGTGCTGTACTTTCTTAAACACTACGCCGGTTCGAGGCGAATTTCAATCAGCCTCCCCGATACTCCGCGCTGACCGTTCCTGCATTATTTCGCCCGGAAGCTGTACCGGATGGTCAAGGCAGACTCTCCGGGCAGAAATGCAACAAAAAAGCCCCGGGAGGGATGCCCCCGGGGCTTTTCGTTTTTTATGGCAGATGCCTATTTGTTTACTGCATCCTTGAATGCCTTGCCAGCGGAAAACTTCGGAACCTTCCGGGCAGCTATCTTGATCGCCTTGCCGGTCTTGGGGTTTCTGCCGGTCCGTGCTTTCCTCTTGGAAAGGGAGAAGGTGCCGAAGCCTACGAGCGATACCTTGTCGCCTTTCTTTACTGCTTTTGTCACTGCGTCGATCGCTGCATCGAGTGCCTTCTGAGCTGCTGCCTTGCTGCAATCTGCAGCAGCGGCCATCTTCTCAACCAGTTCTGCCTTTGTCATGCTAAGCCTCCTAAGTAGTGTATTGTCCTGAAAATCAGGTGTTTTCTTTGCTATCAATCGTATTGAATTTTACCTGTGTATGTCAACAGGTAAACTATTCTACATCAAATCATATGGGATTTGCATCCTGATTTTCAGGATGGTTTCAAGTATTTTGGGTGACGGATGCTATCCTGCCGGTCTGACACAGACGCTGCCGGTCCGGGAGAATTCTGTTGTATGGGCGGAGGAACTGTGATATTTCATAAAATTCGCGCCTGATCAAAGACAAACAGCAAGGAGGGAGCGGCAGGCATGTTCAGCTGCAGTGCTTTCCTCCGTTCTTTCATGCATGATGAAGATTGCTCCTTGGCAGGACATTTGATATCATCCCGGATGCGTCATCACATCATTAATAAAAGGGGAGGAGATGGACGAACTCAGCTTTGCTGAAAAGTTTCTCAGGACCTACCGGAAGGCGGACGTTATCTTCGAGGAGGACAGCATCGGCCGGCACATGTATGTCATCAGCTCCTGCAGCGTGCAGATCCTGCAGAAAAGGGACGACACGAACGTACCGGTAGCTACGCTCGGCAAGGGCGATATTTTCGGTGAGATGGCGCTGGTGGACAGCCTGCCCCGCTCCGCCACCGCTGTTGCAGCAGAAGACGGCACGGAGGTCGTTCCCGGTCCGAATTCAGCAATATCATGAAGTCCATCGCAACCTATTCGAGGCGGGTCTGACAACTGCCGGGAGACCCTGCTGCCTGCATGGTACAATAGGCATCATGGATGCTGCGACACTGCTCGGCATGGCTGCGGGTACGCTTACGACGGTTTCTTTTCTGCCGCAGGTTATCAAGACCTGGAAGACGCGGTCCACGAAGGACATCTCCACAGGCATGTTTTCACTGTTCTGCGCAGGAATTTTTTTCTGGATCCTGTACGGCTTCTCAATCAGTTCCCTGCCGGTCATCGTGACCAACATCATCACCTTCATCCTTGCCTTCATCATCCTTGTGCTGAAACTGCGAAACGGGTGACACTGCATGCGGCCTGTCCCTGATAACCTCTGGCCAAAGGACATACAGACAGCTCGGATGGTGCAGGAGACGCTTGCGCAGCGCGTATCGATACGGCCGCTGAAAAGGAATCCGAAACTGATAGCCGGGGTCGACGCCTGTTTTACTGATAAATCAGTGGTCGCAGCGGCTTCGCTTTATTCCTATCCGGCACTGGAATTCCTCGGTGATGCGATCGCAAAAGACAGAATGCGTTTCCCCTACGTGCCGGGGTACCTTTCCTTTCGGGAGGGACCTGCCATCATCAAGGCCCTGAGAAAGCTGAAAACACAGCCCGATGTCGTGCTCTTCGACGGTCAGGGCATAGCCCATCCCCGGGGCATGGGCATTGCTTCGCATATAGGCGTTGTCCTCGATATTCCGTCCATCGGCTGCGCAAAGTCACGGCTCATAGGAGAATTTGCTGAGCCGGGTCCGCGCAGGGGAAATTGGTCCCCCTTGTATTATCAGGGCAGGCAGGTAGGAACGGTTCTGAGGACCCGGGACAGGGTCAGGCCCCTGTTCATTTCACCTGGCCACAGAATTGACCTGGGAACGTGCATTGACATTGTGATGCATGCGGTAACTTCATGCCGGCTGCCTGAGCCGATACGCCGTGCAGATCATCTTTCAAGACTAACAGCACGGAAGGGGGCCGAAGATGAAGACTGAGATGAAGGTTGCTGTCGTGACCGGCGGAGGGCAGGGCATCGGCAAGGCAACGGCAAGGATTCTGCTCGGAAACGGCTATGTCGTGATCATTGCGGAATCTGACAGGGAGGCGGGCAGGGAGACAGAAAGAGAATACCGTGCTGTCGGGACCATTCGGTTTGTGCATGCGGACATGGCTGATGAAGAGGCTGTCAAGGCCATGATCCGCGACGTGATACGCCAGTTTAAACGCATTGACCTGCTGGTGAACAATGCAGCAACCTCTGCCAATAAACCGTTGACATCACTTTCTCTCAATGAATGGAACAGGGTCATATCCGTGAACCTGACCGGGGCATTTCTCTGCGCAAAGCATGCAGCAGCTCACCTGAAGAGGACGAGAGGCTCCATCATAAATATCGCCTCGACGCGGGCGCTCATGTCCGAGAGGGACACTGAGGCATATTCAGCGTCCAAAGGCGGGATCGTGGCCCTCAGTCATAGCCTTGCTATAAGCCTTGGGCCTGATGTCCGGGTGAACTGCATATGCCCCGGGTGGATCGATGTGTCAGGGTGGAAGAAGAAGCGTGGTCGCAAGAAGATCACGCTATCCGCGGCAGATCACCATCAACATCCATGCGGCAGGGTCGGGAAACCAGAAGATATTACCTCTTTGATCCTGTACCTTGCATCTCCGGCTTCCGGATTCATCACGGGTGCGAACTTCATCGTCGACGGTGGCATGACCCGGAAGATGATCTATGCCTGATGCGATAGAGGCAGTGATGTTTTCTCCTTTTTTCTTCGAAGTATCCTCTGCATAGGGGCTTCAATTTTTTTCCGGCCGGGCCATGGAAGACAGTAAATTCTTCGCTTTTTGAACAGACAGCGTTCTGAAACGGTAATTGACTGTCAGCAGGAAATCTGATAGATTGAGACGGCCAGGATGACTTTCTGGAGTAATGCATCAGAAAACTGGAGGGTTCTATGTTTTGCCGAATTCTTCTGGATGTGCCGGTTCTTTTTTTTCGTGCCGCAACAGGTACATGGCCTGTCACGACCGTTCTCTCCCTGATGATGCTGGCGGGGTTTGGTCAAGACGTCCTTGCCAAGATTTCCCCGGCAGAAAGCGGTTCAGCTTCCGGAACGGTAACGATTGACGGGAGCAAGCTCAGGCTGAAGCATGCTTACGGCATGGCCCAGCCCAACACGTTTGACAAGCAAAAGACCGACATCGCCGTGCTGATCACCGAGCAGCCTCTTCCCGAAGATGCACTCAGCGAGCTTGAGGACCTGATGGATGCGACACAGAAACAGCACAACTGGGTATTCTTCAAGATCAATGCGGAGGGGAAGCCGATATATGAGGTGCTCGACCATCCGAAACTGGGGAACAGTCATCTCATGATGTCGGGATTCACCCACGCTGCCTTTACCGCCAAGACCCTTGGTAAGGGTCGGGTGGAGGGGACTTTTGAGACCGGGAAGGCAGTGGATTTCATGGGTTACCAGTACGAGATCAAGGTAGTGTTCCAGACCCCCCTGGTTCAGGCGAAACTGCCGGAGCCATTGCCTGATGAGAAGAGCGGATCATCGCTTCCCGCAGGCGGCGGCAAACCCGGCAAGGCATATCTTGCATACGTGAAAGCCATTCTCACCGGAGACGTCAAGAGTATTCGCAGATTCCTCTCTCCGGACAAGGCGGACCTCACTGACGACGAACTGAAAGAAGGTCTGGAATTGCTGCGGCAGATGACACCCGAGGACCTCAAAATAATCAAAGGGTTCACTGCAGGGGACCGCGCAGTGCTGTACGTTGCCGGGACAGTCGAGAAAGAGAAGGAATATGGCACTATCGAGATGAAAAAGACCGGCGGTGAATGGCAGATAGTCAGGGAGTCATGGAGCAATACGCTTCCTAGACCATAAGACGTTATATGTTCAGGCGCGAGGGACGCCTTGCATGGCCGAAAAGATGCATCCGGTGTTATGACTTCTTGCTTGTCTTGGCGAAGAAACCGGTATATTTTCTCTCTGCCCTATCGCTCCCGCAATGCGGGCAGGTGACCCTCGGAAGGGCCTCGAATTCTCTTATGGAGAGGTATATGGTGAACTCCTTTCCGCAGTCCTTGCACGCATATTCATACGCCGGCATGACAAACCTCCTTGTACTCGAGTTCTGATATCACTACCCTACCGCAAATCGTCTGCATTGTGAAGAGAGGTTCTGCATGCGGCAGTATGCTCAGTTCGCATCCGGATGTCCTGCTTTTTCCTTGTCATGACCGCGGGTTCCTTGATTTTCATTCCCGCCAGACAATACAATTAAGTCCATGGAGATCAGGATACGTAACGGCAAGAGCATTGCGGCAGATCCCGGCAGGAGCGTCTATCAGACGCTGAGGGACAATGGCATCTATCTTGTCGCGTCCTGCGGAGGCAAGGGAGTCTGCGGCAAATGCCGCGTGAAGGTCATAGAAGGAAAGTACAGGACAGAATCTGCCGCGAAGCTGAAGAAAAAGGACATCGGCGACAAGGTCGTCCTCGCGTGCACGACCTTTCCCGAGGAAGATGTCCTGATCGAGATCCCCGAGGACTCGAAGCTCGTCATCGGCGACAAGATCGCGGTGGGCAAATCAAAGGGACTGCTCGAATTCCTCCGCGCGGAGGAGCCGTCTCTCACTCCCATGGTCAGAAAGATTCAGCTTACGCTCACGCCGCCGACCATCGAAGACAACCTGAGCGATCTCGAGCGGATCAGGCGGGCCCTTGCTGAAAATCAGATCAACGGGATGCGCTTTTCCCATGGATTTGTGCAGCATATGGCAAAGGCATTGAGAGACCATGACTGGAGCGTGTATCTCACCCATACCGAGAACCTTGAGGCCATATCCGTTGTTTCCCCTGAAAGGGCCCGCCACTACGGCCTCGCCGTGGACATAGGCACAACGACGGTCGTTGTCTATCTTGTGGACTGCACTGACGGTACACTGGTGGATTCCGGGGTAACCTATAACTCGCAGATGCGGCACGGTGATGATGTCATAACGAGGATCATCCACGCAACAGAGGGAGGAGCACTTACCGAGCTCCGGAACGCCGTGGTCAATGACCTCAACGGCCTGCTCAGCCCCATGATCGAGCGGAACCGTATCAGCAGGGATGACATTGACTGCGCTGTGATGTCCGGCAATACGACTATGGTGCAACTTTTCTGGGGAATCGATCCTGCATCTATCCGTGAGGAGCCCTATATACCGACGGTAAATGACTACCCGGTCTGGATGGCCGGCACGGCAAAGGTACATATCAATCAGCAGGCCCCTGTATACACCATGCCCTGCGTCGGCAGCTATGTGGGTGGTGACATTACTTCGGGTGTGCTTGCATCGAAGATGCACAGGAATCCGGAGGTCGCGCTCTTCATGGACATCGGCACGAACGGGGAGATCGTTGTGGGGAACAACGAATGGCTCATCACTGCGGCGACGTCCGCAGGTCCCTGCTTTGAAGGCAGCGGCATACGGTACGGCATGCGGGCTACTGACGGGGCAATCGAATCGGTGAAGATCGACCCGGTGACGTTTGACGTTGAACTTGGCGTGATCGGCGATGCCCCGCCGGTGGGCATCTGCGGGTCCGGCATGATTGATGCGATATCGGAACTTTTCTTTGCCGGTATGATCGACCAAAAGGGAAAGTTCGTCAGGGACCTGAATACCGACAGGATCAGGATCGAAGACGAGGGGCCGGAGTTCATCCTCCACCGCAGCGGGGAGAGGGAGATCATATTGACCGAGGCGGATATTGAGAATATACTGCGGGCAAAGGCAGCTATCTATGCAGGCATGTCCGTGCTGCTGAAGGAGGTCGGCCTTTCCCTTGATATCGTGGAGCGAATCTATATTGCGGGAGGGTTCGGCAATTATCTCAATATAGAAAAGGCGATCATGATCGGGATGCTTCCCGACATGCCGAAGGAAAAGTTTTCTTTCATCGGCAATTCGTCGATCGCCGGTGCGTATCTCTGCCTGCTCTCGGAGAAGATGCGCAGGGAGGCAGAGGAGATCGCGCGCAAGATGACCTATGTTGAGCTTTCCGTGTCAAGGGGTTTCATGGACGAGTATATGTCAGCGCTGTTCCTGCCCCATACCAACATCGATCTGTTCCCATCGCTGAAAGACAAGTACGGCACACAGCAATAACCCGCGGATTCGGCATGCTTCATGCGGGGCCGGTTCAGTGATCCTCCCGGGGCATAAAGAACATGTTCCGGAGAAGGACGGATGTGCCAAAAAGCCGGTCGCGGTTTAATGCGAGAAGGAAGGGACTACCAGCATGTTATCGATCAGGCGCGTGCTGCCCATTCGTGCTGCGATCGCAAGCACCACCTCTCCGGTGATCTCATCCGCCTCATCGAGCGTTTCCGGGATGAAAACAGACGCGTAATCGATGCCGGTTATCAGCGGCTCGCGTGACAGGTCCTGCTGCAACATGTCCCGGACCGCTGCGCCGGAACGCGTCCCTGCCTTGATCGCGTCGGATGCGCGGCAAAGGGAACGGTACAGGACTGTTGCTGCGGCACGCTGCTCGCCGGACAGGTAGGTGTTGCGCGAGCTCATCGCAAGGCCGTCATATTCCCGTATCGTCGGGCAGACAACGATCTCGGTGTCGAGATTGAGGTCTTTTGCCATCCGTTTGATGACAACCGTTTGCTGAAAGTCCTTCTGGCCGAAATATGCCCGCGAAGGCCTCACGATCGTCAGCAGTTTTGCGACGACCGTTGTCACCCCCCTGAAATGTCCGGGGCGGAAATGACCACACATTTTTTCTGACAGCCCCGTTACCTCTACCAGGGTGGCAAACCCTTCCGGGTACATGAGAGAAACGTCCGGCAAAAACAGGATATCAATGTCCGCTTCCCTGAGCTTCGCGATGTCCGCTTCCATCTTTCGCGGATAGCTGGCAAAATCCTCCGATGGGCCAAACTGGGTCGGGTTCACGAAGATGCTCGCCGCCGTTACGGAATTCTCCTCTTTTGACATCCGCATCAGGCTCATATGTCCTTCGTGAAGCGCCCCCATGGTCGGTACGAAGCCGAGCGTCCTGCTGTGAAGAAGATGGCCGCGCGATGTGTCCTGCATGATCCTCGGGATCCTGATGACTTCCATGCCGGCGCTACTTCCTTCCCCCGGTGATCTCCTGCATGAGTTCGCGAAGCAGGTCTTTTTCTTTTACGGTCTTGACTACCTTCCCTTTTCTGAAGAGAATACCGCTGCCTCTTCCGCCTGCAATGCCGATATCAGCCTCCCGGGCCTCGCCCGGGCCGTTCACCACGCATCCCATGACTGCGACCGTGACCGGCCGGTCAATGTCCTTCAGCCCTGATTCCACCTTTGCGGCGAGGTCCCTGATGTCGATCTGGCATCTGCCGCAGGTGGGGCAGGAAATGATGTTCGCACCCTTTTGCCTGAGGCCGAGGGATTTGAGTATCTCATAGGCAACGCGCACTTCTTCGGCCGGGTCAGCCGAAAGAGAGACCCTCATGGTGTCACCGATGCCGTCTGCGAGCAGGATGCCGAGCCCTACCGAGCTCTTGATGATGCCGGTAAAAGAGGGGCCGGCCTCTGATATACCGATATGCAGGGGATACCGGAACTTTTTCGAGAACAGGCGATAAGCCTCAACGGTCGTCGGGACGTTCGATGCCTTGAGCGATACCTTGATCTCTTGGAATTTCAAGCCCTCAAGGATCCCGATATGCTCGGCAGCGCTCTCGACCAGGGCCGCAGGGACGGGGTGGCCGTACTTTTCGAGCAGCTTCTTGCCCAGCGAACCGGCATTCACCCCGATGCGGATAGGAATACTGAGGTCCTTGCACGCTGCCACCACTTCTGCCACTTTCCACCGCGCCCCGATATTGCCCGGGTTGATACGCAGGCCGTCGACGCCCTGCCGCAAAGCCTCGAGCGCCAGCCTCCAGTCAAAATGAATGTCCGCGATCAGAGGGATGGTTATGGCCCCCTTTATTCTCTGCAGGGCCTTGGCGGCCTGCATGTCAGGTACGGCGACGCGGATGATCTCGCAGCCCGCCTTGGTCAGCCGCCTGATCTGGCGGGCGGTCGCTTCAGCATCCCGCGTGTCCGTCTTTGTCATGGACTGGACCGATACCGGACTTCCGCCGCCGACCGATACGCTGCCGACCAGGATCTTTCTTGTTCGGTTACAAGGGGGTCTTTTCATCGCTTCCTTCTTTAGAGGGATTTTTCATTTCCTGTTTCTTGGCGCGGTACAGTCTTACGTTTTCCGCATGCTCCTTCTCGCTCTCGGCAAACCGGTGCGACCGGTCGTCCTGTGCGACAAAGTACAGATATGGCACATTGTCCGGATAAAGCGCAGCCACGATCGATTTCAGGCCCGGCGAGGCTATGGGCCCGGGGGGAAGCCCTTTGACGCGATAGGTATTGTACGGGGTCTTTCGTTTCAGGTCATTCAGCGTGATCTTCTCTTTTGAACTCTTTATCCCGTAGATGGATGTAGGGTCTGCCTGTAACGGCATGTTCTTCCGAAGACGGTTGTGATATACCGCTGAGATGACGCTGCGCTCAGAGTCGATGACCGCTTCTTTTTCTATGATCGATGCGAGGGTCAGCACCTGGTTCTCGGTCATGCCGATTTCCCGTGCGCGGGCAGCGAGCTTTTCCGTATACTTTTCACGCATCCTGGTGATCATCGTGTCGATGGCGTCCCTGGCATCCATGCCCTTGGGTATGGTGTAGGTGTCAGGGAAAATATAACCTTCCACGCTCGGCGCCGCAATGTCATGGTATGCAAGGATGTCGTTGTCCTTCGCGAGGGCCATGAACTCTGCAGAGGAAATGATACCGGTCCCGGCAAAGGCTTCCGAGATCTCAACAAGGGAATCCCCTTCCAGGATCTTGACCTCGTACTCGACGATCTTTCCCTTCAGAAGGACCCTCAGGATATCGAACGGGCTCATGCCGGTCCAGAGAGAATAGTATCCTGCCCGTATTTTCCGGTCAGAGCCGGTCAGCCTCGCCGCGATGAGGAATATCCGGCGGTCCCTTATCAGGTTCTGGTCCTGAAGCAGTTCAACTGCCTGTCTGAAGGTAGTGCCCTTTGGGATCTCTATCTCCAGATTCCTGCTGATTTGCTGGACCGGAAGAAAAAGCTCTGCCGCGGCATAAAAGAGGAGAAACAGAAGCGTGGCAAAGAGCATGGATAAAAAACTTTTTTTCATTTCAGGTAGCATGACAAAAAAGATTCGGTAATGTAAAGAAGCCCGGGGAAAAAGAAAGCGGGGCAGTGCCCCGCTTTCCGCAGTCTGAAATATGCCGGATTTTAGTACATGCCGCCCATGCCGCCGCCCGGAGGCATGGCGGGCATTTCAGGCTTCTCCTCGGGCAGGTCTGAGATCATGACCGAGGTTGTCAGCATGAGAGATGCGACCGAAGATGCGTTCTGGAGTGCGCACCGGGTGACCTTTGTGGGGTCAACAATGCCCGCCTTCAGCATGTCCACATACTCCTCGGCGCCTGCATCAAAACCGTAATTGGGATCTTTTGAGCTCTTGACCTTGTCGACGATGACCGACGGCTCAAGTTCGGTGTTGTTGATGATCTGGCGGATAGGCTCCTCAAGTGCCCGCCTGATGATGTCAACACCGACCTGCTGGTCGTGGTTCTCGAGCTTCAGGCTTTTCAGCGCGCCGGTGCAGCGGAGAAGTGCGACGCCGCCGCCGGGCACAATGCCCTCCTCGACAGCTGCGCGAGTTGCGTGAAGCGCGTCTTCGACGCGTGCCTTCTTTTCCTTCATCTCCGTCTCGGTCGCAGCGCCAACGTTAATGACAGCCACGCCGCCGACGAGCTTTGCGAGCCTCTCCTGGAGTTTTTCCCTGTCATAGTCTGAGGTGGTCTCATCAATTTGAGCCTTGATCTGTTTTACCCTGCCTTCGATCTTCTTGGGATCGCCTGCGCCTTCGACTATGGTGGTGTTTTCCTTGTCCACGGTGATCTTCTTTGCCCTGCCAAGATCGTTAAGCTTGACGGTCTCGAGCTTGATGCCGAGGTCTTCGGAGATGACCGTGCCGCCGGTGAGGATCGCGATATCCTCGAGCATAGCCTTTCTCCTGTCGCCGAATCCCGGTGCCTTGACAGCGCAAACCTGGATGGTGCCGCGCAGCTTGTTCACGACGAGGGTTGCAAGGGCTTCGCCCTCGACCTCCTCGGCGATGATCATGAGCGGTTTGCCCATCTTTGCTGTCTGCTCAAGGATGGGGAGCAGGTCCTTCATGGAAGAGATCTTCTTCTCATGGATCAGGATGAACGCATCGTCGAGATTGCATTCCATCCTCTCGGGATCGGTAACGAAATAGGGTGAAGTATATCCCCTGTCGAACTGCATTCCCTCGACAACATCGAGTGATGTGGTCATGCTCTTGGCTTCCTCGACCGTGATGACGCCGTCCTTGCCGACCTTGTCCATGGCGTCTGCGATCAGTTCGCCGATGGTGGAATCATTGTTTGCCGAGATGGTGCCGACCTGTGCGATCTCTTTCTTGTCCTGCACGGGCCTGCTGATCTTCTTCAGCTCTCCGACAATCGCATCGACCGACTTCTCGATGCCCCTCTTGATGTCCATGGGGTTCGAGCCTGCGACAACATGCTTGATGCCGCCGCTGTAGATCGCATATGCGAGTACCGTTGCGGTTGTCGTCCCGTCACCGGCGATATCGGAGGTCTTGCTTGCGACCTCCCGGACGAGCTGCGCGCCCATGTTCTCAAAAGAGTCCTTGAGCTCGATCTCCTTTGCTACGGTAACTCCGTCCTTGGTGATCGTGGGAGCGCCGTATTTCTTGTCAATGACAACGTTCTTGCCCTTGGGGCCGAGGGTCGCCTTTACCGCATCGGTCAAAAGGGTTACGCCCTTTAACATCGAGCTTCTTGCTGCCTCATCAAACAGAAGCTGTTTTGCCATATGGTATTTCCTCCTGAAAAATAGTGTTTGGTTTTGGGTTATTCGACGATGCCGAGTATGTCTTCTTCTTTGACGATCAGGTAATCAGTGCCGTCCATGTTTACTTTCGAGCCTGAGTACTTGTCAAAGAGGATGGTGTTGCCGACCTTAACATCCTTTACTTCAGAACCAATGGCCTCAACCGTGCCCTTCTGGGGCTTTTCTTTTGCAGAATCAGGGATATAGATCCCGCCTGCTGTTTTTTCTCCTTCTTCAGAGTATGATACAAATACTCTGTCCTTGAGTGGCCTGAATTTCATAAGCATTTCTCCTTTCTACGTATTTTGATTGGTGGTTATTAGCACTCATCTTGGGTGAGTGCTAATATACAGGGAAATTGGAGCAGAAGGCAAGCTTTTTTGCGGGAGGAAAAAAGGTAAAATCTCTTTTTTTCTCTTTTTTTCTTTTATAGGCTACTTTTTCCTGTGTTTTTCAAGAGAGAGATTTTTTCTTTGCTGCGAGGAAGTTGTCGAACGCTTCCCTGAAGAAATCAGCCTTGTTCCTGGTCTCTTGGGGTATTCGATTGTCATACAGCTTCTTGCCTTCTTTCACTTCTGCGGCAAATACTGCATAGAAGTTGCCCTGCCTGACAGACTCGTCAACCTTCGATGAGTTATACAGGTAAATATCGTTTATGATGGTACGGGCCAGCCGTTTGGCTTTCTCTGTCATTTCATCAGTTTTTTCCGACGGTCCCGGCTTGGCTGCAGGGGCTGCAGCTGCGGTTGGGCGACTGGCGGCTGGTTCCTGTTGTTTCCCCTCCGGCCGGACGCCGGGTGCGGCAGGGGCCTGGACCGCGGGTTGCTGCTCTGGCGTTTCAGACTCTGCCGGAGCGCCGCCTTTTATCCTGCTGATCGATTCCGCAAGCCGTGTGGAGAGCTCGTGCTCTTCAATATAATCATCCGCCCCGTAAAGCGATACAGGCTCCCTTCTGTATTTTGTCTTATCGTAGATGGAAGGCACGAGGACAAGTTTCATCTCTTTTGTCTCAGGACGGCCCTTCAGACGTTTGCATACCTCAAAACCGTAAATCTTCGGTAATGCGACCTCGATGATCCCTAACCAGGGGAGTTCCTTCAACGCCTTCACCATGGTGTCAATGCCGTCGGACGATGATATGATCTCATACCCCTGTCCGGCCAGAATTGTCTTAACGGTATCGACTACCGCCGGATTCGAGTGGGCAATCAGAACTTTCTTTTCGCTGAGGCTCTTTTTCTCCTGTATGACCGGTTTCTTAACCAAGAGGACCGTACTGCATTTGGGACATTTGAAGCGCGAACCTTGTGGTGAGAGCTTTGTGTCATCCACCTTCAGCTTTGTCTTGCATTTGGGACATACAACTACCACGTTCTGGACCTCCTTGGCTGCCACAATTTAATGGTGAGAAGACCGGCGACGAACCCCCCGACATGGGCAAACCACGCAATGCCTCCCTGACCCTGGAGCCCCTGCGCGGTCAAGCCGCTCACGATTTGTATAATAGCCCAAAACCCTATAACTATCAAGGCAGGAATCCGTACCGTCTGCACAAAGAAGCCCAGAAAGATGATCGTATGGATACGGGCGTACGGGAACAGGAGAAGGTAGGCACCAAGCACGCCGGATATGGCCCCGCTTGCACCGATCATCGGTACGGCAGATTCCGGAGCGGTCAGGGCATGGAGCACTGCGGCAGCGACCCCGCAGAAGAGGTAAAAGAGGATGAATCTGAAATGTCCCAGGCGGTCCTCGATATTGTTGCCGAAGATCCAGAGGTAGAGCATATTGCCGAAGATATGGAAAAGCCCGCCATGCATGAACATGGAGGTGAAGAGCGTCAGAGCCGGGTGTATCGGCTGCGTCGATTGCATTGAAACGATATTGTGAGGTATGGCACCGTAGGAATAGACGATCTGCTGTCCGTCTCTGCCGCTGAACACCTGGAGGATGAAGACAGCTGCATTCAACACGATGATGCCGATCGTGACAGCCGGGAAGGTGTTCGAAGGATTATCGTCCTTATAGGGGAACATTCTTGGTTTCCTTTATAGCCTGCAACCCCTCGGATAGATCGCTTCTGATCGCAGACAGAACATTCGCGGAATTCATTGGCACATCTTCCAGTGCAGAGCGTATCCCCCGCGTGTCGAGACTGTAGCTCTTTTGCGAACTTACGTAACTGAAGAGAAAATCTGTCCGGGGATTGCCTGCGATCAGGGTGAGGATCGTGTCGGTCATGTTGCCGAGAGGCTTCATATCGATATGACTCGGCCGAAAATCAGCCTTGACAAGCGTTCCCTGTCCCGCAACAGACTGAATGTGGATATCTCCGCCCGTTTCCCGAGCAGCCTGTGCCAGGAAGGAGAGTCCCAACCCGACATTCCGCTCTGTCCGCGTTGTGCAGAACGGATCGAGGACGTTGCGGACGAAGGCAGCATCCATTCCCTTTCCGTTATCCGCAATGCTCACGGTGAAAAGGTCCTTCTCCGGTTCTTCGGTGATGCTGATCCTGACAAACGTGGCTGAGGCTGCAACAGAATTCTCCGCGATATCGAGGATGTGCAAAGAGATGTCTTCCACGGATCAGGGCACCACCTTTCTGCCATCCGCACCCGCCAGCACAAGCCCCAGTTCTTCAAAGCTCGCATGGTTCATGTACAGGCCGATTGTCTTTCTCCCGATATCTTCGAGCTGATGAGCATCGGAGGACGTGATCCACGGCACGGCACGGTACATGCTGAACTTTTCTGCAGCCGCATCAAAGCCTGTCCGCGACGAGATCTCAAGGGCGTCAAAGCCCGCATCAGGGGGAATGAAACCGAGCTGGCCGATGATGCCAAAGCCCTCCCGGTCTATATGGCTGGCCACCGCAAGGCCCTGGAATCCGTGGATGAGATCAATTATCCTGTTGATCGAAAGGTCCGTCGCCCCGATCAGGAGCCTTTTGTTGAACCCGAGGACCTCATCCTCCTCATTGACCACCACCTGCATGCCGAATGCATCTTCATCATTTTCACCGGTCTGAAGATGATCATAGACCACAGTCTGCATGTCGAGGGCTCGTTCGAGGTTTTCGAAAAAGCCGAGCACGTGCACCTCCTCGGAAGAGGTGATCTCCATGCCGGGGATCACCGTGATCCCCCTTTTTTTCCCGATCTCCTGTGTCACGGCAATGTTTTCCGCAGAGTTATGATCGCAGACCGCTACGATATTGATGCCGCGCGAAGCGGCTTTTTCTACGATATTGCGCGGGGTCATGAACAGGTCTGCACAGGGGGAAAGGCAGGAATGTATATGAAGGTCGGCCCTGAACTCTACCGGCATCTCAGTCCGAGGGCATAGAGCCTCCCGACGAGTTCAAAGGTGGATAAGGGGCTGGTCATGATGGGGATGTCCTCCTCGACCGCCCGTTTCAGTGTATCGGTATCGGGGATCCTGTTGTTCACCAGGATGATGCCCGACAGACCTTTGAGGGAGGCCACGGCGACGATATTGAGGTGGATCTGGAGAGTTACCCACACACTTCCCTCCGCCGCGTTTCCCATGACGTCGGACAGAAGATCGCTGACATATCCCCCTGTCACATCCCGGTCTATGCTGAGGCTCGGGGTCTTTACCTCAAGGGAAAGGCCGTTGACGATTTCCTGCAGATTCATGCCTGCTCCGTACCCCCGCTTCTTATGCGTATGAAAAATTCCAGAGTTGTCCCCTCGCCCATAACAGAGTTGATGGCAAGGTTGTCCGTGCTTTTCTTGATGTTGGGGAGACCCATGCCCGACCCAAACCCCATCTCGCGGATATGGTCCGTCGCGGTCGAATATCCCTCGGTCATCGCCAGTTCAATATCAGGTATGCCCTGTCCCATATCCTGGACCGTTACGAAGATTTCCGTGTCGGTTACCCGATATTTCATCATCCCGGCCACAGCGTAGATGATGACGTTCAGTTCCGCCTCGAATGCCGCGATCGCCATCCTTCTGATGATATCCGGCGGTACACCTCTCCGTTCAAGGATGCCCTTGAGACTGCTCGATGCGGCTCCGGCATTCGTAAAGTCCTTGCCGGTCAGGAAAAAGACACCTTCTTCAGTATTCGTCATGTGTGATCATTTCCGGTGCTCTCTACCGCAGCGGAGACGCTCTTCACGCTAATGCGACTTCGCTTGACACTTTATGGTCGGTGTCTGATTGTGACGGTGAAGTTTGCTTCTGAGTCCCCTTTCATAAAGCTTTCCGCAGGCTTCGAACATGGAAAGGTCCGTTACAAGGAGGGGTATCTGCTTCTCCTCGGCAAGCCTGATCGTCTGGCTGTCCGGCCGCTTGCCCTGAACGAAGACGATCATCTCAATGGCCGCCATCTCCGCTGTGCGAATGACCTGGGCGTTCGTCAGTCCCGTGACCAGGATCGATTTCGTGGTCGAAAAGGACAGGACATCGCTCATCAGATCCGCGCAATATGCATTCTCGACGCTTTTTTGCAGCGTCACCTTGTCGGTGAGCACGCTTGCGTTCAAAGTGTCCAGAATTTCAGCGAGGTTCATATCTTCGCTGTTTCTACTTTTACTGCACAGGGGCTGGCGGAGCCGTTCTCCGGATAGTAAAGAAGCGTATTCACGCGGCCGTGCGGGAAATGCGTCGAGGTGAAGACAGCGCCCGCTGGCACCGCATCCGTTACCCTGGCTTTGAGGTAGATGGTTCCCCGCCGCGAAGATACCTTCACGTGGCTGTTGTCTTTGACCGCGAGCTTTGTCGCATCCTCGTCATTGATCTCCAGGTAAGCTTCGGATACGACCAGGTCCAGCGATTTGGAACGTGTCGACATGCTCCCCGAATGCTGGAGCACGTCCCTGACGACCAGGGAAAACGGATATTCGGCCGATGGCACCTCTCCCTGCGCAACAGCTACGGTATGGAACGCTCTCCTATCAGGAGCTCTGTCAGCTTCGCGGACGGTGTTCCTGATCTCTTCGGAAAGCCCTTCAATGCTCCGGGTTCCGATTTCCTTGCCCATAGCGAGTGAAAGGTTGCGCAGGATCTGCCAGTCCGGGAGAGATTGTCCCTGATTCTCGACGATCCTCTGAAGTTTCTGGGTGACTCCCTCGGCATTCACGAAGGTCCCATCCTTTTCCGCCCACGCGGCTGCAGGCAATACGACATGAGCCAGCTTCGCCGTCTCCGTAAGCGCGATATCCTGTACGATCAGAAGGTCGAGCGACTTCAATACTGACTGTATTTTCGAGCTGAACGGATAGACCGAGATCGGGTCCTCTCCCATGATGATGAGGCCCTGCACCGAACCCTGCTCATATAGCATGTCGGTGATGCTCTTCATCCCGGTGCCGGACGGGATCCCCATCTTGACCATGCCGAATGTATTTGCGTATTCGGCAGGTATCTGCAGGATCTCCGGCGCGTCGCCGAGCAGCAACACGAGATTTGCGGCAGAGAGGACCGTGTCCATGCCCTTGGTGTTTTCGGAGATGTTTACCGTCAGTGTGATCAGGCGGTTCTTTGCCTGCGCAAGTTGCTCTGCCGCTGCGATGAGCTCTGCCTCGGGTATCCCCGTGGTCTTTGCGACTTTTTCGGCAGTATAGTCAGCAAGGCTCTCCTCAAATGCATCAAAGCCTTCGGTCTTCGATACGATCTGCCTGTTGAACAGGCCCTTGTCCATGATGATCTTCATGACGCCGTTCAGGAATGCCACCGATGTGCCGGCCTGCATCATCAGGCGCGATGTACTGTGGCGCGTAAGCTTTGTCTGCCGCGCGTCTGCGACGATCAGTTTGGCCCCGTCCCGTTTTGCCTGAAGGATGTTCAGGCCATAGACAGGATGGGTCGTGCTGATATCCGATTCGACAACAAGGATGACGTCTTTGCCCAGGGGGGATTTCATGGATATGGGATGAGAGCCCGTGCCGAATGCCATATGGAGGGCCTTCTGCACTTTGCGGTATCCGAAAGAGGCAGACCCATCGATGTTCGACGAGCCGACAACCTGCGTCATGAACTTCCTGAGCATGTAATTGTCCTCATTCGAGCACCGGTGCGACCCAATGGCGCCGACAGCCTCCTTGCCGCGGGCGGCCATGACAGCCTTGAGGCTGTCACTGGCATAGGTGAGGGCCTCGTCCCACGTCGCGGGTACGAGTTCCCCGTCCTTCCTGATGAGCGGCGTC
>VEOY01000021.1 GCA_012026685.1 Nitrospirota bacterium
ACATGTCGGACTCATGTAGAAGCAGATCTGAGAAACATAATCTCTTCGACACAACAGCCAAAGCGTCACCAGTTTCTCTGAAGCGCCAGTTGCTCTTTTTCCGCATGAGATGCTATATTGTGCATATGCACATTATAAAAAGAGGTTGGCATGTCGCCGCGCTATAAAAAGCCGAGGATATGCCGATGTCCCGCGAAGGGCAAAGCATTCAAGCCGGCCGGCATTCCGCTGTCAGGGATCGAGAAGATCCTTCTCCATATGGATGAGCTTGAGGCACTGAAGCTCTGCGACCTCGATGGACTGACGCAGGAGGAAGCCGGCAGGAAAATGGGCGTGTCACGCGGCACGGTCCAAAGGATCGTCGCAAGCGCGCGCCGCAAGACAGCCGCTGCCCTTACGGGCTGCAAAGCCCTCGTTCTCGAAAAGACCACGTGCAAAAAAAAGGAGGATTGAAAATGAAGTTCTGCTTTCCCATTCAGAATGACCGGGCATTGGACAGCGAGGTATACGGCCATTTCGGCTCTGCCCCCGCCTTTATGATCGTTGATACGGCCGCCGAAGCTGTGGAGACCATCGGCAACGCAGACCAGCATCACGCCCATGGCACCTGCAGCCCTTTCCGCGCCCTTGGCGGCAGGGATATCGACTGTGTCATTGTCGGCGGCATCGGTCCCGGCGCGCTGAACAAACTCTCCCAGGCAGGCATCAGGGTATACCGGGCATCGGCCAGGACCGTAAGGGAAAACCTTGACCTGTTCAGCGCAGGGAACCTGCAGGCCTTTTCCCCCGGGCATGTCTGTTCCGGCCATGCAGGCGGTTCATCCTGCGCACATCACTAATTTTTCTTATATAAAGGAGACGGCATGGATAAAAAAAAGTTCGTATTCATCATCACCCATTCTTTCGACCGGCCTGACCTGGTTGCGGGCGCACTGCAGCTTGCGACGAACATGAAGGCATTTGATGCGGAGGTCGATTTCTTTCTTATGGACAACGGCGCGCTGCTCGCAAAAAAAGGCTATGCAGAGACGCTCATCTGGCAGAAGAAGGATGAATTCTCCCCCATTGCTCAGCTCATGAACACACTGATCGAGGACTTTGACTGCAAATTCTACATCTGCGCGTCCTGTGTGAAACATTATGAACTGGACAAAGGCGAGAGGATCAGGAACTCCGAGGTCAAACCAGGCTCGTTCCTTGGCGAAATGCTGATGGAACGGCAGGGACTTACGTTCTGAGAACATACACCGTGCTCAAGTGCTGAAGATCTGCCTGCGTCCGACCGGTCCCTTCACCGGCATCGGTCGGACGCTGATGGTCATTGCCCGGGAACCGCGGCCTCTGAACAGACAGTTTTGGAAGAACCCCTATCGCATCCTCATTTTCTCATTTCTCTCCGGTCATCCGTCGGGGATCGAGAAGCACATCAATTTCTCCTGCCGGCATCCCTGTCATCTCGGCAGCGACATCCCTGATGTCCCGACCTTCCGCCATCGCCTTCCTGACGATCTCCGCAGCCCTGTCGTGGCCTGTCACCGGCGCGAGCGCTGCCGCAAGCATCAGATTGCGCGAGGCAACGGCATCGATATGCGCAAGATTGACGACAAAGCCGGCAATCGCCTTGTCCGCAAGCGCTGCCGCGGCATTACCAAGCAGGGAGATCGACCCGAGCAGATCATAAGCGATCAGCGGCAGCATGACATTCAGTTCGAAATTGCCGTAGAGATTGCCCACGGTGATGGCCGTATCATTGCCGATCACCTGGGCGCAGGCCATATTTACCGCCTCGCAGATGACCGGATTGACCTTGCCCGGCATGATGCTCGATCCGGGCTGAAGAGCGGGCAGGGATATCTCCCCGAGTCCTGCATGCGGACCGCTGTTCATCCAGCGAAGATCGTTGGCTATCTTCATCACCGCAGTGGCAGTTGCCTTCAGATGACCGCTCAGCTCAACAGCACTGTCCATCGAGGCCTGTGCAGCAAAGTGATTTTCTGCCTCGCGGAATGTCAGACCGCTCAGGACGCTCAGCCTCTCGGCCATCTGTCTGCCGAATCCCGCAGGAGCATTCACACCGGTACCCACAGCCGTCCCCCCGATCGCGAGCAGCTGCAGCCGCGGCAGGCAGGACTCGACGCGCTCGATGCCCTGCGCGACCTGATAGGACCATCCGCTGATCTCCTGTCCGAAGCCGACCGGTACCGCGTCCATCAGATGCGTGCGGCCCGTCTTGACCACGTCCCCATGCTCTCTTTCCCGCTTCTTCAGTCCCTCATGGAGACGCCGGAGGGCAGGCAGAAGCAGTTCGTTTATCTCCAGGCAAACGCTCAGATGGAGTGCAGAAGGTATCACATCATTCGACGACTGGGACATATTCACGTGGTCATTCGGATGGATCGGCCCGCGGCCGGAGGAGCTACCGCACATCTGTGCGGCACGGTTCGCGATGACCTCGTTGGCATTCATGTTCGTCGATGTCCCGGAGCCGGTCTGAAAAACGTCAAGAGGGAAATGCTCATCCCATCTTCCTGCAGACACCTCGCGGGCCGCCTGCATGATAAGCGCGGCCCGCTCCTCATCAAGAAGGCCGAATCCGGCGTTCACCGCAGCAGCGGCCTCCTTGATCATCCCCAGAGCGCGAAGAAAAACGCGCGGGAAGCGCAAGCCGCTCAGGCGGAAGTTCTCCAGCGCACGCTGCGTCTGCGCACCGTACAGCATGCCGG
>VEOY01000141.1 GCA_012026685.1 Nitrospirota bacterium
TGCGCCCCCGCACGGTCACGACCGAATTGTCCAGCGCGATCTCCATGTCATGCTGCGAGTCCTCGGGCAGGAGGGCATTTGTTTCGATCAGCATGCCTGACAGACTGATCTTCTTGATCTGGTACTCGCAGGCGAGATCTATCGCCGAACCCTTCGATTCGGTCACCTTGAACCGTACTCCGAGGATCCTCTGCTCAAGGGGGTTGGCTTTGTTCTTTTCAATATAGCGTATGAGTTGTGTCGCAGCCTCGTTCAGAGTGTTCGTAAACCGTATGCCTGCCCGGTAAACCGGTACCACTTCCCCGTTCTTGAGGGTCTTGGAATGGCTCAGGACCGACCATACCACCTTGCCCCGGAGCGTAAGGATGCTATTTTCAAATTTTAGCTTCAGCGAATATTCGCGATCGAGCGCAAGCCTCTGCGTCGTGGCAATTGCAGCTCCATCCATGCTGATGTTCAGGATATTGATATCAGAGGAATAGAGCATCCGGCCGTGGACACTGTCGACCTCGTACCTCTTATATTTTCTCTTTTCCGAACCGCCCTTAGCCATATACGTTATTTCACCTCACTGTAGCATCCGGCAGCGCTTTTGTCCAGACCGGTCTATCTATGCCGTCAGGACAACCCCCGCGTAGCCGACAACACTCTCATAATCTCCGCTGACATCACCGGATGTCATATACCGGACAAGGCGGGCTGATGCTGCCCCGAGTATCTTCGAAGCGATGAGCATGACCGTTGCCGGGAGATAACCGCACATTGATATCCGCTCTCTCACCACCGTATCAAACAGACCCCGGGGGTCCAGGGACAGCAGGCGGTCAAGCGCGGTCTTATCTTTCTGACGAGCAATCCGGTCAGGCACATAATGGCTCATATCCGAACTCGCAAGGATAGTCACCGGATAATCAACACTCTGTATTGCCTTGGCAACCCCCTCTGCCAGCCCGGCACACTGATCATATGTCGCCGAAAGCATCGTGATCGGAACGATCGCAGTCTCAGGAGAGAAATGAACAATGAAGGGGAGCTGCACTTCAAGGGAATGCTCAAACGTATGGGCCTTCGCATCGCGTTCTGCACATTCCGTATTCATCAGGATCCGGCCGGCAAGCTTTCTGTCGATCCTGAGCTTTCCGGTCGGAACCTCCCATTCGCCCTCGTCCATAACCGCGATCCGGGCACCGAGCCCCGTATGATTGGGACCGATCATGACAAAGGTCTTCGGCATGTCAATGGAGGAATAGACCGCACCGGCGACGGCGCCTGAATAAACAAGTCCGGCATGGGGAACCATAATGCCCACAGCTTTTTCCCTGGCCATGCCGGTCCCGAGATACTGGGAAACCTGCTGTTCCAGCCGGGGAGCGCTACCGTGATAAAACTGTCCGGAGACCGAGGGATGTCTCAGCATGAGCTAAAAGGTCTCTTCCATTTCCTGATATTCAACATCAGATGAATCGACAAAACGCGTGCAATAATCGAGGAACGTGAGGGTTATCTTGTCCGTAGGGCCGTTCCGCTGCTTGGCAATATCCACGATCACCCGACCTTTGCTGTCCATGTCGTCCTTGGTGTCACGATATAAAAAGATAATGACATCGGCGTCCTGTTCTATAGCCCCGGATTCTCTCAGGTCTGCCAGCGTGGGGTTCTTGTTGCCTCCCCGCGTCTCGACACCCCGATTGAGCTGGCTCAAAGCGATGACCGGCACCTGGAGTTCCTTGGCAAGAGCCTTCAGGGAACGCGATATCTCCGCGATCTCCTGTTCGCGGCGCTCGAACTTGCCCCTTCCCCTCATAAGCTGAAGATAGTCGACGATGACGAGGCTGAGACCATGCTGCTGTTTCAGGCGGCGAGCTTTCGCCCTCATTTCCAGTACGGACAGACCGGATGAATCATCGATAAAGATCAGGGACTCGGCAAGCTTTCCCGCCGCGTTGGTGAGCTTGTTCCAGTCGTCACGTTTATTGATGAACCCTTTTCTGACCTTATTGGAATCCACCTTCGCCTCTGAACAGAGCATTCTCATCACCAGCTGTTCTTTCGCCATCTCGAGACTGAAAATGGCAACGGGCTCCTTCATGGAAATGCCGACATGCTGGGAGATATTGAGACAAAACGCTGTTTTGCCCATCCCCGGCCTGCCGCCTATGATGATGAGATCGCCCTTCTGGAAACCGGTGGTCAGCTCATCCATGTCCTTGAATCCGGAGGGAATGCCGGTTATCGACTCTTTTTTATCATACAGGCGCTCTATGGTGACGAAGGTATCACTGATGAGCTCTTTCATGGTAAAAAATGAGGTTTTTATCTTCTTGTCGGAGAGGTCAAAGATCTTCTTTTCTGCGTAGTCAATGAGCTCATCCGTATCAAGCTCATTATCATAAACGTTCTTGGCGATGTCCGTAACGGAATGGAGAAGATTCCTGACAAGGGCCTTCTCCCGAACGATCCTGGAGTGATACTTGACGTTGGCTGATGTAGGGACGAATGACGCGAGCGACGACAGGTACTGAACCCCTCCTACTTCTTCAAGTTCATTCCTGCCTTTGAGGTAATTATTCAGCGTGATCAGATCAACCGGCTCATTCCTCGAATAGAGTTCGGACATCGCCTGATAGATCTTCCGATGGGATTCACGGTAAAAATCATCGGCCTTCAGAAGCTCCACAGCCTCGTGCAGAGCATCATTATCCAGCAGTATGGCGCCCAGAACAGACTGCTCAGCTTCGATATTCTGAGGCGGGATCTTATCCTGCCGAGCTTCTGTTTCTCTCATTCAGGGACTACGTGAACGTTTACGGTTGCAGCAACGTCGGAGTGGAGCTTGACCTGGATTGCGTATTCGCCGACTCTCTTGATAGGTTCGTCGATCTGTATCTTCTTTTTGTCGATGTCGAACCCTTCAGCAGCAAGCGCCTGGGCAATGTCCATGCTGGTCACGCTGCCGAACAGCTTATCCTCTTCACCCGCCTTTGCCTTTATGGTAACGATCACGGCCGCAAGCTTTTCAGCGGTAACCTTCGATGCATCCTTTATCTTGGCGGCCTTAGCAGAGATGGTCTTCTTATGATGCTCAAATTCCTTTATATTCGCAGTGTTAGCCTCAACCGCCATCTTCTGTGGAATAAGAAAGTTCCGCGCATATCCGTCAGAAACGTTCACCACATCACCCATGTGGCCCAGACTCTTTACATCGTCTTTGAGAATTACCTTCATGTACCGGTCTCCTTCGTTGTTTTTTGTTTTTTTAAGATACCATAAAAAAGACAAAAATATCCCTGTTCCATTTGACATGGGTATGGTCAATTTGTTTATACTTATCGAAACTCATTCCCAGGGAGGGTATTATGAAGAAGATTTTGACAGTATTTTTGTCCGCTGTCCTGCTCCTGTCTCTTGCCGGACTGTCCCAGGCTACAAACGGCGATAACCTCATCAGCATCGGCCCCATCTCGCGCGCTATGGGAGGCGTCGGTGCTGCCGCTCCTCAGGACGCGATCAGCGCGGTTTTCTCGAATCCGGCGGCAATGTGCTTTGGTCCTTACTGCCCGGGGTCGGAAATGAACGTTGACGTCACATTTTTCATGCCAAAGGCCGAGACACGTATCAACAACTCTGCCATCGGCATGTTCTCGGGAGGAATGCTCAACGGTGACACCGGGTGGGAGAAGAGCGATGCGGACTTTTTCGTGATACCCGCGCTCGGCATTTCAGCACCCATCACCCAGAACCTCCGGTTTGGTTTTGCTGCATACGGCGTTTCGGGGTTGGGCGTTGACTACCGGAACAAGTTCGACCTGGATCCTTTCTTTACCCCTGACAACCAGGATATGTACACCAACCTCTCCATTCTGAAGGTAGCTCCCAATCTCGCATATATGGTAACCCCGAATTTCTCTATCGGTGCTTCTGTCCATTTCGACTACGGATCTCTCAACCTCGGGGACCAGACAAGGTCTAATTTCGGCGTCGGTCTTCAGCTCGGTGCCATCTACAAGAACGGTCCTGTTTCCGTGGGAGCCGTTTACGTCACACCTCAGAAGATCAACCATCGCTCGGTCGTCGATTTCGACCATGATGGAGGAAATGATGATCTGACCCTGGAAAGCCCCCAGACATTTACCTTCGGCATCGCCGTTGAACCCGTCCAGAAGGTATTCCTTATTGAAGCTGATGCTAAATGGATCGATTGGGGTTCTGCAGCCGGCTATGAGGATTTTGACTGGAGAAGCCAGTGGGTGTTCAGCGTGGGTGCCCAGTACCGGCCTATCCCGAGTCTCGCGCTGCGCGCGGGCTTTAACTATGGCAGAAATCCCGTTGAGGATCATGATGGATGGGAAGCATTCTCCGCGCCCGTCGAGGTTCAGGGGAAATCCGTCAATCGCTATGAATATGAAGTGTTCAGGATCACCGGCTTCCCGGCACTCGTCGAAACCCACGTGACCGGCGGAATCGGCTACCAGATCACCAAGACGCTCTCCGTTGATCTCGGATATACCCACGCATTCAAGAAGAGCATAAAGGAAACGGGAACGTTCGGCGGAGCACCTGTGTCGATCGAGTCAGAACTTTCCGAGGACAGCATTGATTTCGGAGTGACCTGGAGATTCTAGACCACTTCCTTCCGAAATACACGAAAAAGGGCCTCCGGCGCTCAGCCGGAGGCCCTTTTTGTTATCTGACCATTACAGGGACAGGGATAAAGGTAAGGATAAAGATGATGAATGCCATAATACCCACGGCCCTGCGTCCCGGGTCGAGGGGTATTTCGGGGTAGAGTATCGGCGGATGCTTGGATCCGAGGAAAAAAAGAAGCACTGCCCATATCAACCAGCCCTCGAACAGAAGAAGCCCAAGAACAAGCAGCACGCCAAGAAGAATGCGCGATAACCATAGGTGTGCTTTCCCCAAAAAAGCATATGCAATATGACCGCCGTCCAGCTGCCCGACCGGAATAAGGTTCAGCGATGTGACAAAAAAACCGATCCACCCTGCAAAGGCAACAGGATGCAGATAAATGTCGGAGCCTGAGGGAACCGTTCCGACAACGATCTTTGCCAGCAGCGAAAAAAGGATCGAGTCACCGAGGACGATCATTTCGCCCGAACCTTCGACCGCTCGCACATCCGAATACCAAAGGCCGATAACGACGGCAACAACGGACACCAGGAATCCCGCAATGGGCCCCGATGAGCCTATGTCCATCAATGCATTCCGTGTCGTGATCCTTGATCTCATCGTGATGAAGGCCCCGAGCGTCCCAAAGAGCGTAGGGGCCGGGATAAAGTACGGCAATGATGAGTCGACCCCGTGCTTCCGGGACATGAAATAATGCGAAAATTCATGGACCAGAAGTATGAAGAGCAGGGACAGGGAAAACGGCAGGCCTTCCACGATGCTCTGCGGCTGCGATACGATGTCAGCCCCCCGTTGCAGCGCACCAACGGTGAGTGTGGACGCAAAGGTAAGCAAAAAGAGGAATACATTGAGCCACGGTTTCTTTTTCATTCAGCGACCGAGCCCTTCAGGTCATAATCGTATGCTGTATCGATCCTCGCCCGAACAAAGGTATTTTTTTGCAGATTGGGACGATTGATGAACACAACCCCGTCGATTTCAGGAGACTGTGAATAGATCCTCGCGACAGCTACCGAGCTGTCAGCTTCGTCAATAAGGGCCTTGAAGGTCCTTCCGACCAGCTTCCGGTTCTTTTCCAAAGAGATAGCGGACTGGATTTCCATGATCCTGTCTCGTCTTTTCTTTCTGACGGCTTTCGGCACCTGGCCTTTCAGCGCATAGGCAGCGCTGCCCTCTTCGCGTGAATAGGCAAAGACGCCCAGGCGGTCGAACTCCATATCCTTCACAAAGCCGAGCATGTGATCGAAATCCTCATCCGTCTCCTGGGGAAAGCCGGTGATCAGCGTTGTCCTGATGGCCACCTCGGGAATGGCTTCCCGGATCCTGTTGATCAACTGCCGGAACTGGTCATTGCTTCCGGGGCGCTTCATGAGCCTGAGGAGCTTCTGTTCCGTGTGCTGGAGGGGGATGTCAAGATACCTGCAGACCTTCTCCTCATTCCGTATGGTCTCAAGGAGCTCATCGGTTATCGATGCAGGAAACAGATAGAGGAGGCGGATCCAAAAATCTCCGCTGATGGATGCAATGTCCTTCACCAGTCTGTCGAGCGAATATCCTTCCCTGTCCCTGCCGTATGACGTTATGTCCTGGGCGACAAGGATAAGCTCCTTTCTGCCGGACCTGACAAGATTTTCTGCCTCATGGAGTATCTCTTCAGGGGCCCTGCTCCTGAACCTCCCCCTGATGTCGGGTATCACGCAGTAGGAACACCCCCTGTCGCATCCTTCCGCTATCTTAAGGTAGGCATACGGCGTCTCCGACAGCATTTGAGGGTCGTGAATAGAGTCCGATGACTGAAGGACGCTCCCGCAGAACGCAGCAATCTTCTCTTCCTCACCGACGCCATACAGAGCGTCGATCTCGGGGATCTCCCTTTTCAGTTCATCCCCGAACCTCTTTGCGAGACATCCGAAAACGACGAGTTTCCTCAGGCCCTTACCTTCGGCAAGCCTCAGGATCTCGTCTACAGACTCCCGTTTCGCGTCCTCGATGAAACCGCAGGTATTGATCAGGAGAACTTCAGCACTGTCAGGATCGGATTCGTAACCGATTCCCTGTTCAGCAAGACGTTTCAGGAGTTTTTCGGAATCGACAAGATTCTTTGGGCAGCCGAGGCTGACAAGGCACACCTTACCCACGGCTCTTCCTGATCATCCGGTAGACAAGGATATAACTGAGTCCGCCGGATATGACACCGAGGATGGTAGACCCTATGACAAAAGGCATCAGCAGGGGACCGAACGAATGGATAATATCTTTCATCGAAAGGTGGGCCCAGTCTATGTCCGGCATAAGCCAGTGGACGCCGAGAAGTTTGGCCCCGACCCATGTCCCGAAGGTATAGATCGGCACAATGGTCCAGGGATTCGTGATGTAGACACCCACCACCGTCACAAATTTATTAAGCCGGAAAACCCAGGCAACGATGATGCCCAGAACCGTATGGACACCCAGAAGCGGAGACATACCGATGAATACACCGAGGGCAAAAGCAAGCGCGATCCTGGCCGGGGATTCCTAGATCGAAAGGATCTGGCGCAGCCTATCCCTGAACGGCAAAATGCTGGTATCCTTTGTGAGATATGTTCATCCTCCTGCCCCGATCATTAATGACCTCGACGCCCGCTGATCGTGTGACCTCGCCGATACAGACGGCGTCCGTTGTCCGTTTCGGAGAAGACGTGAAGAGAAGTTCATAATCTTCCCCTCCGCTCAGCGACAGCGCCGTCGCAGAAAGGCCCAGTAATGAAGCCGCAGTCTTCAGCGCATCGGAACGCGGGATATCATCATTCCTGATCCGGGCGCCGACGCCGCTCTCCCTGCAGAGACGTCCGAGGTCGACGAGCAGGCCGTCACTGACATCGATCATCGCGGTTGCTTTTCCGCTGATCGCAGAGGGGTCGCGGGCAACAGGCATGAGGTGCCGCCGCATCAAGGGGGCCGCCGTTTCCCACGGGACAGGAAGCCTGTGGCGTTTCGTGTTGTCGAGATCGACCGTGTGCTTCATCCGCTTGAGAAGCTCCAGTCCGCACGCGGCATCTCCCAGCGTGCCCGTGACATATATTTAGTCTCCTGCACGGGCGCCGCGGCGTCGCACAACTCTCTTTGCGAAGCCGATCGCCGTGGCCGAGAGCATGATCCTGTCCGATGACGAGATATCACCGCCTATCAGAGACACCGTATAGGTTTTGAGCGCGTGCTCAATGCCATCGAAGAAATCATCAAAGAACCGCATGGTACAGTTTCGGCTCGCAGCAAAATTGAGCAGGATATACCGGGGGTCTCCGCCCATGGCGAAGATATCGCTGATATTCACCGAAATGAGCTTGAACCCGAGCTGATATGGGGTCGTCCAGGAAAGATCAAAATGGACCCCCTCCACCATCATGTCCGTAGTGACCAGCGTGTTACCGAAAGATCGTATCACCGCTGCATCATCGCCGATGCCGAGGACCAGTCCTCTCGATCGTGCGCGGAACCTCTCTCTGAGCCTGTCCAGCAGGCTCAGCTCGCCAATCTGGGAAAGCTTCATAGTTGGCTCAGGATTTCTGCTTTTTTCCTTTGAGCGCTGCCTTGAGAACCTGCTCCATCGTTTCTGCGAAGATGAACTCCATGTCTTTTTTAATGTACTTGGGGATGTCCTCAAGGTCCTTCTTGTTCCGTTTCGGCAGGATGACCTTCCTGATGCCCATCCGTTTTGCGGCAAGGGTCTTTTCTTTGAGCCCGCCGATCGGCAGCACCCGCCCGCGAAGGGTCACTTCACCGGTCATGGCTATATTCTTGTTCACCGGCCTGCCGGTGAATACAGATGCCACGGCAGTCGCTATGGTGATACCTGCCGACGGCCCGTCTTTCGGTATGGCGCCGGCCGGAACATGGATATGGATATCGGTCTTTGCAAAGATATCATCCTTGATCCCGAGGGACTTGGCCGTGGACCTGACATAACTCAGGGCCGCCTGGGCAGATTCCTTCATGACATCACCCAGCTGCCCGGTAAGGGTCAGGCTTCCCCTGCCCTTCATGGTCGTTGCCTCAATATAAATAATATCGCCTCCGGCCTCTGTCCATGCCAGTCCGGTGGAGACGCCGACCTCATCGTGTTCGATCTCCTCTTCAGGGAGATATTTGGGTACACCGAGAAAGGACTGCAGGTTCTTCACCGTGACCATGAAGGTCTTCTCCCTGCCTTCCGCGATCCTTTTCGCAACCTTCCTGCAGAGATTTGCGATCTCGCGCTCGAGGTTACGGACACCCGCCTCGCGGGTGTACTGCGATATGAGCAGATTCAGCGCAGGATCAGCTATTGTCAGTATCTTGCTGGTGAGGCCGTGCTCTTCAAGCTGTTTCGGCAGCAGGTACTTCTTCGCGATACCCAGCTTTTCTTCGGTTGTGTACCCCGAAAGGTAGATGATCTCCATCCTGTCCCTGAGAGGGCCGGGGATGGTGTCAGCAAGGTTTCCGGTCGTGATGAACATCACATTCGTGAGATCGAACGGAACCGAGAGATAGTGGTCCGCAAACGCGAAGTTCTGTTCAGGGTCCAGCACTTCAAGAAGAGCTGATGACGGATCACCGCGGAAATCCATCCCGATCTTATCGACCTCATCGAGCATAAAGACAGGGTTGTTCGTACCCGCTGTTTTGATCCCCTGAATGATCCTTCCCGGCAGAGCGCCGACATATGTTCTCCTGTGCCCCCTGATCTCCGCTTCGTCCCTCACGCCTCCGAGCGACATCCGCACGAATTCCCTTCCGAGGGACCGCGCAATGGACCTGCCCAGCGATGTCTTGCCGACCCCCGGAGGTCCGATAAAGCAGAGGATCGGTCCTTTCATCTTTTCCTTGATCTTGCGCACACTGAGATATTCAAGGATCCGTTCCTTGACCTTCTCGAGATCATAGTGATCGTCATTGAGCACTTTCTTGGCAGCCTTGATATCAAGATTGTCCTTGGTGCTCTTTGCCCACGGAAGCTCTACAAGCCAGTCAAGATACGTCCTGATGGTCGCTGCCTCAGCACTGTCGGGATGCATCTTTTCAAGGCGCTTCAGCTGTTTCTCAGCCTCCTTCAGGACCTTTTCCGGCATCCTGGCATCTTCTATCTTCTTTTTGAACTCCCTGACCTCTTCGGCGCGCTCGTCAATATCACCGAGTTCCTTCTGGATCGCCTTCAGCTGTTCTCTCAGGAAATATTCCCTCTGCGTCTTATCTATCTCGCCCCTGGCTTCTGACTGGATCTTCTGCTGAACGATCAGCAGTTCGATCTCCCTGCTGAGAATGTCACTCACCCGCTTCAGTTTTTTCGTAGGATCCTGGATCTCCAGTATCTCCTGCGCCTGATCGGTCTTCAGTCCGAGATTTGACGAAACCAGGTCCGCGAGCCTCCCCGGATCATCGAGATTCTCGATCACCACCATAATGTCAGGAAGGATCGTTTTTCCATAAGACACAGCCTTGTCGAGCTGCTCCTTGACCGTTCTGATCTGGGCCTCTTCCTCGATCGTGAGGGAAGCAGGCTTGACCTCCTCCACCTTCTGAATATCCGCTGAGATAAACGGCACGGTCTGCGTGAACCCGGAGACTTTTGCTTTGGCAAGCCCCTGCACCAGGATCTTTACCCTTCCGTCAGGAAGTTTCAGCATGCGCATGATCATACCTACGGTCCCCGTCTCATACAGGTCCGTCACCGCGGGATTCTCTATGTTCAGATCCTTCTGGGTCAGCAGGAGGATCATCCTGCTCTCGCCTAGCGCCTGTTCGATCGCCTTAATGGACATCTCCCTCCCCACGAAAAGCGGGATGATCATATACGGGAAGACCACGATATCGCGTACCGGCAAGACCGGTATATTGTCAGGTATCTGTGCCTCTCTGTCGATTTCTTTTTCTTTTTCTGCCATTCCTTCTCCTTCGTACTCGTCTGTTCTCGGGGCGCGTGATTATGCTCGCTTCATGTTCTTTGTTACGTCGAGAAGATATTTTCTGAATGCGCGTGAAAGGTCCGGGTTTTTCAGTGCCAGGTCCACCGTTGCCTTGAGATAGCCAAGCTTGTCCCCTGCGTCATACCGTTTACCGTTAAAGAGATATCCATACACAGGGCGCTTTTGCAGAAGGACGTTAATGGCATCGGTAAGCTGTATCTCCCCTCCTTTTCCCGGTTTCGCCTTGTCCAGGATGTCAAAAATGTCCGGGGTAAGGATATATCTGCCGATGATGGCCATGTTCGATGGCGCATGTTCGGGGTCGGGCTTCTCAACAAGGCTGTTTATTTTGAATACGTTATCCCACTCCTTAACGCCGCTTATCACTCCATAGCGGTCTACTTCCTTACCGGGGACCTTTTCAAGGGCCAGGACCGGGCTCTTCAGCTTCCGGTAAAGCCTGATCATATCAAGCAGGAGCGTTTCGCCGGGCGGGATGATGTCATCGCTCAGGATCACGGCAAATGGTTCGTCCCTGACGAACGGCTTTGCACAAAGTATCGCATGGCCCAGGCCAAGCGCATGGCCCTGCCGTATATATCCGAGCTTGATCTGATTGAGCCTGTTGATCTCCTCGAGGAGCTTGTCTTTACCGCTTTTTTTTAGCTTTTCCTCGAGCTCAAACGCGTAGTCAAAGTGGTCCTCAATACTTCTCTTGTGCTTGCCGGTAATAATGATGAATTCCTGGATGTCGCAGGCAAGCGCTTCTTCGACACCGTACTGGATCATGGGTTTGTCCACGATCGGCAGCATCTCCTTTGGAGACGCCTTGGTGGCAGGAAGAAACCGCGTACCCAGACCTGCTGCCGGGAAAATTGCCTTTTTTACGTCATCAGACATTAAAAAAAACCTCTGTATGAAATTTATACATTATAGCATATATGCATAGCGATAATTGCCGCCGGTACTTGAGCTGTCACCACGCACAGATACATTTCACGGAATGAGCAGATTGTTCTTTAAGTTATAACCATATCAAGTTGATTTTGAAAGAAAATAAAGCATGGTACCGGAGACCGGGATCGAACCGGTACGGTGTTGCCACCGAGGGATTTTAAGTCCCTTGCGTCTGCCAGTTCCGCCACTCCGGCAGGATCAGAAAAGCGGTATAAATCCTATCACAAAGACGGAGAGAGAGTCAAAAGCGGCTGCGGACAGGTATTACTCATCTGAACTCGGCACTGCAGCATCGGATGGATTCATTATTTCCTGATATAAAATTCTATGACGCCGCTGCTCTCTATGGTTTCCAAAAGCTCCAGGCCGAGTCTCTGGACGAGCATCGGAATATCGGAACGTGTCGCCGCATCGGTCGAAATGACGCTAAGCACCTGCCCTTCTTCCAGAACATCGATTGCTTTCTTCGCTTTCAGCACAGGCATCGGGCAGATGAGCCCTTTTGTGTCAAGTATAACATCAGGTGCGACTGGTGCCATGGTCCCCTCCATAAGGAATTTCTGATGCCTGATGTTATATGGCCCGCCCTGCCCGTATGTCAAATCAAGCTTCTTATCAGCCGACTACTTAATCTTTTTAATGAATTCAGCAATGGGCATCGCTGTCAGCGTAAGCATCTGCACGGAACCCCGTGAGCCGATCTCAACGGACATTTTCATGATCGTATCGTTGTCCTTCGCCTCCACGATATTCACAAAATCATACGGCCCGAGGACCGCGAACTGCTCCTTTACCTTTATCCCCATCTTTGCCAGTTCCTTGTTCACTTCGAGAATGCGGCTCGGATTCTCCTTAATGGTACGTCTTCCTTCATCGGTGAGCGTGCTCAGGATCACATACGTTGCCATAACAGACTCCTTTCCGAACGTGGATTTCATATCATCCTTATACTACCTCCGGGTCGTGAAGTCAATCCAATTTTCTGAATATCGCATCCTTGACATCACCAGACTGCTGTGCAACGATGTAACCATGTGGGACTATTCGGACAGGGTGAAAGATGCGTTTCTCCACCCGAAGAACGTAGGTGAGATAAAGGATGCCGACGCCGTTGGCGAGATCGGGAGCATCATATGCGGCGACGCACTGAAGCTTTATCTCAAGATCGACAGGGAAACAGGGAAAATCACGGATGCCAGGTTCCAGACCTTCGGATGCGCAAGCGCCATCGCAAGCTCTTCAGCGCTTACGGAAATGGTGAAGGGCAAGACCCTTGATGAGGCTCTGACCGTGACCAATCAGGATATCGCGGATGTTCTCGGAGGTCTCCCTGATCAGAAGATGCACTGTTCGGTCATGGGGAGGGAAGCGCTTGAAGCCGCAATAGCCAATTACCGCGGCGTTCCTGTCGCGAAAAAGGAGGAAGGCAGGGTTGTCTGCAAGTGTTTTGATGTCACTGAGGAGAAGATCCGCAGAGTAGCAATGGATAACCATCTTACCACCGTCGAAGAGATCACAAACTTCACCAAGGCCGGCGGCGGCTGCGGCGAATGTATTCCGAACATCGAGACGATCCTCCAGAACGTCTGGTCTCTGAAACCGACGGAAAAACCTTCAAAACCGAAGAAACTGACCAATCTGCACAAGATCGCACTGATACAGGAGATCATTGAGACCGAGATAAGACCGGGCCTGCAGGCAGACAACGGAGATGTGGAACTCATCGACATCGACGGCAGCAGAGTGATCGTTGCCCTGAGGGGCATGTGCACAGGATGCATGATGGCCGCGGTGACGGTCAAAGGTATCCAGGCGAAGCTTCGTGAGCTTGTAAGCGACGATATCACGGTTGAGGCACTTCAGTGAACACGGTCTACCTTGACAACAATGCGACGACCTGCGTCGCCCCTGAAGTACTTGATGAAATGGCCCCTTACCTCGCTGAGCTATACGGTAATCCCTCGAGCATGCATACGTTCGGAGGCCAGACCCGCAGGAGGATCGAAGAAGCACGGGAGAAAGTGGCCGCCTTGATCAACGCTGAACCTGATGAGATCATCTTTACGAGCTGCGGCACGGAGAGCGACAATACCGCCATCATGAGCGCTGTCGAGTCCCAGCCGCGCAAGCGCCATATCATCACCTCACGGGTGGAGCATCCCGCGGTGCTGAATTTCTGTCAGCATCTCGGACGAAAAGGCCACCGGGTTTCGCTCGTTCCGGTGCAGAAACAGGGCCGGCTGGACATGGACGCCTTCCTGCGGATGCTGGATGACGATGTCGTCGTGGTCTCCATCATGCACGCCAACAATGAGACCGGAGTGATCTTTCCCATGGACGAACTCTGCGAAATACTGAAAGAGCGAGGCATCGTAATGCATACCGACGCAGTCCAGGCTGCGGGCAAGATCTCCATCGACGTCAGGAAGCTTCCGGTCGACATGCTCACCATCTCCGGCCACAAGCTTCATGCGCCGAAAGGGATCGGGGTGCTCTATATACGCAAAGGGACGCGTTTCCATCCCTATGTCATCGGCGGTCACCAGGAGCAGGGGCGAAGGGCCGGCACCGAAAACGTCGCTTCCATCATAGGACTCGGCAAAGCGTGCGAACTCGCGTTGCAGCATCTTCCTGCCGAATCGGCCTATCTGAGCGGTCTGCGCGACAGGCTCGAAAAAGAGCTTCTGCAGAGCTGTCCCAACACCAGGGTAAATGGGGACCCCTCCCGTCGTCTGCCCAACACGACCAATGTGAGCTTTGAATATATCGAGGGAGAAGCGATCTTGCTCAGGCTCAATGAATACGGCATCTGCGCATCGTCCGGATCTGCATGCACATCCGGATCCCTCGAACCGTCACACGTGCTCAGGGCGATGGGCGTACCGTATACCGCAGTGCATGGCTCGATCAGGTTTTCCCTGAGCCGCTACAATACGGAAAAGGACATCGACTTCGTCCTCGAGGTAATGCCGGGTATCGTCAGGGAACTGAGGGAACTTTCCCCCTTTGGGAGAAATGACGCGGCATGCAGCCGCGATTACGCCAGCGAATAGACCTGGTTCTTTCCTGCCTTCTTTGATACATACAGCGCGGTATCGATACGGTTGATCAGGGCATCCACGTCAGGTTCACCGCCCGCATAATAGGTCACACCGATGCTCACCGTTGTCCCGACACTCTGCCCTTCGCACACCTCGTATCTCATTCCCTGAACAGATGCGCGTATCCTCTCGGCCAGATCATGAGCGCCCTTCAGTGAGGTCTGCGGCAGAACGACAAGGAACTCATCACCACCGTACCTCCCGATGATATCGGACGTCCTGAGCGACGTTTTCAGAATTCCTGCAATGCGTTTGAGCACCTCATCACCTACGCTATGGCCGTGCGTGTCATTGATCTCTTTGAAGGAGTCGAGATCGCAGAACATCATCGCGAGGTCCACATTATACCGTCGCACGCGCTCGATTTCGTGGTGCAGACGGTCATAGAGCATGCGCCGGTTCAAAAGTCCGGTAAGTGCATCCACCGACGACAGCATTTCAAGCTCCTGTATGAAAAGCTGCCGCTGCTCATCCGCTCTCTTCCTGTCGGTGATGTTTCGAACATATTCGATCACGTGTGTGACCTCATCCGCCTCGTTGATGACCGGATATGTATATATCTCGACCCATTCGTCCGCACCATGTTTTGTCGACACCCTCTTCTCTTTTGCCGCCGGGTCGCCGGACTTGAAGGTTCTGGCGACTATACACTCATCACAAACCGCGCTCAGGCTTCTCGTGGCCTCATAGCATTTCCGGCCGATAAGATCCCCAAGGGGAATATGTTTCAGCCCTGAGTATGCCGGATTGGCCCTGACAATAGTATAGTCACGGTCAAGAATGATAAAAGGATCCCTGATACTTTGGAATATCGTATCAAGGAAGCGTGCAGTCTGTTCGACCGTCTCCTCGTCCTGCTCCTGTTCCCGGATACCGGTGTCAATGCGGGGACTGAGGGCGTTCTTCGCGTCATCTTCTTTCCTCAATCTCCTGATAAATAGCGACAGGAAAACACCCATGCCGATGAACGCGGCGGAAAAAGCCCCTCTCGCATATACTTCATGCAGAGAAGTACCCTGGACAAGCGCTCGGGAAAACGACGTTCCTGGAGGAGAAGATGCATAATCGAATATTGCGTCGAGCAGCCAAATGACGATGCCGGCTGCAATGCACAGGCCCAGTATCTTGCGCTCCGGATTCAGTCTCACACATCCATTTTACTTGAAGCAGGCATGATTTGGTACCTCTTTTTGTGTGAGATATGTCTTGAAAAAAAATTCACATGCTACCGGGACGAGGGTTGTATTGCTTCGATCGGCGTGTCCGGAGCATTGTTATGGTCCTCGGCACCACGAGAAGAATTCATCTCCATCTCATCATATTCCGGCACCACAATACCCCGCCTCACCATGATACTGTAAATCAGAGCTGACCGATTCACGACATAACGGGACGTCCCGAGCGGGTTGAATTTCCGGGGATTGGGCAATACCGCGGCAAGACGCGCAGCCTCCTCCGGTCCGAGCGCCGCAGCAGACGTGCCGTAGTAGCTGCGGGCCGCGGCTTCTATGCCGAAGATCCCCCTATCGCCCCATTCCGCAATGTTCAGGTAGATCTCCAGGATCCGCTTCTTGGTCAACGCTCGTTCCATTCGCCAGGTAATGAGCGCCTCTCTGATCTTTCTCAGCGGGTTTTTGGAGGGTGACAGGTAGAGGTTCTTCGCAAGCTGCTGACTGATCGTGCTGCCGCCGAGCTTGAACTTCTTGGCCTTTATATCCTTTTCAATTGCCTTTTGCATGGCATCATAGTCAAAGCCCTCATGCTGCCAGAACTTGTCATCCTCACCGATGAGCACGGCCTTGATGAGATAAGGAGATATGGCCCGGTAAGGGACCCATACCTGCTGTATCTTATATCTCTTTCCCTCACTGGCCCACTCTTCCTCACGGTATTCCATGAAGGCGGTCTTCCTGGGGTTTTCTTTCTTGAGCTTCGAGACGTTAGGGTAGACAAACTGGAAGGCGATGAAAACCGAGAGAACGGCAAAAGAAAATACGATAATTCGTTTAAAAAGTGTTTTTTTCTCCCTCTTCATTCTGAATCTGGTAAAGTCAGATTCCTCGGCTGCTGGTCGATCTGCTCGAGAATTGGTATCTCTTCAGCGCCGGTAACACCAAGCTCTTTGAATTTTCGTACGGACGGCAGGACCCTCGACTCCATGGAGCCGACGATCTTGTTATATGCAGTGATAGAACGCTCGATGGCTGTGCCCATCTCGCCGAAGTACTTTGCCATCGTGCTCATCCTTTCATAGAGCTCTTTTCCGAGCATGCTTATCTGCTGTGCATTCTTCGTTACCTGTTCCTGCCGCCATCCGTAGGCGATGGCACGCAGCAGTGCGACAAACGTTGTCGGGGTTGCGATAATGACCCGCTTCTGGATCCCGTCTTCTATGAGCGTGTTATCCATTTCGAGAGCAGGACTCAGAAATGCCTCTCCAGGTATAAAGAGAACAACAAATTCAGGGGATTGGCTGAATTGGCTCCAGTATTCCTTCGACCCGAGTTTGTTCATATGCGACCTCACCTGCTGAGCGTGTTTTTCCAGCTTCATCTTTCGCTCTTCGTCGCTAGGTGAGGCTATCGCATCGAGATATGCTTCGAGTGAAACCTTTGAATCCACAACGATATCCCGCTCCATGGGGAGATGCACAATCATATCCGGCCTGATCCTGCCTTTTTCCGTATCAACCGATTGCTGTTCGGTGAAATCGCAGTGTATTGACATACCTGAAAGCTCAGCAACCCTCCTGAGTTGCATCTCTCCCCACCTGCCCCGGACTTCAGGCCTTCTCAGCGCGGTCACAAGGTTGCTTGTCTCCTTCTGGAGATTTTCATGCGTCGTCGCGAGAGCGCGCAACTGTTCTTCGAGACTGCCATATGCCTTGTGCCTGCCCTCCTCCATCGCCCGTATCTGTTCATCATAGCGCTTCAGGGCATCAGAAAGAGGTTTGATCATTCCATCCATAGCCGCTTGGTGCTCGCCGAGCTTGCCCTTTGTATCGGAAACTACCTTGCCGAGATGTTCCGATGCGAGTCTCAGAAAATCCTCGCTGCTGCTCTTGAGGGCGGCTGACGAGAGGGCGTTGAAGGTGTCGGTCATCTCTTTCTTCATCGCCTCGATAAGGGCCTTCTGCTCCTCGAAGCTCTTCTGGGCCGCATCGAGTCTTGTGAGGGCCTCAACCTTTGCGTGTTGTTCCGTATCCAGTTCAGACCGCAGTTGATTCAGGTCTGCGTCCTTGCGTTCGATCTGCTGCCTCAGTTCGCCGTTTACGGCATCGGCGCTCCTTGACTTACTTTCCAGTTCCATAATGTTCGCTGAATGCTGCTGCTGGATATCAGATATGTTTTTCTGCTTGCGTGCCGAAACTATCAGCCATGCGATTATACTGCCGATAAGTACCCCTGCAGTAAGGAAAGCTATTTCTGTCACTAAGCCTCCCTATTCATTGACCAGCTCAGTGCGGACCAGCGCGAGGATCGAGGAGTGGGGCACGATCAGGTACTTCTTGCCTTCGAATTCGATCTCCACGGCGGATTCCTTCAGAAAGATGGCGTAGTCCCCTTCTGTTGCCTGGAGCGGGATAAACTTGAGTTCCTGACGCTTTTTGGCTGTCCAGGGCTCCTCCGTACCGTTCGGGTCATGCACCGGATAGCCCGGGCCGACCTTGATCACATATCCGCCATGCACCTTTTCCTTCTCTTTCACCGTTGCAGGAAGATACAGTCCGGCCGTGGTCCTGTCTGTCTTTTCATCAAGGTCTATCAGCACCCTGTCGCCGACGATCAATATGTTCTTTTTTGTCTTCATACCTCTCTAAGCACTCAGGATCTCGGTCCCGATACCCTCCCTCGTGAATATCTCCAGCAGCAGGCAGTGAGGGACCCTGCCGTCAACGATGTGGGTCTTGCCTACGCCCTGCTCCAGAGCACTCATGCACGCCTGCACTTTGGGAAGCATGCCTCCGCTTATCGTCCCATCTTTCACCAGTTTTGCTATCCGGCTTTTTTTCAGCGTGGATATCACGGTTCCCTTTTTGTCGAGTAGTCCGGCAACATCGGTCAGAAGGATAAGCTTCTCAGCCTTGAGCGCAGAGGCGACGGCAGAGGCGACATAGTCGGCATTGATATTCAGCGTTTCCCCCTCAGGTCCGACACCGATAGGGGATATGACCGGGATGAACCCGCTCCTCTCGAGACCGTCAAGGATAGAGGGGTCGATCGAGGTCACTTCACCGACAAGCCCCAGGTCAACGATTTCGCTCACGCCGGCCTCCGGAGTGACTTTCCTGATGGGCTTTTTCTGCGCACGTATCAGACCTCCGTCCTTTCCGCTCAAACCCACCGCTTTCCCGCCATGCCTATTGATGAGAGAGACTATTTCCTTGTTCACCAGTCCGCCCAGGACCATTTCAACAATGTCCATGGTCTCCTGATCCGTGACCCGCTGCCCATGAACGAATTTCGGTTTTTTTCCCATTTTTTCCATGATGGCGGATATCTTCGGACCGCCCCCGTGCACGATCACGGTCCTGATGCCGATGAAATTAAGCATGGCGATATCCTGTGAAAACAATTCCTTCAGTTCGTCCCTCGTCTGCGCAGCCCCGCCGTATTTGATGACCAGGGTCTTGCCGTAGAAATTCCTGATGTAAGGCAGCGCATCGATCAGGACTTCCGCCTTCCGTATGATCTCCTTCATTTCCTTATTCCTTTCTTGTCAAAGCAGGGCACGCAGAGCTGCACCCCTTCACGAACGCGGGCTTTCGGTTCGGCAACCTTTTCATTGCAGAGCCCGCACCTTATGCTCTGGTAGATCTCAGCTTCGGGCGGCAGAACGATCTTCCCCTTTGCTACGGCAAAAAGCTCTTCGTCTTCAGCATCAAGGATCTGCCGTATTTTTTCAGACTTCCGCGAATGCACGAAATCGAGCACCTTTTTTGACCTGTCCCCCTTTGCATAGGCATCCCAGAGCCGCTTCTCCTCTTTGGTCTCCTCAGGCCGTTCCCATACGACAGATATCCTGATGCTTTTGCCTGACGGCCTTCTGGCGAACGTATACACCTGTTTGCCATAGTCCCGGAAAATAAGATTGCCTTTGCCGAACGTGCATCCGGTCATGACCTGCACTGCATCGACCGCGCAGGAGTTATTTTCCACTATGGAAACGATCTCCTCGTCTTCGGCGCGGTCACCGAACTCCCGGAGCGCCCTCCGGGAA
>VEOY01000069.1 GCA_012026685.1 Nitrospirota bacterium
ATTCGGCCCTTTTCTGATTAAGATCGGCCATCAGCGCATCAAGTTCAACCTTGTTGCCGCCGAGCATTTCCCGTGCGCTGCCGATGACCCGCGCTGACAGGCCGTACTTTTGCGCTATCTCGATCGCATGAGACTGCCCCGGTTCTCCTGTCCTGAGGCGGTAGAGAGGCGTGAGCGTCCTCTTGTCAAATTCCATGGAGGCGTTCAGCATGCCTGCTGTCCGGTGGACAAACCCCTTGATGCCCACAAGATGCGTTGTCGCAAGGACGAAACATCCTTTCGTCTTCAGCTCTTTCAGCACAGCGCAGGCAAGGGCAGTGCCCTCGTCAGGGTCCGTCCCCGTGCCGAGCTCATCGATCAGCACGAGAGCACGTTCATCCGCGGTCTCGAGGATCATCGCTATGTTCCGTACATGAGCTGAAAATGTCGAAAGGTTGTTCTCGATCGACTGCTCGTCTCCCATATCGACCAGCAGCAGACCCACCATCGGGAATACCGACGATGAGCTTGCAGGCACCGGCATGCCGGAGAGCGCCATGCAGAGCAGCAGTCCCGCGGTCTTGATGGCGATCGTCTTGCCGCCGGCATTCGAACCTGTTATCACCATGATCGTGTCATCATCCCCCAGCCGCAGATCGAGCGGCACAACAATGGCCTCGCCTTCCGTCTTCCGGCAGGCGAGCATCAGCAGCGGATGACGCGCCCTGACCAGGCTGATCATTCCGGCATCGCGTATCTCGGGGACCTCCATGTGCAGGTGTTCGGCGAACTGAGCGATGCAGTTCAGCATATCGAGATGGACAATAATGGCAAATTCGGCCGCGATATCGTTAGCCTTTTCCCTGATCATTGTCGATATGACGCGCAGGATGCGCAGTTCTTCCGCTTTTTCTTCCGCTGCAAGGTTTTCGAGCTCATTGGAAGAATGGATGATCGCAAGCGGCTCAATAAAGGCCGTCTCGCCCGACTTCGATATATCATGGACAACGCCGGCGACCTGCCCTTTCGAATCCATGCGTACAGGGACTACCCACCGCCCTGCCCTCTTGGTAATGAAATCATCCTGCAGGAACACCGCGACGGACGGCTCCCGTGTCATCTCCTCGAGCCTCTTCTGGATGCCTGCCTCGAGCTTCCTGAGCTCCTTCCGTATGGATGCGAGTGCAGAAGACGCGCTGTCCCTGATGTTCCCTTCAGGGTCGACCGACTTCGCGATGGTCTTATGAAGGTCGGGCTGGCCGGTAAGGTCAAGGGTAAAACGGCCAAGGGCATCACACTTCTCTGCCCCGGCTACCTGCGTCGATATTTCGCCGGCCATGTCAAGCAGCGGGATGAAGCTCGCAAGCTCGACTGCCTCAAGCACCGCGCCTGCCGGTCGCACCCGTGCCAGGAGCGGGGCGATATCATGGAATTCCTGAAGACGAAGGGATGATCCCTGCTGGATGAGCCTGCGGATGTCCTCTATGAGGGAAACGCGGGCCCGGATATCCTCCGCAGTCGGAAGCGGTGAAATATCCAGGACTGCGTTCCTTGAGACTTCGCTGTGAGCAGATCCTGCAATGATGCCAAGAAGCCGGTCAAATTCCAGCAGTTGAAGGGCGTTATGAGAGATCATCGATCTCTATTTTACCCTAACTGCCCTGCATCGGTGTATCAGTACAGGCGCCGGGCAGGATTATGCTTCTTGTTGAATATCATATATCCGTTCGTATCAAGATAGTCCTCGAGCTCCCTCTGCTCCTGCCATGTCAGCGTGCCGTCGGCCCTGAAACGGGTATAACGGTTCTTTATCCAGTTGAGATTCTCCTGGATGACCTCCGCCTCTTTCAGCGTCAGTTCTCCTGATGCGATCCCCTGGTCGATCCTGTGCTGCTGATTGCCGATCCTTTCATCGATGCTCATTGAGCGGGGCGACTCGTAGGATGGCGGATAGATGGTCCTTATAGGATTTTTTGACTGGTCTGTGATCATCTTGCTGTTCTGGTCGAGACTGCCTTCGATCCGGTTCCACTCCTCTCCGGAGATCCTGCCGTCATCCCGGGCCTTTGAATATTCCTGTTTTATCCAGTTCAGGTTGTCCTGCAGGACGTCTGCCTCTGCACGCGTCAGTTCTCCGGATGAGATGCCCTGATCGATCCTGCGCTGCTGACTGTCTATCCTGGTCTGCAGATCAATGCCCTCATGAAAAGGCCTGCTCGCAGGTTCGAGACATGCCGAAAGGGAAGACAGGACAAGAATGGTGATGGCAAATGTCGCAATGCGGTTCATGCTATTCCTCCTTATCTGTGATCAAACGAATATGATTTTCTGCCGGATTGACTTGATTCTATGCCGAGTTCATCATCCTGTCAAGTTACGGTGACAACCGATAAGCTGACTTTTTATAGAGAGATTCTTTATCATATTACTGAAATAAATATATGCCACCTCGACATCTGTTTTTTATATATCTGTTGTCCTTTTTCATGGTCACTGCCGCTTATGCTGACGACCGCGACAGTTCCCTGAGCTTCCCTTCGGAGTACCGGTATACGATCATCCAGCCCTCAGGGGACGGCGGAGCGCAGAGGATCAGGGTTCCGGAAGGCGATTTTCTGATCGGACAACCCGAAGGAGGCCTCCAGCCGCCCAAAGGAGGTGATAAGGAAAGAACACATCCTGCTCCTGCGGCAGAACCCCGACAAAAACAGATAAAGAGGCACGAGAGCTCCGCAGTGCGTCACGTGGAGATCACAACGGAAGATATGGTCCTTGTCCCGGAAGGAGAAGCGATCATAGGCCTGCCGGACGGCATGCCGGGCAGCGAGCTGAACCCCTTGCGGAGGGAATCTTTTAAGGCGTTTCTTGTTGACAAGTATGAGGTAACGAACGCGCAATACAAGGTATGTGTTGCAGGCGGCGGGTGCACGGTGCCTTCTCTCATCATTGACTATCCGTGGACATTTTATGAGGCGGGCAAAGAATGGTATAAGGACCCGTCCAGAGACGATTATCCCGTTGTCGGGCTGACATGGAAACAGTCAAATGAATATTGCAGATGGGCCGGTAAACGTCTTCCCACATCTGCGGAATGGGAAAAGGCTGCACGGGGCGCTGATGGCCGGACCTACCCCTGGGGTGACATCTGGGATGGCACGAGGGCCAACTGGGACGATGAGGGGAAAACGGACAATTTCGAAAAGATCGCTCCGGTAGGCAGCTTCCCTCAGGGAGCTTCACCCTACGGAGCGGAAGACATGGCAGGCAATGTTCGTGAATGGGTAGATGACCTCGTCCTGAAAGGCGGATCCTGGTACAGCGATCCGGAAAGTCTTCGTTCGGGCGATCCTGGTCATGAATATATCGTCGAGCGTGACGACGATATGGGGTTTCGCTGTATAAAAGATGTATCCCGCTGAATTATCTGCATAATTTAACTCCTTCGCTTCTCGTCATCTTGCTGATATAATGAAATCAAAGGAGGAGCCATATGGAAAAACTTATTATCACTGTTGATCTTGGCCATTTTAAAGCTTATAAGGTAACCAAGAACGATCTCGAAAGTCCGCGGATCCAGCTTATCGAGAGTTATGATTCCATCGAAGCCCATGGCAAGCTGAGCGATAAGGTGACCGACACGTCCGGCAGGTTCGGCATGGGGGGCGGGAAGAACGGCGCGGCAAAGGGATACGGAGAGCCCCATAATATGGAACTCGAGATGGAGAAGAAGGCGGCAAGACTGATCGCGAAGGATATCAACACCATCGTTAAGAGAGAGGGAGCCCCAAAGTGGTACCTTGCGGCAAGCAAGATGATCAACAGCCAGATCCTGGATAATCTTGAGTCAGGAGTGAAAGCAAAACTTGACAGAAACATCACCTCAAACCTGACCAAGACAGACAAGACAGACATAATGAAACACTTTGAGAGTGCATAGATATCTCATTGTTATTATGCAATAAAATAGCCCTGCAAGGTCAGGGTTATTCTATTGCAACAGGCCTTCATGAACTTCTCGCCAACTCCGGAATTCCCCGCATGACATCACTCATCCGGCCTATGAGCGTATGCAGACCCTGCCCCGGGTCCTGTCGCAGATACCTGAGCGGATGCAGCGCTGAAACGGGAACGAACAGAGACCCGCAGGAGAAGACGTTTTCCCTCGCTGTCTTTTTTCCTTTCCCGATAATTCCGCAAAGTGTTCTATGACCGAAAGGACTATTTGGGAGCCCCGTTCAAGGTCCTTTATTTCGATGAATTCATCAGTAGAGTGAACATTCTGCATGCCGTTCGAAATATTAATGGCCCGGATGCCCCTGGCATTGAAAATGTTCGCATCAGAACCGCCGCCTGTGATGACAAATTCGGGCGATATCCCGCACGTCAGGAAGATATCTTTCACGAAACCGAGAAACCGATCTCTTTCATCGATCCTGAATGACCGGTATTCCTGATCCTCCGTTATTCTTACACGTGCCTTCCGCTTTCCTGCGATGGCCCTTGCCTGCCGGAAAATGTCGTCCCTGATCCGTTTCAGACCGGAAGTGTCATGGCCCCGCACCTCTCCGTGAAGGATGACCTCTTTAGGGACCACGTTTGTTGCTGTGCCCCCGGTTATCATGCCGATGTTGGCGGTCGTCTCTTTGTCGATCCGTCCGTCAGGCACCGCTGCAATGATCTCCGCCGCGACCCTGATAGCATTGATTCCCTTTTCCGGCTCGATACCGGCATGTGCAGGCCTGCCGGTCACGCGCATCTCATAGGTGATATGCGTGGGTGCAGCAATAACCCCGCGTGCCCCCCAGCC
>VEOY01000049.1 GCA_012026685.1 Nitrospirota bacterium
GTAAAAAGCGATCTGATAGATGTTCTTTGGCTTTGACTCGTTCAAACTCACCCCTATGTATGGTATACATAGTAGTCAAATCGATTCCTTAAATCAATGCAAAACAATTAAAGAGCAGACGCAGAGTTAGAGAATAAAAATCTTACCCCGATATTACCTTGTATTCCCTCATGACTGTCTCCTATGCGAGAACCTGTGATAACCCGACATGGTCCTTATTTGGGCTATAATTATAACTATCTGAGATGAAAGGAGCCCAAGATGCAAATGACCATTACTCTGACCGATAAGGAAGTAGATCAACTAAAGAGAATGATTGAGAGACACAAATCATTCGAAACAAAACAATGCACTCTGGAAGATGCTGTCCACGAGTGCATAAGAAGCGCCATGTATGAAGAAGGAGAAGAGGCGGCATCATAAAATTCATAAGCCTCAGCTAAAAAATAAGGCAACCCTTGCCAGGACTCTCGGGAATGCCTTTTCTTTGACTGTACCTCTAGGTAAAGGCAGTGATTTGTGCATGAGATCTTGACGGGAAAGCCTACCATGCAAGAACGATACAATGAAAAAGGGCTGCAGCATGTTGCCACACTTTAACCCCTTTGAATTTAATGGTAGGCCCGGGCGGTTTCGAACCGCCGACCTCTACCGTGTCAAGGCGGTTTTTCCCATCTCTGTGCTTACCAGTTCTTCCTATATTCTATATAATTTCTGCCCTTTTATCTGATAACCAGATCAGGACTTACCAGTTCTTACCTGTGTCATTAGCACAGGATTAGCACAATGAGTAAGTCTAAAAGCACACGCCGTCAGCTTTTATGCCCTTTTGTATTCCTTTCTGTCTGTCTACTATATAAAAACTGTAAGACGAGATTTGAAGAGTACACCTACTAAGAAACACAATCGCCTGCCCACGAAAAGTGAGGAATACCCGGAGAAATGTGCACCGGAACATGCCGGTATAATTATCTGCGAGATTATATCGCATGCGAAATAACTTTCCAGCGGAGAACCGACTCAAAAATCGCAACTGGCACAATGAGGATAGTTGGTTTATCAGGGCATAGAGGCTAATACGCAGGGGATAAGGCAGAGAAGGCCGATTTAGTAATGATATGACATGCAATTAAAATAGACGTGCAAAAAGACCGCTGTCCGGCAGGGTTCTGCATCAGACTATTTCGGCGTTTTAGTCCAAATGCCAGGGTATTCACCCAGCCAATACAAACTACTCTTATCCACAATAAGCCCATATCCTCCATAAGGAGTAAAAGCAGTAGATACGATACTGCCGTTTTTTCTCATTTTTGATAATGCCCCATAATATCCCCGATAATTGAACACGTAGAGAAATTCATCGTCTATGGCCAGATCTCCTCCATCACCGATTGTGATGGCTTTTCCACCATCAATAGATTTTTTCTTGAGACCCCCATAATGGGGATCATTAAAGTAAAGGTTCTTGTCATCAACAATGAAAGTGATAGACAGAGGCGGGAGGCCCGTCACTAATGCAACTGAGGCACCTCCCTCTACCGATACTTTGTTGATTGCATCATAATCATGCCAGTATAAATAGCCGTTCTTTATGAGCAATCCACGCGGCGAGCCTTTTGGAGTATTCGAAAATTCAGTAATATCACCACCGTTTACGGACATCTTATATAGAAAACCGGTTCTATCGATCCAGTATAGATAGTCGCCATCAGTCACAATATCCGCGATCTTGCAGTAGGTCCATGCTATTATGTCCCCCGACTCACCCATAACCGAGAATTTCTTGATCGCATATCCGTCACCGACATAGATATAATCGCCAGCAACCGTAACGGGCTCGGTGGTGAACTCCGGTAGCTGCAACTCTGTATAAACCCCTGTGATAAAGGTGCTGACAGCGCCATCGGCAAGAGATACCCGCGCAATGCGCTGCCAGCCATCAGAAAAAGCGCTGCCTTCTGTCCAATAGATATGATTGTTATCCCCCACTAAGAATCCCGGAATTTTTAGGTCTTGAGCAACGACATTGATCGCATTGAGGGCTTTTGAGTAGCAACTGATCATCCCGAAGAACATCGGCGTAAACACCGGATGGCGTCCGGTCACTTCCCACCAGCAAAGGTTGTCACCATTCATCGTAAGCTGACTGGGGGAACTGAGGCCATCGGCCAGTAAGGTCAAATCATCGCCGTTAACTGAAACAGATTTGAACGAATTACCTTCGGTCCAATAGACACGTGTGCCATCTACAACAAGCCGGTCTATGAGTCCGGCGTCTGCTGTTGCGAGCGTCGATAACACGCCGCCTGATACCGGAACCTTCAAAATGCGATACTTGTCCGTAAAAAAAAGATCTGAGCCGGAAACGGAAAGACTGGCCTGGCCATAACTAAATAAAAAAGAGTCGCTGTCGCTCAGCAGGGCAAGAGGTTCTCCCCCATCTTTTGAGATCTTCCAAATGTTACCCTTCCCATTCCTATCTTCTTCCTGCCAATATATATAATTAGAATCTGCGGTAATGGCAGAGATAGCCCCTTGCGTTGTTACCATTGTTGTAGCGTTACCTCCTGAAAGAGATACACGTTTGATCAATTGGGTCGGTGGATATGTAAGGACGCCTTCAACCCAGTACACATGTGCATCGTCGACGATAAGATCGATAGAGCCCCCGTAATGAGTTGAGCCTTCTGCCAGGATTTCTGTCGACAAGTCATTGAGAGATGTTTTCTTTATTAAGCGCCTCGTCCCATCCTGTATATCAAGCCAATACAGATGCTGCCCATGAAGAGCTATGCTGGTAGGGACACCGATCTTTTTCGCCACCGTAGTGGGTGTATTATCAGAGAGCGCTATTTTATTTATCGCATTCTCGCTGTTTTCAGCCCAGTACAAAAATCCGTTGTCCACCATGAGGCTGCCAGTAGTATTATAATAGCTTTCGACCCCGAGGAACTGAAATATGCCATGATCTTTATACCGAGCCGACAGCGGTATTTTAACAACAGGATTTACCGGATCATTAGAGGTAATCACCAGATTGGCCTCATGGCGAACAGGTAACATTGAAGGATAAGCAATTATTGTTACCGTACAATAATTTTGCATAGGAAGAGGATTGAGGCAGTCATTTGTCTGCTTAAACTCTGAGGCATTAATTCCCTGGAGTTCCACGCCAGTTATTACCAAATCGGACTGCCCCCAATTCCTAATTGCAATAATCTCCGGCAATGGCAATATGCTGACGCGGGCAGGAGGAAAGTCAATTCCTAATGGAGTGATCCTAATTTCGGGCGATGCTGCACGTCCGTGAAGCAGCACTTTTATCGTTGGATGCAGCGGATCGTTCGAGGTAATAACAATGCGGGCGCTTTTTTTCTCAAAGGGAAGAGAGGGGGTAAACGTGACAGATACTGTACAATAACCATTTTGGGGCAAGGGATTGACACAACCATTGGTCTGACTAAATTCGGAAGCGTCTATTCCCCGAATTGCCATATCGCTTATCACCAAATCAGATTTCCCGAGATTTGTAATTGTTACCGCCTCTGACGCTGATGAGTCACCAACTCTCAGGCGGCCAAAGAAAATATCCGCCGCACTCGCTGATATCGCTGGCTGAGATATCGCAAATGCGGCTTCAGGCATTGATGATATTGATATGGAAAAAAGGAAAACTATTACTGTAAGGACACGCGAACCCATATTCCCCCCTGAAAAGCCACCCTTTCCTAATGGATTCATACGGCCTAATTATAGATTATTTCTAAAAATAAACTCTATACATAGTGATGGTGGAGGCGACAGAAAGCAAACCTGCCCAGTTAAAAAATAAAAGAATATGGTTTTCCATGATTTGACCATGGGCAATTTTTGGACAAGAAAAAACCCTTCTCTTTCAAAGGGTTTATGGTAGGCCCGGGCGGTTTCGAACCGCCGACCTCTACCGTGTCAAGGTAGCGCTCTCCCCCTGAGCTACGAGCCTATGTCGAGAGATGGTAAAAGGAGATATAGATTTAACCTAAAAATCAGGGTCTTTGTCAAGGGAACCGCCGCACATCCTGAAGGCATGGGCATAGCCGAAGGCCCTTCAGAACAGCCGCACATCAACAAGCTCTCCTTTTTCGACCCCATTCCTGTTCACCGGTATCACAAAGGTCCCGTCTGCTTCGACAAGCGTCCTGATCAGTCCTGATTTGCCGAGTATCGGCACAGCCCACAGACCGTCTTCCCTCTCCTCGATCATGGCCCGGACATGCTCTTCCCTGCCCTGTGACGAAGGTACATTCCGGGAGAGCCTCGCCCGGACAACTCCTCTCAGGCGATAAGCCGGACGGGAGTCCAATCCGGAAAGAAGTTCCAAAACCGGCTTGATGAAGATGTCGAAACAGACGCTTACCGCAGCAGGATGACCGGGTAGTCCGAAGATCGGTACGCCGTTCATGACACCGCCGATAGCCGGTTTCCCCGGCTTAAGAGATACGCCGTGGAAAAGTATGCCGGGATTGCCGATATCTCCGATGATCCGCGCGATCATGTCCTTTGTGCCGACCGATGTGCCCCCTGAGACGGCAATGGCATCGGAATCCTTCATCGCATCCTGTACTGCATCCCGTATTGCGGCATAGTCATCCCTGAAAATACCCTTCCTTACGGGCACACCTCCGGCTTCCTGAACCATGGCTGCTATGGTGTAGGAATTCGTGTCCCTGATCTGGCCGATGTCCGGTTTACGGCCTGCGGGAACTATCTCGTCACCGGTTGATATGATCGAAACGACCGGACGTTCGAAGACCTTCACCTCAAGCACCCCTGTCCCGGCACATGCACCGATATCCTGAGGCCGTATCCTGCGTCCTTTCATGAGCACAGGTTCTCCCCTTCGTATATCTTCTCCGGGCTGAATGACGTTTTCGCCAGGGGCAACCGGCTTCATGACCTCTATCATTTTGTTGTCTATGACCTGTACATGTTCGAACATGACCACAGCGTCAGCACCAACAGGCAGCATGCCGCCGGTGGGTATTTTGCAGGCTAAATCGTCAGCAACAGTGCCTGAAGCCCTCTCTCCCATGAATATTTCGGCAGAAAGGTTCAGATAGCCAGGCATGCTTTCCGTTGCCCCGAAGGTATCCTCAGCCCTGACCGCATAGCCGTCGACGGTTGAACGGGCAAACGCGGGTACGTCCTCTGCGGCAATAACAGGTTCTGCGCAGACCATGCCCAGTGCCTGCTGGATATCCGTCGATACGATCGCGGTCCTCCTGTCACCAATGATCTTCATCAGAAGCCCGAGTGCCTCTCCAGCCGTCATCACCCTGTCACGACCGAGCATGTCTTTCATGCAGGTATTATAAATGCAATCGAGAAAAATTTATCGAAAGATATTGTCAGTGATATACCGTAATGAACGTCTGGTGCTGATAGGCATCATCACGCAGGGTGAACGTGCGTGATTGGGAATACCCCAGCGTATGCCGTAACACGGCGTCGGGAAGTTCATCCCCCGCCGAATCCGACACGACCACAACCGCCCGCTTTTCTGCGGGGTCATGTTCCTGGTAATAGGAAGGGTTCTTGTATGTCCAGGTGAATCTCAGCGCCGATGTCTCTACATCCTCAGGCAGGGAAAAGGACGATTCGTCGTATTGGTAGTGAATCTTCTTATGAAGAAACAGATCGAGCAGGGGAACCACTGCCGACGTATTCATGACATATGTTCGGGGAACAGGCGTGAGTACTTCAACGGTCCGCACGCCAAGCGCATCGAGATATTCGGAGGCATCTTTTATGTTTTCCGCGCTGGTGCTCCGCTCAAAAGGCAAAAAAGCGGTAAACGCAATGACAAACGAGAAGGCCGCCGCTGAAAAGACAATGAACCTGCAGTTCAGGACTCTTTTCATCTGTGTGGCCCCGTACGAAGCCATGAGGCACAGCATGGGGAACACCAGGATCAGATATCGCATTCGCCTGATCTGAAGGACTATCACAAGCAGCACGATCCAGGCAATGATGATATATACAGGGTCCTTCTTCCTGAAGGCGAAATAGACGGATGCAGCGGCAAGGAGCGTAATAGCCGGATGCATTTGAAAGACGGTGATCGAAAGGAGACCCTCCCCCCACCGGTACATGCCGGGCTTCTGGAATGTGATCAGCAGATGGATCTGGCGGATCATTTGATCGTGATTGAACGCTATCGCAAGGGATATAAGGAAGAAGGATGCGAAAAATACGATCATGCCGCGCAGAGCATACCGGTCACGCTCGTTGTTTCTGTTGCTCCATAATTCCACCACATAGATGACCACGATCACGGTCAGCATGAGCCATGCGGAATATTTGGTAAAAGCCGCAGTGAAGATGCTCAGAACAGCAGACACGATCATGGTGCCCCCTCTGCGGAGAGCAAGGATGAACGTAAGGACCGCGAGCATGATGAAAAACATGGTCGGGACATCGACGAGCATGAGCGGGACCTGGGTATAGAGATAGGGGATCGCCAGCAGAAATAGCCCCGCGAAGAACCCGGTTTCCTTGTCCCAGAGTTCCTTTCCGGTCAGATAGGTTAGGACTACGGACGAGGCGAAAAAAAGCGTATTAAGCGCCTGTATGACAACCCTGTTTTCCCCGAAGATCCTGAAGGCCATGCCATAGAGAAACGGTACTGCCGGAAGGTCTGTCCAGGCGTTGATCCCTGTTCCCCATTCCCGAAAAAAATAACCTATGCCATACAGTTCAAGATGCTTTGCCTGCGTGAAGTACCGGGAGGCATCAACGATCAGTTCCGGTTCACTCCAGAAGCATGCTGCCCCGATAAAGGAAAGGACAAAGAGAAACAATACCGGCTTTCTTTCTGCAACGGAAGTAAGCGAAACGGCAAAGGCAGCAGTGAGGGCAGCGACAAGCACCAGCACGGTTTTCAGCGGATCGGCCACGCTAAAAACATCCTGCCAGCCCGAAACCCTGCTGTCGTCAAGTGATCTGAACTGGCAGAGCAGATAAAAAAGGAAGAGCGAGACCGCGCTCCAGAACAATGCTGCGGGAATCTTTCGTACGTTCGGGCTGTCACTCTTCATGGAATACGAAATGCACTTTCTATCGTTCCGCTGCTTTCACTACTGCCTCTGCCTGTTCAAGAACATTTCCCGGCGTTATTTTTATCATGCATTTCATGTCTGAGCATTCCCTTTTGAAACAGGGAGAACACGGCTCATCGGACTGCAGAACGACGTGCCCTTTGCCGTAAGGCCCGGTCAGCACAGAACTTGTTGGACCGAACACCGCTATTACGGGGATGTTGAGCGCTGCGCCGATATGCATCGGCCCCGAATCGTTCGTGATAACAACACTTGCGGCCCTCATGAGAGCGATCAATTCTGAGAGGCTCGTCTCTCCTGCCAACGATATTGCCCGTCCATGGGAGGACGACACGACCGTGTCCGCGATCCTCCGGTCTGAACTGCTGCCGATGACGACCGAACGGATTTTCAGTTTTGCCGCGACACTGCCGAAGTTTTCCGCCGGCCATATCTTTGTTTTCCATCGAGCTCCGGGGACAATGACCGCATACCGGCCCAGGTCGGTCAGCGCACGTTTCATCCCCTCGCTTGCTTCAGTCTTCGGCGGAAAGGGAAACACGATCCTGTCAGCAGGGCATCCGATCTCGGCCGCGATCCTCATATATCTCTCTACCGCGTGAATGCCACGACCACCCTGAACTTTCCGCGTATAGAATAGCCTGCTTCCTTCACGGGCCTCGGCAAAGCCGATCCTGACCGGCGCGCGCGTTGCCATGGTGATGAGGCCGCTTCTCAGGAGACCCTGAAGATCGACAGCGAGATCGTAGTGTTCACTCCTGATGTCCCGGTACAGCTGTCTGATCTCCCTGACCGTGTCTCCTGCCCGTGAGATCTTCTTCCACATGTCCTTGTTGATGACTATGAGGCGGTGGACCATAGGATGGCCTTCAAGGATGCCTTCGAGCCCCTTTGCAATGACCCAGTGCACCTCGGCATCAGGAAAGCACTCATGAACAGCGTTCAGGAAGGGCAGACTGTGCACCACGTCGCCGAGAGAACTGGGCTTGACGATCAGGATCTTTTTGATGACCGTCCTTTTACGCATCGTCTCCCTTTTCATCCATGGACAGGATCACCCTGACCGCGTCATCGAGCCCGTCAACAACCGCATCCGCGTACTGCGACGATTGCGCCTTGCCGGTCCTGACCAGCACCCCCTTTGCGCCGGCGACTCTCGCAAGGACCATGTCGTCGTGCTTGTCTCCCACGACAACGGACCGTTTCAGATCAATGCCATGTTCATTTCGTGCCCTAAGGAGCATGCCGGGTTCGGGTTTCCTGCAAGAGCAGTGGTCATCTGGATGGTGGGGACAATAATAAAAATCCTCAAACCCGTACTGGTCCTTAAATATCTGATTGATCTTCCTCGCAAACTCTTCCTGCACCAGTCCCCGTGCTATGCCGGACTGATTCGTAATGCCGATAAGACTGAAGCCCTTCTCCCTGAGCCTTTCCAGTCCTGCAATAGACGGAAAGATCTCAAAATCTTCCATCCTGGCCAGGTAATGCGCGTCTTTGCAGAGTGTTCCGTCCCGATCAAAGAAGACCGCCCTTTTCGTGCTGACCAGCTTCTTCACCGCACCGAAAACCTCCGGTGAATTGAAGCGTTCCATGCAATCAAGGTCCTTCTTCCTGCATTCACGTTCGAAACAGGGCGCACATGCAACAGTTTTCCTGATCTCAATATCGGATGCCCCTGCAGGGCCGGTATGTTCGGGGGACGTAGAACCGAAAATTGCGACGACCGGGGTGCCGACCGCGTATCCGATATGCATGGGGCCGGAATCATTTGTAAGAAGCACATCGCATTCGGAAATGACCGCGATCAGCGCACGGAGAGATGTTCTGCCGGACAGATTCAGGAGCGATTCAGAGGTGATCAGCGCGGGGTCTGCCGAGCTTAGGATCTCATCGGTGATTCCGGTCTCTTTTGGACCGCCGAGGAGGACCACACTACCGCCGAGTTCACGCATCACGCCCGCAGCCACCTCTGCAAAATGCCTGGGATGCCATCTCTTGGACGAGCCGTAAGTCGCCCCGGGGTTGATCGCAACAACGGGCCGCTTCAATGATGCCAGCATGTCCCGTGCCTTCAGTCTTTCCTCAATGCCGAGAAATATCCAGGGTATCCCGGGTATTGCATCGAACCCCGCCCTTTTTGTGAGGTTGAGGTAGTAGTCAATATGATGCAAATTTCTGGTGTGCGCATCGAAGTCAACAGGATGGGTGAGCAGAAGTCCCCTGCCGTCCCTCTTATACCCCATGCGCTGCGGGATCCCGGCAAGAACCGCGAGGAGAGCGGCTTCAAAAGCGTTCTGAAACAGCATGGCCAGACAGAACCCGCGCGCCTTCAATTTCCGGGCGAGCTTCAGCTTTCCGGAAACTCCCTTGAACTCGTCGGTGTAGAGAATGATCTCATCAACAGCCGGGTCTTTTTCAAAGAGGGGGGCGACCCAGGGTTTCACGAGAAGGGACACGGTCGATCCGGGTGCCGACCTCTTTATCGAACGCAGTGCGGGAATGGTCATGACCGCGTCGCCTATCCAGTTCACGCCCCTGACCAGGACCGCATCACATCGGTCTGTATGTTCTCTGTCCTTTTTCATCCGTATGCCAATTTGTAGCCCGGCCACCACACCTTGCTTTCACGTTTGATAGAATTACCGAATGAGTACGCTCTATGATACTATACTCTTGTGGTCAGTGATAAGGTCACGGCGTCTGTCATTACAGCCTGACATCTCCCGGGACAGGCAAACACGTCCGGGATGGAGGGATGACAGCCGATATGGGCCTGATCATACCCGTTAGCATAACCGCGGTTTAGGATATATTGTCATGGACAGAACCAATAAAAAGATCGCTCTTCTCGGCACTGCCTTCTTTGGAGTTTTCCTGCTTCTCGGTATGCTTGCATTCATACCTGGGGGCGAGGATCTTTTCAGGCAGCAGAGGTGCATCACGTGCCACAGATTCAAGGGACAGGGGGGAATGGCAGGACCGGACCTCACTGAGGTCTTTAAGAGAAGAAATACTGTCTGGATCGTGCACCAGATCAGGAACCCCAGGTCGCATAACCCCGATTCCCGGATGCCATCCTATGAGAATCTCGACATTCTCGACATCTATGCTCTCATCTCGTATCTGAAGTCCTGATAATATCATCAAATACCGGCAGAAAAGCCCTGGGCAAATCGGGGCTGCGTTGCGTAAGACAGAATGTCTGAACATGGCAGGTGCCTCGGAGCGAGTCTGACCGGCGAGCGGGAATGACCGAGGGTGCCGTGGCCTGCCTGCTACTATCAGCCCCCCATGAACAACCTGGAATTAAAAGAGTATGCCGATCCCGAGAAAGACCTGGAGAGCGTACAGGCAGAGAATGAGCAGCCCCAGCGTCAGGTGCATGTTCCTCAGACGCTCGTCCCGCAGGGTCATACGCCGCGAAACAATAAATGTCGCGAAGACTGCCGCAATAAGGATCGTCCCGTTCATGAAATGAAGCGGGTATTTCAGCAGCCTGCCGTTGTCAAGATAAGCGAGTGCGACGCCCCCGCCATAACCGGCAAGCGCGAGAAGAACAAGAGCAGGCCCCATCTTCCTGTGCCTCTTCACTGCCTTCGGATTCAGTCCGCCCGCTTTTCGCGTCTTCCTGATCTTAAGGCCAAGGAATGCCTGGTGCCAGAAGAAAAACATAACGAGCACGTTCAGAGCGCCATGCACCGGCTTCAGGTCAGCTATGAGCCCTTTGTCTATCATGCGACTATTCTATCCAACACAAGAATAATACTCAAATGTAACGACACACGAAAAATATAAATAGACGGCACCGTATAAAGTCCGGAGGCCAGCGCGTGAAAAATGAAGAACAATGCGTGCTTAAGGCACCTACTGTTGGTTCCTGCAGGTACGTCGCAGTGAAGATAGAAGAAACGCACCGCCGTATACGGACCTTTTAATGTGCCGTCAAAAATATCTTGAAATGAAGCGGTCAATGCCGCCGGTGTACTGTTCTCCGGACATAAGAAACCCTTCGTTATGGCCGCCCCTGATCTTGAGGAACTCCTTGGGTTCCCCCGCTTTTTCGAAAAGTCTCATGCCCTGTTCAAAAGGGATGACCTCGTCGTCAGGGCTGTGGATAAAAAGTTTGGGGATATTGATCCCGCACACTTTGTCTATGCTCGCGTAATGAAACCGGGAGATCAGCCTCACCGGCATATGGGGGAAGAATTTCCTGCCGAGGTCAGTGACCGATGTGAACCCTGATTCAATGATCAAAGCGCCTGCCGCGCGTCTCATCGCGAGTTCCGTGGCTACCGCGCTGCCGAGCGACCTGCCGAAGATAATGATCCGCGCCGGTGCAATACCCTTCGTTTTAACCAGGTAATCATACGCGGCTTCAGCGTCAAGGTAGGTGCCTTTTTCTGTCGGCTCCCCTTCACTCCTGCCATACCCCCGGTAGTCGAAGATGAGCACACTGAGACCCAGGTCATGAAAGATCTTCAAAGAGTCGAGACGGTGCGAAATGTTGCCGGCATTGCCGTGACAAAAGATCAGGGCTCCTCTCGCCTGAGGCGACGGGACATACCATGCGGAAATGCTCAGTCCGTCCGATGTCCTCACCGTGACTTCATTGAAGGCGAGACCTACATCTGCCGGAGTTGCCTCGATCTCTCTCGATGGGAAATAGAGCATCTTCGCCTGCCGCAGGTATACAAAGGCGACAAGGACAAGATAGCCGAGGACAAGACCGGTGACAATAGTGTAGATCATTCTCTTCAGGCGAGATCGGGGCTCAGCAGGGAAAGCCATTGGCAATCAATTCCAGCCTCTGCCTGTAACCATTCTGGAGCGATTCATAGTCTATGTCTTCATTCTCTTGAAGTATCTGCTTCCCTCTCCGGGGTAGACTCTGCGGGCTTCGACGGGCGTCGGCCTTTGCACGTCAGGCCATACATCCTCGTTCGGTGCATCGCCTTCGCGCGCAATTCCCGAGGGCTTCGGGTCTGCCATGACGGGGTCTATTCTGAAGTCAAATTCCCTCACATTGCAGCTGAATTCTATGGGTATGCCATTGGGATCAAACGAGTAGATGGAATGGATGACCCCGTGGTCGATCACCTCGGACACCCAGAACCCCGCGGCATCTATCCGGTCTTTCAATACCCACAGTTCATCCTCTGTCTCCATTCCAAAGGAGATATGGTCGAAGACGAACGGGCCAGAGACCACCCGGCCATGTTCCTTTTCCTGCACCGGCTGCACGGACGGCCATTCAAAAAAAGCTATGGCGCAGGCATCGGATATCTCGAAAAAGTAATGACGGTAGCCGGGCTGACCGAGCCCTGCGATTAGCCGCATGCCGAGCAGGTCCCGCCAGAAACGGATCGTGGTGTCCAGATCAGCCGTGGCCATTGCTATGTGATTGACACCGTTAAACCGCATAAAGGACTAATAAAATTCTTTCAGGGTATTCTCTAACTTACCAAGGTCAATTCTTTGTTTAACGAGCGGGGTTTCCCGAATGACAGGGATCCTTTCTTCAAGGGACGGACGGTTATTTCTAAAGATGACGCCAATCGGGATGCGGTCTCCCCACTCAAGGGACCTTGCGAATGCCTTTACCCGGTCCGTGGGGTCGTACTCGGGCTCCAGATGATATGCCCGTTGGCGGTACCACTCGAAGGTGTTCACCTTGTTAAAGGAAACGCACGGCTGGAGGATATCGATAAGCGCAAAGCCCTTGTGATTGAACGCCTCTTTTATCAAAAACTTCAGATGGTCCTGATCTCCGGCGAACCCCCGTGCGACAAAACTGCAGTCGAGGGCAACGGCAAGCGCCATGGGGTTCAGCTGTTCGGAAAAAACGCCGAACGGCGCGTTCTTGGTCACTGTCCCCTCGGCCGTTGTCGGTGATGCCTGCCCCTTGGTAAGGCCATAGACCTGATTATCGTGGACAATGAGCTTCACATTCACATTCCTGCGTATGGCATGCACCAGATGGTTTCCGCCCTCGCCATAACAGTCCCCGTCCCCTGCAACTGCAACCACCGGCATAAGGTGATTTGCAAGCCTGACCCCTGTCGCCACGGGGAGTGTCCTCCCGTGCAGTCCATTGAAGGTGTTGCATTTGAGATAATGCGGGAACTTGCCTGCCTGGCCTATGCCCGAGACAATAGTGAACTGATGGGGCTCAAGACCGAGCTCCACGACCGCGTCTTTGAATGCCTTAAGGATGCTGAAATTACCGCATCCCGGGCACCATGCGGGCGTCTGTCCCTTATAATCATCCAAGGTGGGCATGCAGTTCTCCCAGGAGGCCTTCGAGCGTAAAGGGCCTGCCATCATATCTCTGTATCGCCGAGGTGAAAACATATCCGGTTTCCGCTCTCATGAGACGGGCAAACTGACCGGTCGCGTTGTTTTCAATGCATATCGTCTTCAGGGCACTGTTGAGCAGAGCCAGATAATCAAAACGGTCGGCTTGCGGGAACGGATATATTTCACTGAAATGGAGCATCGCAATATTCCTGTGCGGTGAAAGCTCGTCGACAGCCTCCTTTATGATGCCGAAGGTTGATCCCCACCCAACCAGCACCGCTTCAGGCTTATCCGAACCGTACAGGAGCGGGGGCATGATCTCCCGGCGGATCAGGGGCAACTTCCTCAGCATCCTCTTTTCGACCATCCTCTTCCGCGTGCCGGCATCTTCGTCGATATGGCCGTCCTCATCATGCTCATCGCTGTCCGTGACAACCACATGCTTTGACTCTCCCGGTATGGCAAGCGGAGAAACACCCGACTCTGAATATGCATGTCTCTTATACCCGGAAAGGCCGGCCAGCGCATCAGCCCTGAGCCGGTGATCGTTGTAGACAAGCTTCCTCAGATCGATATCTGCGTAAGTCCACTGCGTATCAGCAAGATACTGGTCGAAGATAACGAAGACCGGCACCTGATACTTCTCGGTCAGATCAAAGGCTTTGTTCGTCAGGAATACGGCCTGTTCGGGCGTGCCCGGTGCCAGAATGATCCTCGGGAACTCTCCGTGAGCGGTGTAGAGCGCAAACTGGAGCTCTGCCTGTTCGGTCCGCGTCGGCAACCCGGTCGCGGGGCCCGGTCTCTGCCCGAGCCCGATGACAATAGGTGTCTCGGTCATGGCTGCCAGTGAGAGCCCCTCTACCATCAGTGCAAAACCGCCACCGGAGGTCGCCGTCATGGAGCGTACGCCGCCGAACGATGCTCCCAGCGCCATGTTCATGGCTGCAATCTCGTCCTCAGCCTGTTCGACCACGATGCCGAATTCTTCCTCCCTGGCAGACAGATAATTCATGATGCCCGTCGACGGCGTCATCGGATAGGCGGACATGAATTTGCACCCGGACGCAACGGCGCCAAACCCTATGGCGTCGATGCCTGCCATGAGCATTTTCGGGTCACCCCCTGCTGTGACCGGGAACGAGCAGTCCCTGCAATTACTGACGGCAAAGGCATGCCCCGCTGCTGCTGAAGCATTGTTCGCGCTGATAACGCCTTCGCCTTTTTTCCGGAACGTATCTGCAATGATCCCCGCAAGGATGCCCAGTTCCAGACCGAGCATGCCGAGGATCGCGCCGATGGCTACCGTGTTGGCCATGATCTTGCTGCCGCCGTGCTCCTCTGCAAGGTTTGTGAAGGGGACATCCAGAAACGCAGGACCGTCGAATTTCTGTTTTATCGCCGTCGAATCATAAATGATCCGGCCCCTGCCGGTCACCGCTTTCGCATCGAGAACCATGCTTTCCTTATCAAACGCCACAAGGATGTCGATCTTGTCACGGGAAGCCGTGACCGCCCGGCCGGCGACGCGGACCTGATAAAAATTATGCCCGCCACGGATGCGCGATTCGTAGTCCTGGTGGGTAAAGACATGATACCCGCTCCGCGCAAAGACCATGGCCAGGGTTTCTCCCACCGTCTGGATGCCCTGCCCTGCTTCCCCGCCTATTCTGATCGTGTAGTCCATTCCTATTTCAGAAAGCTGTCCTTGAACTTCGCGAGCCACATGATATGGCTGCGTTCTTCGTTGATGACCTCGTCCACCATATCTTTTTCCTTCACCGCGTCTCTCAGACCATAGAAGTGGAGCAGGGTGTCCTTCTCGAATCCCATGGCGTAGTGGACCGCGTCTTCAACCGTTTTCACGTGCTCGAGCGACGGCAGCGACTTGTTCCTGCCGAGGAAGAATTCCGATTCCACAATGGCCCGCATATATTCGGAAACCTCCTCCCATTTCTCGGGTTCCTCGTCGCCGAGCATTCCTTCCAGTTCAAGGAACGTCTTTTCATGAACGAGCTCCTTGCTGGCCAGAGTCTCAAAGAGCTTTTTCAGTCCGTCGTGCTTTTCAAATTTTTTCGCGATGGTCATGTAAAACTCGTATCCCAGTCTCTCCGTGCGGACGGCCTGCTCAACAACTTCCCTTATCGAAAATCTCTCCATATCTCCTCCTTACGCGTGATTGACTGTATGAGCGGTCAGATCACCCTGTATATTGCCTGAATGTCCATTCTGCCACGGTCGACCGCGTCTGTCAGGAACAGCAGTCCACCGCACGGATGCACGTCACTCCGCAATGACCCGGGCGATCCCCCCCTTTTCCATAACGCAAAATCACAATCGTTCTCAAAAAAAGGACAACTCCTGCAAACTGCCCGAAAAAGCGCATGTTCGGTCGTGCTGCCCGGCCTTTCGCCTCCCTTTTCATATCCAGGATCCCGGTATTGTCCGAAAAGCTTCTGGGCAAGCATAAACCCGTTGCATGCAAGCTCACCGGTCTTTTCCGGTTTGTAGAAAGAACAGTACCCTGCGCAGACCCGCTGAACCAGTTCTTCCCTTTGCATATACTTCATATTAGCAGAAAAAAGAGTTGTTGTATAATGAAGAAATGCGTTACTACCTTTCGCCTCGTGTATGTCTGAAATGGCTGGAAACACGGTCTGTGTATCACCTCGGGACCGACGAGTTGTACGAGCTCGATGCAGAATCCTTTGACTTCCTTGAACGGTGCGGGTCAGGAGAAGGCAGCGCCGGTGATGACACGGCATTCACCGGCTACTGCGTTGAAGAAGGAATTCTGACCTCCGTCCCTGCTGTCGTGCAGCGTCCTCCGGTCAGCAGATCGCCGGAGCCTTCCCTCCGCTATCTCGAATTGCAGATAACGGATGCATGTAATCTCAGATGCAGGCACTGTTATATCGGTGATGGCATGTCCCATGAACTCCCGGTTGATCAGATCAGAAATGTTCTTGCGGAATTCGAGGAGATGCAGGGCCTCAGGGTCCTCATCACAGGCGGCGAGCCGCTTCTGCACAGCGATTTTCGGGCCATTAACAGCATATTGCCAAGGTATATGATGAGAAAGGTTCTCTTTTCCAATGGCGTCCTTTTAACCGGCGCGGTCCTGGAAGGTCTTCATGTTGACGAGATCCAGATAAGCATCGACGGCCTCGATCATGCTCATGACCGTCTCAGGGGAAAAGGGTCGTACCGCAAGGCCATGGACGCGGTAACGCTATGTCTTGATAAGGGGTTCGATGTTTCTGTATCGACCATGGTACATACGGGCAACCTCCAGGACTTTGACCGCATGGAGAGCATGTTCAGGGAGATCGGCGTCAGGGACTGGACCGTTGACATACCCTGTGCGTCAGGGCGTCTTGCCGACAACCTTGAATTCCGGATATCCCCGGCAGAGGGGGGCAGATATCTCAGGTACGGTTTCGGCGGGGGCATGCACGGAGGTGATGAGGGATTTGGATGCGGGCTGCATCTCATGTCCGTTCTCGCTGACGGAAAGATTGCCAAATGCACGTTCTATGCTGACAGACACGTCGGGACGATGAGTGACGGGCTGAGAGAATGCTGGCACAGGATCACTCCGGTAAGGCTTGCTGATCTCGCATGCGATTGCGATCATCTGGATGCATGCAGGGGGGGATGCAGGTACCGGGCAGAACTGCTCGGCAGCGCAGCAGGGAAAGACCTTTACAGATGTTTTCTCTATGATATAATCAATCCAGAGACCGGCCTGGTGTGAGTCCGGACCACTGCACAAAGGAGGTGCTGAGCATGACGATCAGGAAGGTATCAAAGAAGACTGCAACAACCTGCAAATGCAAGAGCTCCTGCTGAAACTGAACGCATTCACATAAAAAAGGGCAGGTTCATTACTTGCCCTTTTTTATGCCACTTCTCCCTCTGCTCAGCCTTTATACCGTGACTCTACGGCCTTCCAGTTGATGTTCTTAAAGAATGCTTCTATGTAATCCGCACGCTTGAGCCCGTAATCGATCATGAAGGCGTGCTCGAACACATCCATGATCAGCAGAGGATTGCACCCTGCAGGATGGGAAACGTCATGTTCGTTGATCCAGACATTAAAGAGCCTTCCGCCGGAGATATCTTCATAGAGCACGACCCAGCCGATGCCGCGCATTGCACCCGTTGCCCGGAAATCCTTTTCCCATTCCTCAAGGCTTCCGAACTCCGCCTGGATCTTTTTCGCCAGTTTACTGTCCTTGCCCAAAGGGGTTTTGCCTCCCAAATTCTCAAAATAGTATTCATGCAGTCGCATACCGTTGAATTCCCAGCCGAATCTCCTTTTGAGCTCCGCATATTCCGGCGTCGCGGCCTTGCCGTCCTTGAGCAGCTGCCCGAGTATCTCAGCAACCTTGTTCGTGTTCGTCACATATCCCTGATACAGCGTGAAGTGGTTCCTGATGAGCGTCTCACTGAATCCCTCCATCCCGACCAATGCGGCATAATCTTTTGCGGTGTATGGCATGATACTACCTCCTTTATGGATGTCTCAGAGTTTTGCTGCAGCGCTGAGCGCCTTGTCATAATCCGGATGGCTCGTAATATCCGGGACGATCTCGACGTATTGGATCACGTCATTTTTGTCTATGATGAATATGGAGCGGGCGAGCAGCCTCAGTTCCTTGATCAGCACGCCGTATGCAGCGCCGAATGATGCTTCCCGGTGGTCTGACAGGGCCTTCACCTTGTCGATACCAGCGCTGGTGCAGAACCGTGCGATGGCAAACGGGAGGTCCATGCTGATATTCAGCACCACCCGGTCTCCCGGCATCTTGGCTGCCTCTGCATTGAACCTCCGGAGCTGAAGGTCGCAGACCGGCGTGTCGAGCGACGGGGTAACGCTTATGATCTTTGTCTTGCCGTCAAAATCCTTCAGACTCACCGGCTTCAGTTCTCCATCGATCACAGAGAAACCGGGGGCCCGCTCTCCGGCCCTGAGCGCAGGACCAATGAGTGTCAGGGGACTTCCCTGAAATGTTATTACTCCGCTTCGTTCCATACTGCCTCCTATCTGTACGAGTTCATTGTCACGAAATCTTCAAAATTCCTGCGGTATGCCCGGGGCAGCGGCGTGAAGCCGGACTTCAGATATCCAATTGCCAGCAGCATGGGGACGATCTTGTCCCCGGGAATGGAAAAAGCTTTTTTTACCGCTCCTTCATCGAACCCGTCCATGGGATGGGTCTCGAGCCCCAATCCTTTTGCGGCTATCATGACATTCATGGCATACAATGACGTGTTCTTTACCGCGAAAAAATTGCGTGTCAGACTATCCCCGGTCCCGTATAACTTTCCGGCCAAACCCCTGTACATGTCCACAGCTTCCGGCTTTATGTATCCCAGCCGGACCCAACTCTCCAGGACCTGATCGATATTCTCTTCCACCGCCCGGGGATCGGCGATCATGATCAGTACCGCTGAAGCCTCTTCAACCTTCGGCTGGTCAAAGGCACACTGCCTGAGCGCTTTTTTTCGCTCCGGATCATTTACCACAATGACACGCCACGGCTGCAGGTTCATGGAGGACGGCGCAAGGTTTGCGAGTTCCAGGAGATCACGCATGGTCTGTGCGGAAATATCTCTTCCGGGCTCGAAAAAATTAATGGATCGACGATCCCTGATCGCCTGAATCACGTCCATGGGATGCTCCTTTCGAGAATAACGTCGGATGGTATACTTCAGATTACCACATGGAGAATTCTTGTCAAGAATTCTTAAATGTTCCCCTGAGAGGGGCCGGCGCTAGCGTATTTCTTCTTTGAGGAGCTTGTACTCGATACTGTCGACAAGTGCCTGATAGGAGGCCTCTATGATGTTCTCGGAGACGCCGACCGTTCCCCATCGGCTGTCCTTATCGCCTGATTCCACGAGGACCCGGACTCTCGCCGTCGTCCCCCTGCCGGCAGTAAGCACGCGGACCTTGTAGTCATGGAGCTTGACGTCCCTGAGCAGCGGATAGAATTTTTCAAGTGCCTTGCGGAGAGCGTTGTCGAGCGCGTTGACCGGCCCTCTGCCCGTTGCAGCGGTATGTTCAACGTGGCCGCCCACCTTCACCATGATCGTCGCCTCGCTCAGCGGTTCATCGCCCTCTTTCCGTTTTTCGATGATGACCCTGAAGCCCACAAGATCAAAGAACCGTTTATGCAGACCGAGCGCCTTTTTCATGAGGAGCTCAAAGGATGCCTCAGCTCCCTCGAACTGGAAACCCTGGCTTTCGAGTTCCTTGAGCTGGGTAATGATATCCTGGATCTGAGCAGAATCGCTGTCGAGCCTGATACCGAACTCCTCTGCCTTCCTGAGGATATTCGCCCTGCCCGCGAGGTCGGAGATGAGAATACGCTGCGAATTGCCGACAAGATCAGGCCTGATATGCTCATAGGTTTCCGGGCTTTTCCTGATCGCGCTGACATGCATGCCTGCCTTGTGGGCGAACGCGCTGTCACCCGTATAGGGCTGGCGCTTGAAATGCCTCAGATTGGCGATCTCGGTAACGAACCGCGACACGTCCCGCAGCTTTGCCAGCTGCGCGGGAGCAAGGCACTTCATACCAAGCTTCAATTGAATGTTCGGAATGATCGATATGAGGTTCGCGTTGCCGCACCGTTCTCCCAGACCATTGATCGTCCCCTGGATCTGGGTTACGCCCTCCTCCACAGAGACGACCGAATTGGCAACAGCGCAGTCGCTGTCATTATGCACATGTATGCCGAGCTGCGCAGAGCAGGTCTTTTTGGCCTTCCTGACAACATCCCTGATGTCCGCAGGCAAACAGCCGCCGTTCGTGTCGCACAGCACAAGACAATCAGCTCCCGCATGCTGTGCGGCCTCAAGACATTTCAGGGCATACTCCGGATTATGTTTATACCCATCGAAAAAATGCTCTGCGTCAAAAAAGACCCTGTCCGCACGTTTCCTGAGATAGGCTACAGAATCATGAATAATATCGAGGTTCTCCTTCAGCGGGACCTTCAGGGCCTCCTTTACATGGAAATCCCACGTCTTGCCGAAAATGGTGACAACGGGCGTTCCGGCATCGAGCAATGCCTTCATCGTCTCATCCTTTGACGGCTTTTTCTTCGGGCGGTGCGTGCTGCCGAACGCAACGAGCTTCGCCTGCGAAAGCCTGCACTTCGCCGCCTTTTTGAAATATTCGATATCACGGGGGTTCGAACCGGGATAGCCGCCCTCAATGTAATGTACGCCGAGTTCGTCAAGCTTTTCGGTTATCCTGAGCTTGTCCTCGACAGAGAACGACACATCTTCCGACTGGGCTCCGTCCCTGAGCGTTGTATCATATATTTCGATGGTTCTCATCCCTTTGCTTCCTTCATGCTACACCATTTCCAGGACAATATACATATGCGCAAGGCTCAATGCGCCGCCTCAGCCAGACCGAAGACCTCATGAAGGACCCGTACGGCAAGTTCCGTATATTTCAGGTCGATCACACAGGATACCTTGATCTCCGAGGTGCTGATCATCACGATATTGATATTATTGGCCGCAAGCGTCTGGAACATCTTCGAAGCAACTCCGGAATGGGTCCTCATGCCGACGCCGATGACGGATATCTTGCTGATGTCCTCTCGCCTGTCCACTCTCTCCGCTCCCATCTCCTTCGCAATGGCCTCACTCACTTCAAGCGCCTTGCGGGTATCGGTCTTGGGCACCGTAAATGAGATATCGGCAAACTTGCCGTCACTGCTGACGTTCTGCACGATCATATCGACCACGATATTGGCTTCAGCGATCGACCGAAAAAGTTTGGCAGCTATTCCCGGCTTGTCAGGCACGTTCACGACCGTGATCTTCGCCTGGTTCTTGTCATAGGCTATGCCTGATACGACAACATTCTCCATCTCTTTATCCTCCTCAACTACCAGTGTCCCCGGATTATCATTAAAGCTCGACCTCACGACCACCGGCACTTTGTATTTCATGGCAAATTCCACCGACCGCGTCTGCAGCACCTTCGCCCCGAGGCTCGCGAGCTCGAGCATCTCCTCGTACGATATCTTCTCAAGTTTCCTCGCCTCTGGAACGATGTTCGGATCAGTGGTATAGACGCCGTCCACATCCGTATATATCTCACAGAGGTCGGCGTTGACAGCCGAGGCGATCGCCACTGCCGAAAGATCCGAACCGCCCCTCCCGAGGGTGGTCACATCTTCGGTCTCGGTCACGCCCTGGAACCCCGCAAGGACCACGACATATCCCTGTTCAAGTGCCTGTTTCATTCTGTCGCCTGCAATGCGCTCGATCTTTGCCTTGGTATGCACGGTATCGGTGATGATCCCGGCCTGACGTCCGGTGAATGATTTTGCTTTCTGCCCCAGGGCTTCAATGGCCATTGCCGTCAGCGCGCTGGTGACGCGTTCGCCGGATGAAAGAAGCATGTCCATCTCCCGTTCGTTCGGCGCGGCTGAGAGCTGACCGGCAAGACCGATAAGCTTGTCGGTCTCACCGGACATGGCGGACACAACGACTACGACCTTATTCCCCTGTCCGGCTGTCCTGACAACACGGTTCGCCACATTCTTTATCCTGTCAATATTGCCGACGGAAGTCCCGCCGTACTTCTGTACGATCAGTGCCACGTTATGCGTTCTCTCCTTTAATAAAATAATCCATGAGTTGGTAGCCTTCGTCGAATATCCTGATGCCGTCGCGTTCCGTGATCTTCTCATCATAGGCGAAGACGGCGTTTTCCCTCTTTTGCCTGCTGTCAAAGATCACAAAGGGGACCGGCTCCGAAGAGTGCGTCCTTATCTCCAGGGGTGTGGCATGGTCCGGGAGCAGCAGGATCCGGTATTCCGGGAACCGCTTCATGCCCTCCATGATCCCCCCGACCACGAACCGGTCAAAATCTTCGATCGCCTGAATCTTGTCCCCGCATTTCCCCGAATGACCGGCTTCATCAGGGGCTTCAACATGCAGGTATACAAAATCAACATCCTGCAACGCGTTGATCGTGGCATCCGTCTTGCCGCGGTAGTTCGTATCGAGGTACCCGGTAATGCCCGGCACCTGGAGGATCTCAAACCCCGCATATATGCCGAGTCCCTTTGTCAGATCAACAGCGGACACAAGGGCCCCGCTGACACCGTACTTGTCGCGGAACTTCGGCATCCGCGGCTTGCCGCCCTGCCCCCAGAACCAGACACAGTTGCCGGGGTTCTTGCCGTCTTTTATCCTGCTCTGGTTGACCGGATGGGCTTCAAGGACCGCAACAGAATCCTTCATGATCTTCTTGAGCAGATCATCGCCGTTTCCGACAGGCAGATAGTCGGCGATGTCCTTCCCCAGGATATCATGCGGGGGAACGCACTCGACATCTGCAGACCCTCCCCGCCACACCATGAGGTGCCGGTAGCTCACCCCGGGATAGAACGATATGCTATCGCTCCCCAGATGCCGGTTGATCTCGCGGATGAGCTCTGCAGCCTCCTGCGTGGGTATATGTCCGCTGCTGTAATCTTCCATGATAGCGCTGGTCCTGTCCGCGCTGAACTTGAGCGTGACAAGGTTGCAGCGGAACGCGACATCCCTTTCTCCAAGTTCAACGCCGATGCTCGCTGCCTCCAGCGGGGCCCTGCCGGAATAATAATCCGCAGGGGAATAGCCGAGTATGCTCAGATTTGCAACGTCAGAACCGGGATGCATATCCTCCGGAACGGTCCTCACGCTCCCGAGAATGCCTGTTGACGCAAGCCGGTCCATATTCGGCGTATGAGCATACTCCAGCGGTGTTTTTCCGCCCAGCTCCGCAACCGGCCGGTCAGCCATGCCATCTCCCACGATCACAACATATTTCATATCAGTTCCTTTATAACTCCTTCTACGTCATCCAACTGCGCCTTCGCCCTGATGGGTTTCCCCGAAACGGAAAAGACCGTATCCGGGTCCTTGAGGCCATTTCCCGTAAGGGTGCACACGACGCTGTCACCGGGTTTGAAGTAGGCCTCCTTATTCAATTTTATCACCCCGGCAAGCGACGCTGCAGAAGCAGGTTCACAGAATATACCCTCGCAATTCGCGATCATGCTGTACGCGCCGAGTATCTCATCATCGCTGACCGCATCGATCCTTCCACCGGATTCGTCACGTGCCGCAAGGGCTTCCTTCCAGCTCGCAGGGTTTCCGATCCTGATGGCGGTCGCTATCGTCTCCGGCTTCTCGACCGGACGTCCGAGCACGATCGGTGCAGCTCCGGCAGCCTGAAATCCGAGCATCACCGGCAACTTCTCTGTCTTCCCTGCCTCACGATATTGCCTGTACCCTTTCCAGGACGCCGTGATATTGCCGGCATTGCCTACGGGCAACGCATGGTAATAGGGCGCATGACCAAGCTGATCGCAGATCTCGAACGCCGCGGTCTTCTGCCCCTCGATCCGGAAAGGATTGATGGAGTTTACCAGAGTTATCGGGTACCTGGCCACCAGAGATTTCACGATCGCAAGCGCTTCATCAAAGTTGCCCGCTATCTGGATAACCGTCGCCCCATGGACCATTGCCTGTGACAGCTTCCCGAGCGCGATCTTTCCTTCAGGGATAAGCACGATGGCCCGGACACCGGCACGTGCCGCATATGCCGCGGCGGAGGCGGACGTATTGCCGGTCGATGCACAGATCACCGCCTTCGCCCCGGACTCAACCGCCTTTGACAGCGCCAGTGTCATGCCACGGTCCTTGAATGAACCCGTGGGGTTCGCACCATCGAACTTGAAGTACAGATCAAGATCGAGGCACGCCCTGACCTTCAGGTTTACCGCCTTGATGAGAGGGGTATTGCCCTCATGCAGGGTTATCCTCGGCGTAGCGTCCGTAACAGGCAAAAAGCTGCGGTACTGGTTTATGAGACCGCTCCAGGCCATGGTTCGTCTCTATTCCGTCCTTCCGATCAATGCCCGCGGGCTATTCGATCACGTCCCCTTCCACCAGCTCAACATCGACACCTTTTTCCTTCAGGAACCGAATGCCCTGCTGCAGACTGGCTTCATCGCCCTCAAGCTCAAGGACCATCTCTCCGACCGTCTCCGTTACCCGCGCACGCCTGATGTTGGGCATCACATTGAACTGCTTTGCCATGGTAAAGATCACCGGCTCCCTGATCAGGTTCTGCGGGAAGGTCAGCTTGACTCTCATTTTCATCTCAGCCTCCTACCAGGCTCCGCCTGCAATTGCGGGAACGATCGAAACCTCATCTCCGTCCTTCACGGATGTCTCCTCGGCATTGAGAAAGCGGATGTCCTCGTCGTTGACATAGATATTCACGAATCTCCGTATCTTCCCATTCTCCGAGACGCGCTCGGCGAGTCCCGGATACTGCCGGTCAAGCTCGTTGACCAGGGCCATGATCGTACCTGCCGGCCCGTCAACCTCTTCCTTTCCCTGGGTCAACTTCTGCAACGGTGTAGGGATCCTCACTTTCACTGCCATATATCGCTCCTCCTTTTAGTTTGCCTTGTTTATCTTTTCGAGCACGTCTTCAAATGACGCCAGGCTCGGTTTTATATGGTGCGGCAATACGGTGTGGCCCTGAAGGGCCTCCTGTGTCTTCAGTCCGTTTCCGGTGATGCAGATGACGGTCGTTCCCTCCCGCGAGATCCTGCCGTCCCGGATGAGCTTTATGGTAGAGGCAAGGGTCACGCCTCCGGCAGTCTCCGCAAAGATGCCCTCGGTACGGGCCAGGAGCTTCATTGCATCAATGATCTCCTGATCGGAGACATCCTCCGCATATCCGCCGGTCTCCTTGATGGCCTGGGACGCGTAAAAGCCGTCAGCGGGATTGCCGATCGCGAGGGACTTGGCGATCGTATTCGGCTTGACCGGTCGTATGACGTCTGTGCCGGACTTGACCGCCGTCGCTATTGGTCCGCAGCCCGTGGCCTGCGCCCCGAATATCTTTGTCTCAAGCTCCTTCAGGATGCCGATCTGTTTGAATTCCTTCAGAGCCTTCCAGACCTTTGTCAGGAGCGACCCGCTGGCACAGGGGACAACAATGTGATCCGGGGCCTTCCAGCCCAGCTGTTCGGCGATCTCAAAGCCGATCGTCTTGGACCCCTCGGCATAGAACGGCCGGATGTTGATATTCACAAAGGCCCAGCGGTACTTGTTCGCCACTTCGCTGCAGAGCCGGTTGACATCGTCATAGTTGCCATCTACAGCAATGAGGTTCGGCTCGTACACGAGTGAAGCAACGATCTTGCTCGCTTCAAGCGAGGCAGGGATAAAGATGAACCGCTTGAACCCCGCCCTCGCGCCGTGAGCTGAAACCGAATGAGCAAGGTTGCCCGTTGATGCGCAGGCGACGGTGTCGAAACCGAACTCCTTTGCCTTGGTAAGGGCGACGGCAACAACACGGTCCTTGAACGAGAGCGTCGGATGGACCACCGTGTCGTCCTTGATATAGAGTTCGTCGATGCCGATCTCCCGGGCAAGGTTGTCCGCCTTGACCAGAGGGGTAAACCCTGAACTGAGTCCGACCTGCGGTTCGCCGTCAACCGGCAGGAGCTCCCGGTACCGCCAGAGCGTTTCAGGTCGTTGTTCTATTTTTTTTCGTGTAACGGCCTTGGCAATGCTTTTGTAGTCATAAGCAACCTCGAGGGGACCAAAGCAGAACTCGCAGACATAAATGGGATCAACAGGGTATTCTCTGCCGCATTCCCTGCATTTGAGTCCTTTTACATGACCCATACACCCACCTCCCCGTTATAAAGTTCTTTATTTTACAGGAAATTAGGAGAGAAGTAAAAGGGTTGGCCCGATAACGATCAGACTTCCCGTGTGCTGAGGATTCAGTGCGGAAGCGACAAGAAAGGCGGGTATTACTCCGCCTTTCGTACCGACGAATTCATCTGAGACTGCGATCTATCTCCGCCACAAGTTATTGACACAGAACTGGTTAGCGCACTTTGCAAATTTGAGGTCGCCATTCGAAACGTCATAATACGACATGACCGGCATGCCGTCAGTACCGATAGTGATAGAATTGTACTGACCCACATTCGCAACAGTTGCATCAACAGTTGTTACCGTATTATTCGCCGAACAGGAGGCGTTGCCGCATTTCACGTATCCCAGCGCGCTGCCCGTGTAATAAGAAACAGAAGGAGACCCGTCCATACCGAGGGTCAGGGATGAAAACGCGGCCGCCCCGGCAATGCCGGTGTGGCTGCTGTATCCAGAAGAACATGCGTTGTTTGCGCATTTCCCGACATACAGCCCACCGCCTGAGATATGGGATATAACGGGGAGGCCATCAAATCCAATAGCTATAGACGTATATCCTGAAGTGCCGGTAAAAGCGGTGTAACTCGACAACGCGGAACAGTTGGTGTTCGCACATTTTCCGACATATAAAGCTCCTGAAAATAGATTCGAAATAACCGGAAGGCCGTCCACACCCACTGCAATCGAGATATGGCCGTTTGAGTTTTGCACACCGGCTATACTGTAGGAAGTACAGGCTGCATTCGCGCACTTGACGGTCATGAGCGTTCCGCCCTGAAGAAAGGCGATAATCGGATAACCGTCAGTTCCGATCGCGATCGCGGTATATCCGGACGCGCCAACAGGAATAGGTGTATTGCTGCTGATTGTGCTGCAGTTCGAATCCGCACATCGTGCAACGTAGAGCTGTCCGCCCATGACATGCGATGCGACCGGTATGCCGTCAGAGCCGATGGCGATCGAGGTATGGCCTGAGGAGCCCGCAACGAACGAACTGGAGCTGGCAACTGATGAGCAGACTGTGTTGGCACACTTTGCGACATTGAGATAGGCTTTCGTTGCATCCCAATACGAAATGACCGGGAGACCGTCGGCCCCGATCGTTATGGATGAATAAGAGCCCACATTATTGGCCGAGACCACGGTCGTCAGCGTGTTCGCTTTCGGTACCTGGCTCGGTGCCGTCTGACCGTATCGCGTATCAAGGTCGGCGATCTTATACCCGCCGACCATTTCCGAGTTCAGATTTGAGACCATGGTTGCTGATGAAACCTGAAGCGGTGCGGTTCCTGTAGCAACTGTAGAAATGAGCTGGTTATTGGTCCTTATCGCTCCCCCTGCAACATCGAGTTTTGCCCCCGGCCCTGCTGTCCCGATGCCGACGTTTCCGGTGTTATAGTAAATATCTGATCCGGAGGTCGACCATGGGCTGACTCCCGCCCATGACGATTTGCAATTGTCTGCTATGCATATTCCAGACGATGCGTTTATCAATCCGCTCACATCCAATTTATATCCGGGGGTAGCTGTCCCGATACCGACATATCCATGGTAGCCGGGACGATTGCCATCGATGCGCATGTATTCCGTGCCTGCGATCTGCATCACGATGGCGCCATGATGGCCCGGGTCCCACCAGTTGCCGGGGTTTTCCATGCCGGTACTAAGAATGATGCCGCCTCCTGCACCATAATTGGGCCCTCCGCCGGCAAGCTGCACGCTGGCACCGGTGCCTCCGCTCTGTCCACCTGTTCCGGCGGTTAGCGCGACATTACCGCCCGGGCCGTTCCAGCCGCCCGGACCGCCATTCAATGCCACTTGGCCACCGGCAAGATTGGTCCCGCCCGTGCCGCCGGTCGCTGTCACCTGTCCGCCAACAGCACTCGAGCTGTTGCCTCCACGCAAAGCGAGAGTCGCACCCGCGCCGCTCGTGACCGTCGCAGCCCCGGAAGCGGTGATGTTCCCGACGTCAAGAGTTCCGGTTAAGGTTTTATTCCCTCCGACTGTCTGGTTTGTGGAAAGATCAACGAAATTCTTCGTATTCGAACCTGTTCCGCCCTGGGACAGGGATAGAGGCGTCGTCAGCCCTGAAAGCGAAGTGATATCAGCATTATCTCCGCTTGACGCTGCACCGAGATTTGCGCGCGCCCCTGAGGGTGTTCCTGCGCCGGTGCCGCCGTTTGCGACAGCCACGATCCCCGTTACATTAGCTGCATTGCCTGAGATGTCTCCGCTTATCTTGCCTCCGGAAAGAGAAGTGATCCATGAAGGGTCGGCATAACTGCCGGTTGTATATACGCCGTTGCTTACCGCCGAAGCGTTCACATTCGTCAGGGCTGAACCGTCGCCGGTAAATGCAGTAGCCTTAACCGTTCCCGTTACATCAAGTTCGGCAGACGGGCTCGTTGTCCCGATGCCGACATTTCCGTTTGTCCCGCCGGAACCGGGGAGAATGATGATATTTCCGCCCGCGCCGGTGCCATTACCGGTGCCGCCCATGATCGTAACGGTACCGCCGCTCACATCTGCGCTCCCTCCGCCTGCCGAGACGCCGCCTTTCAACTCAATCTTTGATCCAGTATTTGCGCGGCCCGAAATGTCTCCTCCAGCCAGAGTGGTTTTTGAATGAAAGCCGGCAGTTGACCAACCGGACGTGGCACCGCTTTCAACAGTGACATTGCCACCCGAATAATTGCCCGCCCAGCTCCCCTTTATATTCACATCGCCCGGCAGACCGGGCAGATCGTCGGTACCGGGAATGATATTAATGGCCGGATTTACATTGGATGATATATCTGAGTGGACGGTTCGGATCCCCGCAGCATCAATCAAATAATCCCCTGTTCTGAACCCGGTCGCGCTGATGATTCCGCTTGTTGAAAGGTCGCCGGTCATGGTATCACCGGTAACGTTCACATAATCTGATTCATAGTTATGACTGTGGTTACCTGCGGCAACTGTTCCTGATGTTGTGCCGAAATTTACGTCAATGGTGCCTGACGATGTTATAGGTCCGCCTGAAAGACCTGTTCCAGTCTCAACCCTCACAACTGTAGCGGTACAGTTCTCTGCATTTCCGTACTCATCAATACCTTTAGGCCACGCTCCCGCCCCGCAATTAGTTCCATTTGAGTTCAATGCGAGCGCTGAAGTTGCCGGACCTCCTTTCGATGCACTCCCGGCGTAATTGAAGGTGACATCAGCGTCGGAGTGGGTATGAGCAGCAGGGTTCACATTCGTCAGGGCTGAACCGTCGCCGGTAAAGGCCTGGGCCTGTATCGTCCCTTCAACCGCAAGATTTGCCTTGAAAGCAGCGTCCGGGTTGGTTACAGTTAACGTAGTGTCCTTCTGGCTGTCGGTCATATCAACCGCCAGATCACCCGCCTTCGACATCCCATCCTCTGACAGCGTCAGGTCTCCTGCAGCGCCGGTATTCAGAACAAGCGCTCCGGTCATGGTATCGCCGGTCGTATTCACAAAATCTGCGGTGAAATCATGGGAATGGTCACTTCTGGCAGCAGCGGCCGCTGTTCCCGTTCCTGCGAAATCCACGCTGAGGTTGATGTCGCCGCTCGTTCCGCCCCCCTGCAGTCCCCCTGTGCCGTACACTCCGGTGATGCTGCCGCCAGAAGCGGCAACAGAACTCTTTTCCGACCAGAGCGCATACGGCACAACTCCCAGGCGGTCCCGGATATTGTTGACCGGCTTCCACGCGCCCTTGGACTTCACCCATCTGTCAACCTGCACCCAAAGCTGCTGGGAAAAATCCACTCCATCAAGAACAGCGTTGCTCCCCAACGAATAGACGATCTTGGGGCTGTTCAGCGACATCACGACATTGTCATCGCTCCAGACCATCTGCCCGGCAGGGTCAGCAGGGTCAGCGCTGTCCCACAGACTGAACCGGAAGGTATACGTTGCCGGGTATACGAGAGCCATCTTCTTGGTGTAGAGGATCTCTTTTACAGGAGCGGCTGATGCAATAGAGATACAACTCAGGAAAAATACAGCAGCGAAAACAACATAACAGATCTTTTTCATTGTCCCCCTCCACATGTTACATGGCACAAAAAAGCCCAAACCTTTTTGATTTGGGCTTATATATACAAATTTATTCATAATTGCTTCGGTAACTCCGCTGTCCATGCAACAGGACCGGTAGTTTTGCGCCCTCCCCTTGCAGGAAGTTTGCTCTTATCGGCAATACGTTTAATATTATCAGACTGTCTGTTTGACTGTCAATTTAACCTGCGGTGGAGAAACTGCACGCAAACGCAGGAGCATGCAATAAAAATGTGTATTCAGAAGGAGAGCTATACCGCCGGCGGCTGCCTCTTCTTGGCCTCATCCCAGAGGGCGTCCATCTCTGCCAGGGACAGGTCCGTAAGTTTCCGCCCCATGTCAGCCGCTGCCATCTCAATGTAGCGAAAGCGGGATATGAACTTGCTAATGGTTTTTCTCAGCGCATCTTCGGGATTAACACCGATAAAGCGGGATATATTGACGATCATGAACAGAATATCGCCCAGTTCATCCTCGATGCCGTCCTTTTCTTTCCGGTTGACCGCATCCTTGAACTCTGCGACCTCCTCATCAAGCTTTGCCAGGACATCTTCAGGCCGTTCCCAGTCAAACCCGACGCGTGAAGCCCGCGACTGAAGTCTGTGCGCCCGGAGCAGCGCGGGGAGCTCTTTCGGAACGCCCTCCAGGACCGAGGCGCGCTGCTTGCCTTCCCTTTTCTTATGCTCCTCCCAGTTCATGATCACCTCTTCCGAGGTCTCGCACGTCGTATCCCCAAAGACATGGGGGTGGCGGCTGATCATCTTTTTCCCGATCGTTTCGATCACATCTGACATTCCGAACTCACCATTTTCTTCGGCAATGCGGCTCTGGAAGACGATTTGAAAAAGAAGGTCGCCCAGTTCCTCCTTCACAGCCTCGGGCTTTTTCTCGTCTATAGCCTCGAGCACTTCATAGGCCTCTTCTACGATGAACGGCTTGAGAGAATCCCGCGTCTGTTCCCTGTCCCATGGGCAGCCCTTCTCCCCCCGTAACGCAGCCATGATCTTCATCAGCTCAGAAAGTTCCATAGGGTTTAATGATAGAAGGGAGGATGAGAGATGTCAAACAGAATCACGGTATTGCGCAGCCTGAGGACACGACGCCGTATTTGCGATGTTCCAACGTGCGCTACAATGATATGCACGCTAGCACAACATTTCTCTTCGACTAAGACACAATTCTTCTTCAAATAGGTAGTTTGTCCAATTACCTTTGGGGTGGGCCTCTGATATCCTAGAATCA
>VEOY01000044.1 GCA_012026685.1 Nitrospirota bacterium
CAGTCAGACGGGTGCATTTAAATCACGGAACGCAGTGAAAAAACCTGACAATTTCTATGAGGTATGATATAATTAAGACATATTGCAACAATGAAACTAATGATCCGGAGGTGAAATATCATGGAAGCAAATGCCCTTACCTATAATAGATGCGCATGCCAGAAGTGCGGAAGCCAGTATGCGACTGTCATCAATTCAGACGAAGACCTGCTGAAAGAGTCATGCCCCGGGTGCGGGGAGAAGAAGCTCAAGATCGTGGGGCCTCTGAGCCAGGACGAGATCAACAGCATGTTCTACGGCGGTGGTTGAAGCCCGCGCGGCTGCTAAGACCGGTTCGGTCTTAACAAATTAGGATAGAAAGGCGGTGCCTGTAAGGTACCGCCTTTTTTTTGACGATTATTTCTCGGGGCGCTGCCCTGTTCCCCGGCCGCTTTCCTGCCACAAAAAAATCAGCAATGAGCAACGAATCAGGAGTATAAAGAATTGGGTGTTTCTCATTGTCCGGAACCTTCGCTCATTGCCCTTAGCCCCTCGCCTCACGCCTATCCCCTCACCCCTCTCCCTTTGCCTTCTCATATCGGACCCCGGACATCCCTTGTCCGGGGAGGAATGGTATGATACCTGTACCGTGGCAGAGAAAATAAGATCATCGGAGCAGGACAGCAGACCGCCGTATCAATTTCCGCACATTATGGTGCTGAAGGCATCTGCAGGTTCGGGAAAGACGCACGCCCTCACCCTGCGCTATGTCGAGTTCCTTATGAACGGCGCTATCCCTCAGAATGATCTCAGGAACATCCTGGCCATCACCTTTTCGAACAACGCGGCAAAGGAGATGAAAGAACGGGTGCTGCGGTGGCTCAAGTCGGCCTGTATTGGAGATCCGGTCAGCCTGCAGCAGCTGAAAGAGCGTCTTCCGTTCACCCAGGACGAGCTGAAGGAAAAAGCTTCCGGCCTCATAGACCGCATCCTCGACACCTACGCGGATTTTCAGGTCCGTACCATCGACAGCTTCATGGCAACGGTCTTCAAGTCGTCAGCGATCGATTTCGGCTTTGATCCGGATTTCGAGATCGTGATGGACAGCAGCAGGATCATCGGCTATGCGTTCGACCTTTACCTCAGAAGGGTGAGAGAAGGGTCGGCCGAGGCCCGGCTCATGCAGTCCGCAGTCTCCGGCATCGCCGAGCACCGGGAGGGGAGGGCAGCCTATTACTGGGACCCTACGGCGGCGATCCTGAAGGAACTGAGAAACATCTACCGCAAGCTTTCATCAACACGCCGCGAACTGCTGTTCGAGGATCTCTCTGCTGACATGGCAGTGCTCAGGAAGCGCATGACGGATGTGATCGCGGCAATCGATGCGGAGATATGCGCAGGGAACCTCAAACGCCACGGCAACTCCTCCTTCCGGAAGATGCCGGACCTTGCCGCAGAAGGAAGGTTCGTGGAACTGATCGGCAGGGGATGCGCCAACGCGCCGGTGACAAAACCGGCCAAGAATGATGCTGCCGCCATTGCCGCGCATGACCGGGTCTGCGGTCTCTGGGACGACCTCGCATCCCTGGTGCGCCAATTTGCCGGTCTCTATGCCCGTTCCTTCTTCACCCCTTATCTGAGGATCTTCAGCGGCTTCCGGGACACGCTCGAAGTGGTGAAGCGTCAGCAGGAAAAGGTCTTCATCGAAGATATCAACCGGGTGCTTGCAGACTACATTGACCGGCAGATCGTGCCGGACATCTACTTCAGGATCGGCGATACCGTCTACCATTATCTCATCGATGAGTTCCAGGACACCTCGCCTGTCCAGTGGGACAACCTCCTGCCGCTCGTCGAAAATTCGCTCAGCCAGGGCGGGAGCCTGTTCGTGGTGGGAGACACCAAGCAGGCGATCTACGGTTTCCGCTACGCTGACTACACTATCATGCAGGATCTCGAGCGCGGGAAGTATCTCACTTTGGTGAAGCCCTCCGTGGAGGGCCTGACCGAGAACTTCCGGAGCAGGCCGGAAATACTGAAGTTCGTCGATGCGGTCTTCAAAAAGACCATGCCCGCGAACCCTGAATACGGAGATGCGGCGCGGCGCAGCGGCCTTGCAGATTATGAACAGACCGCGCGCGACTGCAGCGGCGATACCGGCCATGTCGAGGCTGCCGTGCTGGAACGGAATGACGAAAGCCCGCCGGAGCGCGAACGCATGGTTCGGACGATCGGACAGCTGCAGGAGCGCGGCTTCAGGCTGAGTGACATCGCGGTCCTGACCCAGCGGAACGAGGATGCCGTGCGGGTCTCGGGATGGCTGAACGAGGCGGGCATCGGTTTCATCTCCTACAGCAACCTTGACATCCGGAGAAGGAGGATCACCGGCGAGGTCGTCGCGCTTCTGAACTTTCTCGATTCCCCCATAGACGACCATGCCTTCAGCACCTTCCTGCTGGGTGAGATATTCAGCAAGGCCTGTACGGCGGACGCGGCCTCTGTCAAACCGGAAGACCTGCACTCCTGCATCCTGGCTGCACGCGGAGAACGGACCTACAAGGTCTTCCAGCGCCTGTATCCTCAGTTGTGGGAACAATACTTTGACGGGCTTTTCAGGGTGGCAGGATATTTTCCGGTCTATGATCTCGTAACCGAGGTATTCAGCGTGTTCCGGGTGTTCGAGACCTGCGGCCATGAAGAGGCAACGCTGGTCAAGATCCTCGAGGTGATCAGGGAGTTCGAGGGCGCCGGATTCAACAGTCTGAGGGACTTCATCGAGTTCGCTGACGACGAAGATGCCGACGATGCCGGCTGGAACATGGACGTTCCAAAGGGCGTTCCGGCAGTACGGGTGATGACCATTCATAAGGCGAAGGGGCTCGGGTTCCCCGCGACCATCGTGCTGCTCTATGCCACTCGGCAGCAGCCATTCGAATTTGTGGAGCAGACGGAAGGGGACAGGATGCGGCTCCTCAAGCTGACGAGGGGCATATGCTCCAGCGAGCCGGACCTTCAGCCGCTGTATGATGAGGCTGCGGCAAAAGACCTTGTCAACCGTCTGAACGCTCTCTATGTCGGGCTCACCCGGGCCGGAGAAGAAATGTACGTCATCGGGGTAAAGGGCGCGAGGGACAAACAGCCGTTCGATCTGCTTCCGGAAGAGAGTTTTCCCGAAGCTTCCCGTGTGGAGCGCAGCCATGCGCCAAAGACGGAGCCGCAGCAGCCATGCGGCATTACCCACCGGACGGGCAGCATACGGCGGCACCTGATGCCTTACGGCTCACTTGCGGTCGCAGAGCGCAGACGCGGCGAACTCATCCATGACGTGCTTTCGAGGGTGGCGACAACCATGCCGGATGCGGTGCAGCTCCGCGCTCTCATAGGGAAGGCAAAGGCAGAGACCGGGATCGCATATCCTGACGAGGAGATCGCTGCTGCGGTGACGGGAGTGCTCGGCAATCCCAAAGCCGCGGAGTTTTTCAAGGAAAGAGAAGGCCGGGCGGTCTTTACCGAAAGAGAGATGGTGGATCAGACAGGCAGGCTGCTTCGCATTGACCGCCTGGTCATAGACCATGATACTGCGACCGTTCTGGATTTCAAGACCGGCAGAGAGGACGCGGCCGTGGAGCGTCACGCGGAACAGGTGCGGCGCTACCTGTCTGTGGTCGCGGCGCTCTATCCCGGGAGGGCAGTACGCGGACTCCTGGTGTATGTTGACGTCAACCGGGCGGTGGAGGTCGTATGAACGCGCGCGTGCTTCCCGCGGAATCGAATATCGTTGCAGAGGCAGCTTCGCTGCTCGAGCCGCGCGGTCAGGATTTCTCCGGGGACCTCGTGGTATTTCCCGGGAGAAGGCCTGCCCATTTTCTCCGCAGGGAGATCGCCCTCCGGACAGGCGGCGCCTACATACCGCCGGTCATCCATGCGATCGACGGGTTCGTCGATGAGCTCTATGACGCCTCGTTCGAACGGCGCAAGATAGACGTGATCGATGCCGTGGCTGTCCTGTACAACATCCACCGCTCCGCTGAAGACCGGATAGGACATGACCGCTTCCTTTCTCTCGACCGCTTCTTTTCCATCGGCATGACGATATTCCGCGACCTTGAGGAACTGCGCATCGAGGGAATCAGCAGTGATCTGGTCCGGCAGGTCGATCCTGAGGCAGCACGACTCATCCCCGAAGGTTCGCTTGCGCGCCTCCAGTCGCTGTCCTACTTTTACGACCGCTTTTATGCTGAGCTGGAGTCGGCCGGCCTCTCGACCCGTTCTTCCCGGTATCTGGCTGTGGCTGCTATGGACCTCGGCGACGCGCTCGGCAGATACAACATGAAGGTCTTTGCCGGGTTCTTTGCCCTTACGAAAACAGAGAAGGAGATCTTTCGTAAACTGGGACTGGCTGATAACACGATCTTCCTCTTTCAGCAGGGCAGGGGGCTTTCGGACCACCTGAAGGACTTCAATGTCGAGGCAGAGGGTGAGGAGGCTGAGGAAGAGACAGCGGAAAAGGTCTCGTTCTACAGCAGTCCCGACATCCATGGCCAGATCTTCGCTCTCAGCAGGCTTTTCGGACAGGAGCGGCCTGACGAGCGGACAGCAGTTGTCCTGCCGTCGTCGGACGCTCTTTTCCCGCTGCTCAGGCAGGGACTCATCCATATGACCGAAGACGACTATAACATCTCCATGGGCTATCCGCTCAGGCGCACCCCCATCTTCGGGTTTCTCGAAAATCTCATGGGACTTGTCTCGTCCATGGACCGGGACCGCGTCTATCTGCCGGCGTATCTGAACTTCGTGCTTCACCCTTACACCAAGAACATCTTCTTCAGGGGAAAACCGGAGACGACCCGCGTGCTCTTCCACACGATCGAGGAGGTCTTCAGCGAGAACGCGTCCCGGACCTTCATGACGATGAAAGAGATAGAGTCCACAGATGATATCATGGAGCGAGCGGCAAAAAAGCTCGGCACTGCAGGCGAGGAAGCGGCGCCGAACGACCTGCGGGAGCACCTCAGACATATCCATCGTTCGACCATCGGCCGGTTCCTTTCGTTCGCGTCCGTAGCGGATTTCGCGGCAGAGTGTCTTGCGCTGCTCACCTTCATCTACGACAACAGCAGCGCCCGGCTGCATCCGCTTTTCCAGCCGTTCGCCGAGGCATTTGTGCGGACGATCGGAGACCTGTCAGGCTCCCTGCTCACCGGGTTTTCCTTTGCTGACCGGGACAGTTACTTCGGTCTCTTCAGAAAGTGCGTGGCAGCATCCCATGTGCCCTTTGACGGAACGCCGGTCAGGGGACTGCAGGTGCTCGGTCTTCTGGAGACCCGCGGCCTGTCGTTCGACCGCGTCATCATCCTGAACGCCAATGAGGAGACGCTTCCTGCAACGCGCAGGGACGATACGCTGCTGCCTCTCAAGGCCCGCCAATATCTCGGACTGCCGACCTATATCGACCGGGACAGGATAGCTGACTACAACTTCAGCACGCTCCTCGGGTCTGCCCGAAAGGTGCATATCTTCTCTGTCGAGTCGGATACCCAGGAGCGATCGCGGTTTGTCGAGCGCCTGCTCTGGACGCGCCAGAAGCGCGATGGAAAAACAGAGGTCAGTGATTATGTCGCCTCTGTGCAGTACCGGGTCAGTCTCGGCAACATCGGTCCGCAGCCTGTCGAAAAGACAGCGCAGGTGCTCGATCTTCTGAAAGGCCATGCATTCAGTCCCACGGCGCTTGACCTGTATCTGGGCTGTCCGCTCAGATTCTACTATACGCACGTCCTGCGCATAGGCAGGGCCGAAGCGGTGACCGGAGAGATAGCCCGGACAGAGATCGGCAGATCAGTGCACGATATC